>JALQYK010000082.1 GCA_023254115.1 Polynucleobacter sp.
TGATGATTTTTTCTCTAAAATGTTAAATACATTTACAAAAGATTATGAAGCTGCTCCAAAAGAGGCAAAAGAGCAATATAAAAACAGTCAGGCGCTTTGATGTCTTCTAAGTTAATGCCACCAAAAGTAGGTTCCATGGAGGCAATGATTTCAATTAACTTGTCCGGATCTTTTTCATTGATCTCAATGTCAAATACATCGATGCCTGCAAATTTTTTAAATAGAACGCCTTTACCTTCCATCACTGGCTTACTAGCCAATGGGCCAATGTCTCCCAAACCAAGAACAGCTGTACCGTTGGTAACCACCCCTACCAAATTACCGCGCGAGGTGTAACGAAAGGCGTTTGCTGGGTCGGCCACGATTTCTTCACAGGCTGCTGCAACACCTGGTGAATATGCCAACGCTAAATCACGCTGGTTAGTTAACTGTTTAGTTGGGGCAATTGCAATCTTGCCTGGCGTTGGAAACTCGTGATATTCAAGAGCGGCTTTACGCAAGGCTTCTTTTTGTTGATCACTTGAGTTTTTGATATTTTTAGCTGATGTCATTGGATAACTCTCTCAATCTTCACTGATGAAGATGTTTTAGTTGTATCTCGATATTGTCTCTTGGTTACTTTGCTATTTTTGTTAATTTGTCCCTAGATTCTATTCCTGTTCAGAAAACCTTGGTCATTTCTTGAATATAGCCATGCTGCAAAAGCATGTTTTGACCCTACAATAAAGCCATGACTGATTCTACAAAGCCACTTGGTGAGTTTGACTTGATTGAGCGATTTTTCAAAAATCGAGCCAATCAACAATCGAAGAATTACCCACAAATCCTCCTGGGCATAGGAGATGACTGCGCCTTGATTGGTGCAGAAAAGTCTTTTAATTCAAATTCTTTAAAAGATTTAGCCATCAGCACTGACATGCTGGTTGAAGGTAGACATTTTTTACCTGACGCCAATCCTTATCTATTAGGTCACAAATGCTTGGCCGTGAACCTTTCTGATTTAGCTGCCATGGGCGCAAGTCCTCTTGGGTTTACCTTGGCTATTTCCATGCCAGAAGTAAAGGCTTCATGGTTAGAGGCTTTCTCGAATGGTCTTTTTGATTTAGCCAATCAACATCAGTGCCCATTAATTGGCGGCGACACCACAGCTGGCCCCCTCACAATCAGTATCACTGTGTTTGGTAGTGTGTCAGGTGGCGAGGCACTAGCCCGTCACAAAGCACAAGTGGGTGATGACATTTGGGTCTCGCATCAAGTCGGTGATGCGCGCTTAGCTTTGGGCGCGCTACGACATGAATGGCCACTAAGCGCAGAGGAATTTAATGCCGTGTCTGGTCGCATGCATGCTCCAACGCCTCGAGTAGATTTAGGACAAAAGCTTCTTGGGATTGCTAATGCTGCCATTGATATTTCTGACGGGTTATTAGGTGACTTGTCTCACATATTGCGTCAATCGAAAGTATCAGCAGAGGTCTTTATTGATGAGGTGCCTGGCTCTGATGTTTTAAAGAGCAAATCATTAGAACTGCAACGCTTGTGCAAATTATCTGGTGGTGACGACTATGAGCTTTGCTTTACAGCCCCGCCTGAGAAGACTGCCGCTATCAATGGTTTGTCCAAAGAGTTAGGTTTTGCCTTAACCAAGATTGGAAAAGTTACTTCTTCATCAACACAGTTAATTACTTTGATTGATGGTGACGGACACCCCTTGCCACCCAACTTAAGCGCCCAATACCTACAATCGTTTGATCACTTTCAGTAATAAAAAAGCCTCTTAATGAACTGACTCATAAGAGAGGCTTTTTTTATTGGTGTTCACACGTACTAATTACTTCATCCAGCCTTTTTTGCGGAAGTAGACCAGCGGAATGAAGGCAGATACCAACATCATGCAAATCGCAAATGGGTAACCAATCGTTGAGCGTAGCTCTGGCATATGATCAAAGTTCATACCCCAAATACTTGCCAAGAGTGTTGGCGGCATCAAGGCCACAGAAACAACCGAGAAGATCTTGATGATCTTGTTCTGATTGATGTTAATGAAACCAACGGTTGCGTCCATCAAGAAGTTAATCTTGTCGAACAAGAAAGCCGTGTGGTTTTCTAAGGAATCAATGTCACGCAAAATTTGACGTGCCTCTTCTTGTTGCTCATCGGATAACAACTTGCTACGCATTAAGAATGACAAAGCACGACGCGTATCCATCACATTACGACGAATACGACCATTCAAGTCTTCTTCTTTAGCAATAGTTTCCAAAACACCCGCCGCATCGGTATCAGTAACGTTGTGAGTTAGAACTCGCTTGCCAGCTTCTTCAAGGTTTTCATAAACCTCTTCTAAAGCATCTGCAGAATATTCAGCATCTGTTGAATAGAGATCCAATAAAACATCTTTTGCATTACGCACAGAACCAGGACGCAAACGTGCACGCAAGCGAACCAAACGGAATACAGGTAAGTCCTGCTCATGAATTGAGAACAGGATGTTGTCAGTCAATACGAAAGCAACTCGCACGTTACGTGAGTTT
Organism: Polynucleobacter sp.; assembly: GCA_023254115.1. Classification (GTDB taxonomy): domain Bacteria; phylum Pseudomonadota; class Gammaproteobacteria; order Burkholderiales; family Burkholderiaceae; genus Polynucleobacter. The sequence goes on from JALQYK010000082.1 coordinate 2,532, forward strand.
TCATCATCATCCAAGATGAAATCAGTACGAATGTGCAAATGGCCATCTTCCGCCTCGAAATAACGGGCAGAAGCTTCTAAGTCACCTAAATCTTCAAGTTCAGGAAGTGATACGCCAAAAGCCTCTTTGATCCACTGAAGCTCTTCTTCTTCAGGATCAACAACATCAATCCAAATAGGGTTATGGTGTTTTAGCAGTTCTTGACGGTCATCGACCTGCTCCTGGGCTAGGCGACCTTTTTGTAGTACGAATAGGTTGATCATGCCGGGGCTCCGATCTTGTTTTTCAACTATTTATGTTGAGGAGTTAGCCACAGGGGTTCGCGGAGTTTATCCTATAGTCTGAGAAAACTAAAGCATCCTGTTAAATTCTCTAGCAATTTTCGTGAGATATTAACGAGATTAGATGAAAGATTGATGAAATACCGATGAAAACGCGTCCTTTATTTACCGAACAACTTGCCAATGCTTGGTCTACTCAAGACAGCATGCTATGTGTTGGCCTAGACCCAGACCCTAAGCAATTTCCAGCCTCAATCAAAGGTAAAGGTGGCGCCATATTGGCTTTTTGTCGAGAAATCGTGGATGCCACGGCTGATTTGGTCTGCGCATTTAAGCCTCAAATTGCTTATTTCGCGTCTCAAGGGGCAGAAGATCAGTTAGAGCAATTGATTGACCATATTCATCGCCAGCACCCACAAGTACCAGTGATTCTCGACTCTAAGCGTGGGGATATTGGCAGCACGGCTGAGCAATATGCCATTGAAGCCTTCGAGCGTTACAAAGCTGACGCTGTGACAGTCAACCCATACATGGGATTTGATTCAATT
>JALQYK010000038.1 GCA_023254115.1 Polynucleobacter sp.
CATACGTTTTACCCTTTGAGGAGTTGCGCATGTCTGACGTTGAGTCAGTCGGCGGTAAAAATGCCTCATTAGGTGAGATGATTTCACAGTTAAATGCTTCGGGTGTGCGAGTTCCAACTGGTTTTGCAACAACCGCATTGGCGTTCCGCGATTTTTTGGTGCACAACAAATTAACAGAACGTATTAATGATCGTTTAGATAAGCTGAATGTTGACGATGTCAAAGCTTTGGCTGAAGCTGGCGCAGAAATACGTCGCTGGGTTGAGGAGGCGCCATTTCAAGAACGTTTAGAAAAAGAGATACGTGAGGCATTCAAAGTTTTGGATGCAGATGGCAAGGGTTCATTTGCGGTTCGTTCTTCGGCAACAGCTGAAGACTTGCCGGATGCTTCTTTTGCGGGGCAGCAAGAATCATTCTTAAACGTTGTTGGTATAGATGACATTTTGCATCGTATTCGTGAAGTATTTGCCTCCTTATATAACGATCGTGCAATTTCATACCGCGTGCATAAGGGTTTTGCTCACGCTGAGGTAGCCTTGTCAGCTGGTATTCAGCGCATGGTGCGCTCTGATAAGGCGGCTTCTGGTGTGATGTTTACACTCGATACAGAGTCTGGCTTCCAGGATGCTGTTTTTATTACATCAAGTTATGGTTTAGGTGAAACCGTGGTGCAGGGCGCTGTGAATCCTGATGAGTTTTACGTATTCAAACCAATCTTAGCTGCGGGTAAATATCCAATCATTCGTAGAAGTTTGGGTTCTAAGTTGATTCAGATGCAATTTACCGCGCCTGGTGAGACTGGTCGCGTTAAAACGGTTGACGTCCCCTTGGAACAACGCAATCGTTATTCTATTTCTGATGAAGACGTTTCAGAATTGGCTAAATATGCCATGATCATTGAAAAACACTATCAACGTCCGATGGATATTGAATGGGGTAAAGATGGTATCGATGGCAAGATTTACATTCTTCAGGCACGCCCAGAAACTGTAAAGAGTCAAGCGCATGGCAAGGTAGAGATGCGTTACAAGCTCAAGGGTAATTCAACAGTTTTAACAACTGGTCGTGCGATTGGTCAAAAGATTGGTACCGGAACAGTTCGTGTTGTCAAGGATGCGAGCGAAATGGATCGTGTGCAACCTGGTGATGTATTGGTAGCAGATATGACGGATCCTAATTGGGAGCCAGTCATGAAACGTGCTGCAGCGATTGTGACAAATCGTGGTGGACGTACATGTCATGCGGCGATTATTGCTCGTGAGTTAGGTGTTCCTGCGGTGGTGGGTTGTGGTGATGCGACTCATGCTCTGAAAGATGGTGCAGTTGTTACAGTATCTTGCGCAGAAGGTGATGAGGGTCGTATTTATGACGGTCCTATTGAAACTGAAGTGACTGAAGTCACTCGCGGTGTCTTACCTGAAATTCCAGTGAAGATCATGATGAACGTGGGTAATCCACAGTTGGCTTTTGATTTTTGCCAAATCCCTAACGGTGGTGTAGGTCTTGCCCGTTTGGAATTCATCATCAATAACAATATTGGCGTTCATCCAAAAGCAATTTTGGAATATCCAAACATTGATTTGGATTTAAAGAAGGCGGTTGAGAGTGTGGCTCGCGGTCATGCAAGTCCGAGAGCTTTCTACGTGGATAAATTGGCTGAAGGTATTGCCACAATTGCCGCAGCTTTCTATCCAAAGCCAGTGATTGTGCGTTTATCAGATTTCAAATCTAACGAATACAAGAAGCTAATTGGCGGTTCGAGATATGAGCCTGATGAAGAAAATCCAATGTTAGGTTTCCGTGGCGCATCTCGTTACATTTCTGATGATTTCGCAGAAGCTTTTGCTATGGAATGCGAAGCAATGAAGCGTGTACGCAATGACATGGGTTTGACCAACGTTGAAATCATGATTCCATTTGTAAGAACTGTGAGCCAAGCAGAAAGAGTGATTGGTTTGTTGGGTAAGCATGGTTTGAAGCGCGGAGAAAATGGTTTGCGGGTCATCATGATGTGCGAAATTCCATCGAATGCTATCTTGGCTGAGCAGTTCTTAGAGCACTTTGATGGCTTCTCTATTGGTTCCAATGACCTAACTCAGCTAACGCTTGGTTTGGATCGAGACTCAGGAATGGAGTTATTGGCTATCGACTTTGATGAACGTGATCCAGCGGTTGAGTTCTTAGTTGCAAGAGCTATTGAGACATGCCGTGCCAAAGGTAAGTACATTGGTATTTGCGGTCAAGGACCTTCAGACCATCCTGACTTTGCTGAATGGTTAATGGATAAGGGCATTACCTCTATTTCATTAAACCCAGATAGCGTTGTGGATACTTGGACTTTACTGGCTAAGTAATAAAACAGCAGCAATAAAAAAGCGGACTAGATTAGTCCGCTATCTTAGAGCCCGAACGCATAATTCGGGCTTTTTCTATTTGCCAGTCTCTATCTTTCGAGGCTTCGCGTTTATCGTGTTGCTTCTTACCGCGACCCAAACCAATCTCGCATTTCACACGGCCTTTGCTGAAGTGAAGGTTGAGTGGCACTAATGTGTAGCCGCGCTGTTCAACTTTACCAATCAGTTTTTTAATCTCAATGGCGTTAAGCAGAAGTTTTCTGGTTCTGCCTGGGTCAGCCAAAACATGAGTGGATGCTGAGATGAGAGGGCTGATATGGCAACCAATTAAATAAATCTCTGCATCACGTATAACCACATAAGCCTCTTTGATTTGGACGCGACCCTCCCGGATGGCTTTAACTTCCCATCCTTGTAAGACCATGCCTGCCTCAAATCGCTCTTCGATGAAGTAGTCGAAAAAGGCTTTTTTGTTATCAATGATGCTCATATATTTATATCGTTAGAATACGAGATTATGGCAGACGTATTTAAGACAGTTCTCATTGGACATTCTGCAGAGAGAATGTATAACTTAGTCATTGATGTGGCTAAGTATCAAGATTTCCTACCTTGGTGCGGTGGCGTGGAGATCTATGAGCAAACTGAAGAGATTCTGGATGCCAAAATCCACATCAAATTTAAGGGATTAGAACAGTTCTTTCATACCCGGAACATAAATACTCGTCCTACATCCATTGATATGAGCTTTGTAGATGGACCATTTAAGAAATTTCATGGCAACTGGCGTTTTATGCCTTTACGAGAGGACGCCTGCAAAATTGAATTTCAGTTGCATTATGAATTTGAGAGTGTTTTATTAGAAAAGATCATTGGCCCGGTATTTGGCATGATTGCCAGTACCTTTGTAGATGGTTTTGTTAAGAGAGCTGATCAAGTGTATGGGGCATAAGTTGAACATCTTGCTCTGTGATTGCCGCCAAGGCGACCCTGTCATGACTCCTGTTGAGCTGAGTTTTGCCGAGAATGATCCTGTGACCGTAGGTCAGGCGCTGATTCAGTTAAATATTGCCAGCTCTGCAAAAGATCCAAATATCGCTAGAAAAGGCTGTTTTGGGGTCTTTGGCAAGCGTAAGGACTGGGATAGCCCTATTTATGATGAGGATAGGTTGGAGCTGTATAGCGAGCTGTTAATTGATCCAATGGAAGCTCGTCGCAAAAAGGCTAATAAGAACCTAGATAACCGCTTGCAGGCTAAAGCAGCGGGTAGAAAAGGGCGTTTTTTGAGCAAACAGTCATAAAACCTCTATAATTCGCTTTTGCGCATAGGGGTTTTGCATGAGACTCATACAAAAAGCACTCACATTTGACGATGTGCTTCTCGTTCCCGCTTATTCAGCGGTTCTACCACGTGATACTCAGTTGGGTACTCAACTGACTCGTGACATTTCAATCAATATTCCACTAGTGTCTGCTGCGATGGACACAGTCACAGAAGGTCGCTTGGCGATTGTGATGGCTCAAGAGGGTGGTGTGGGTATTATTCACAAGAACTTAACGCCTGCTGAGCAAGCTCGCGAAGTGGCTAAGGTGAAGCGTTACGAATCTGGTGTGTTGCGTGATCCAATCACGATTTCACCGGATATGACAGTTCGCGATGTGATCAACCTATCCAGAGAACATGGTTTTTCAGGTTTTCCAGTGCTTCAGGGTAAAACGGTGGTGGGTATTATTACCAACCGCGATCTACGCTTTGAAGAAGATTTGGATGCCAAGGTTCGTGACAAGATGACACCTAAAGATCGTCTTGTGACCATCAAGGAAGGTTCATCACCTGAAGAAGCAAAGCGCTTGATGAACAAGCATCGTCTTGAACGCGTATTGGTGGTTAATGACAATTTTGAATTGCGTGGCTTGATCACTGTAAAAGATATTCTGAAAGCCAAAGAGCATCCTTTAGCAAGTAAAGATAGTCGTGGTCAATTGATCGCTGGTGCAGCGGTTGGCGTTGGTCCAGACAATGATGAACGTATTGAGCTATTGGCTAAGGCTGGCGTTGACGTGATTGTGGTCGATACAGCCCATGGCCATAGTCAAGGCGTATTAGATCGTGTGAAATGGGTTAAAAAGAACTATCCACAGATTCAAGTGATTGGCGGCAATATTGCAACCGGTGAGGCAGCTAAAGCTTTAGTTGCTCATGGTGCTGATGGCGTGAAGGTGGGTATTGGACCAGGCTCTATTTGTACAACTCGTATCGTTGCTGGTGTGGGTGTTCCGCAAATCACGGCAGTTGTGAATGTTTCTGAAGCACTAAAAGGTACGGGTGTGCCTTTGATTGCGGACGGTGGCATTCGTTACTCTGGCGATATTTCTAAAGCCCTGGCAGCAGGTGCCCATTGCGTGATGATGGGCGGCATGTTTGCCGGTACTGAGGAAGCTCCAGGTGAAGTGTTCTTGTACCAGGGTCGTTCATACAAGAGCTATCGTGGTATGGGGTCAGTAGGTGCCATGAAAGATGGTGCCGCAGATCGTTACTTCCAAGAAGATAACAGTGCTAACGTCGATAAATTAGTGCCAGAAGGTATTGAGGGTCGTGTTCCTTACAAAGGTAGCGTCTTAGCGATCGTTCATCAACTGACTGGTGGTATTCGTTCTTCAATGGGTTACTGCGGATGCAAAACAATTTCTGAATTGCATGAAAAAGCAGGTTTTGTTGAGATTACTTCTGCGGGTATGCGCGAATCACATGTTCATGACGTGCAAATTACTAAAGAAGCACCTAACTACCATATCGATTAATTCGACTAATTAGTCACATATTTAGGATTACTGTGCACGACAAGATTTTGATTTTGGACTTTGGGTCACAAGTGACCCAATTAATTGCTAGGCGCGTACGTGAAGCACGCGTTTATTCAGAAATTCATCCCTATGATGTAGATCCAAGCTTTATTGAAAAGTTTGTCAAAGAGCAGGGTTGTAAAGGCATTATCTTGTCAGGTGGTCCAAGCTCTGTGACAGAGGGTGATACGCCTCGTGCACCAGAAATCGTATTTAATTTGGGCGTACCTGTTTTAGGCATTTGTTATGGGATGCAAACAATGGCTGCACAGTTGGGTGGTCAGGTTGCAACTGCTGAATCTTTAGGTAAATCAAGAGAATTTGGTTACGCTGAGGTTCGTGCAAGAGGCCATACAAAGCTATTAGAAAATATTCAGGACTTCACAACGCCTGAAGGCCATGGCATTTTGAAGGTATGGATGAGTCATGGTGACTCAGTGACTGAACTCCCTTCAGGCTTTAAGTTGATGGCATCGACCGACTCATGCCCGATTGCGGGTATGGCTGATGAAGATCGTCGTTTTTATGCTGTTCAATTCCACCCTGAAGTAACCCACACTGTTTTAGGTAAAGCGATTCTAGAGCGTTTTGTTCATCAAATTTGTGCCTGTGGCACAGATTGGGTAATGGGTGATTACATTGCTGAAGCAGTTGCATCTATTCGCAAACAAGTTGGTACAGATGAAGTTATTTTAGGTTTGTCTGGCGGTGTTGATTCAAGTGTTGCTGCAGCTTTGATCCATCGTGCGATTGGCGCTCAGTTAACTTGCGTGTTCGTGGACCATGGTTTGCTTCGCTTAAACGAAGGCAAGATGGTGATGGACATGTTTGCCAAGAACTTGGGCGTTAAGGTGATTCATGTTGATGCTACCAATCAGTTTATGGGTGAATTAGCGGGTGTTTCGGATCCAGAAGCAAAGCGCAAAATCATTGGTAAGGAATTTGTTGAAGTATTCCAAGTTGAATCTGGAAAAATTAAGAATGCTAAGTGGCTCGCACAAGGCACTATTTATCCAGACGTGATTGAGTCTGCCGGTAAAGGCAAAAAGGGCGCTCACACTATCAAGAGTCATCACAACGTCGGTGGCTTACCTGAGGATATGAAACTCCAGTTGTTGGAGCCACTACGTGAGCTGTTTAAAGATGAGGTACGTGAGCTAGGCGTTGCATTGGGCTTACCTCACGAGATGGTTTACCGCCATCCATTCCCTGGCCCAGGTTTGGGCGTGCGCATCTTGGGTGAAGTGAAAAAAGATTTCGCTGATTTATTACGCCGTGCCGATGCTATTTTTATTGAAGAGCTTCGTTCCACTATCGATGAAAACAGTGGTAAATCTTGGTATGACTTAACCAGTCAGGCATTCGCTGTATTTTTGCCAGTTAAATCAGTGGGTGTGATGGGTGATGGTAGAACTTATGAGTATGTTGTTGCTTTGCGCGCTGTGCAAACACAAGATTTCATGACAGCTCATTGGGCGCACTTGCCTCATGATTTATTGGGTCGAGTATCTAATCGAATCATTAATGAAGTCCGTGGCATTAACCGAGTTGTCTACGATATTAGCGGTAAGCCACCAGCCACGATCGAGTGGGAGTGACCTAATATCGTTTTGCATCGTTCAAGAACGTACCGCAAAATTGAAATAGTCCAGCTACCGCAATGAGTTACGTGTCCTAATCATTCAAGCTCGTTCATTAGGTAGATTATTTGGCTAACGGTATTTCAGTCGGTAAATTTTCGGTGTCTCGAGTCTTACCCGAGTGATGCCGTCAGATGGTCTGACGGTATCAAGGTGGACATAAAAGGATGCCTAAATGCTGACGGATACTCAACTTAAAACTCTTAAACCCGCAGAAAAAATTTACAAAGTTACAGACTCTCAAGGGCTGTATATAGCCGTTTCCCCGGCGGGTGGGAAGTCCTTTCGATTTGACTATAGAGTCGATGGGAAGCGTGAAACACTTACGATTGGCAGATATGAAGATGGCACGCCAAGTCGGTCACAAAATGAGTTGATTGATCTCGATTTTGGTCGAGTGATATCTCTGGCTGATGCTAGAGCCTTGCATGATAGGGCTAGGCGTATGGTTCAGGCTGGGAAGTCGCCTTCAAGGGTCAAGGCAGAAAAGCGTATACAGAAGGATCAGGCCGATACTTTTGGGGCCTGGGTTAACAAGTATTTCGAATTTAAATCTGATCCGAAGAGTGGTGATGAGACATTGGCCGACTCCACCCTTGAACTTCGAAAATCAATCTACCGCCGCATTCTTGAGCCTCAATTAGCTTGCTTGCGGCTGGAAGAGATTAGGCCTCTGAAGTTGGCAGAGTTGTTCAGAAAAACAAAGGATGAGAGAGGGCCTGGCCCCGCTGTTCATGCGCGTGAACTTGTTCTTTTGGTGTTTCGCTACGCCATAGGGCAAGGAGTAGATGTTGTGAATCCGGTGGAATCGATCCAACGAAAAACGATTGCAACCTTTAAGGCTCGAGAGAGAAATTTGACTCGATATGAGATTAAGGAGTTTTTCGAGGCACTCCAAGAGACCGCAACTTCACCAACATTACGTTTGGCTGTGAAATTTGTACTGCTGACAGGTGTGCGTAAATCGGAATTTATTGGTGCAACTTGGAGAGAGGTTAACTGGGAGCGCTCTGTATGGACGATTCCCGCTTCTCGCATGAAGGCAGGCAGAGAACACAAAGTGTATCTTTCAGAGCAGGCTTTGGATATTTTGACCACTTTGAAGGCTTGCTTCCCATCGGCGGCATACTTTCATCCAGGGCGATACGAATTCGATGAGTCGATTAGCAATGCAACATTAAATCGGACTATTGATGCAGCAGTAAAGGTGATAAACGAAAAGCGACCTCCCGAAAGTGATGATTTCGAGACGTTCTCGGTGCATGACTTACGCCGTACATTTTCTACACGGTTGAATGAAGCATTGTTCCCTGAAGCGCTAATCGAAGCTAGCCTGGCTCACGTTAAGAAAGATCAAGTGGCAGCAGCTTATAACCATGCCAAGCTTCCTGGCCCTAGAAAAGCTCTTATGCAAGGATGGGCTGACATGATCGATGCTTGGTGCAGAGGGGAAAGTGCAAGAGAGATAGTTGCTTTGACCAAGGGAAAAATTGATAACGCTGCTCACGATGATGATGGGATAGATCTATGAAAGACACTCTGCTGACCTCACCCCTAACAAGCGACCAAAAAGCCTTTAGGCAAAGGCTGGATAAGCAGGTGAGCAAGGCAGAGACTGTGGCATTGGGAATATGGCTCCTTGAGTACCAGGTTGGTGGCGTTAGCCTTGAAAGAATGTCTCGAGAGGTTAAGGATGCATTGATCAAAATTGGAGTTTCAGAACGCGTACGCCAAAGGGTTCTTGGTCAAATGCTGGATGAGGTGACATCTGTACCCCAACCTAAACGAGGCAAGGGAAGGAAGGGTTATCCAATTGCTTTAAAGAAGACTGCAGCCATCATTGTGGAAATGGTTGCAAAAGCAGAGCGACTACCAAAAACACGTAGTGAAACAAAAAAGAAAATTTCTGCTTTTGAGCGAACAAGTCAAATTTTGGCCGAGTGTGGATTTGATGTGAAGCCAGAGACACTCATAGATTGGCACTCTGACTGGCGATCCAATTAAGTGGGCGATATTCAAATATCACCAAATATCTAGAAATGGGTTAGTTATCTAGTATCGATCTCATTCATTAGCCATCAACGGAGATCGAAAATGCAAGTAACCCAACCCCGTCGCACGATTCGTCGAGCTGCAGTTCTCTCAAAAACAGGTCTATGCCGAACCAGCCTGTACCACCTTGAAAAAAAGGGTGAGTTTCCAGCTCATTTCTTGTTGACTCCTCGCTGTGCAGTCTGGTTTGAAGATGAGATTGACTCTTGGTTGGAAGCTCGCCGAAACGCTGTGATTAAAGCAGCGCAATGGCCAAATGTATCTTTGAGAAAAACTGCTCGTGGACGGCCCGCCAATGGCGTGGCTGCAGTGCAGTACTACTCCCAAGCATCACACTCCAAAAAACCTGTCTCACGTCGCTGAATGGCAGAAAGCGTTTCAGTATGAGCAGGAGTAAAAAGGTTCCAGAAACCATTAGTGGCCAGATTCTTGCAATTCCACGCAACGTAAAACGGTCGGAAGCCTTCAAGGCTTGTTCTCCGCTAGCCAGAGCTTTGCTTATCGAGCTGGCTGACCAACATAATGGTGCAAATAATGGTCGATTGCATTTGTCATATGTGTATTTACGAGAACAAGGTTTTCGATCAAAAGATCAAATCGCCAAGGGGCGTGACGAGTTAATAGCTCGCAATTTAATCATCCTCACTAGACAAGGTGGGTTACCAATTCGAAATGAGGGCAGAACAACCTTTGGGGGAGCGTCGTGGTTTGCGTTGACATGGCATCGCATATCAAATTTTGTCGGACTCGACATTAGTTCCAGCCAATATCATCCCGGAGCTTGGGCTAGACCTTGCCAATTGACTAATAGACCCCAGCCCGAAGCTTTAAAGGCGGCTCAAATAAAACGCAGATTGCAGCCTGCGGTACAGGCTAGTTCCGACCCGTATTGCGGGGCAAAACAGAACGGCAATGACCCGTATCACGGGTCGATAGCCCCTAAATCTAGGCACCTGACTGTCCCGTGATGCGGGAACAATGTAATACGCCATTCAATGCTTATATCCATGAGCATATGAAATCATTTGAGGGCGAGCACATCATTCGTATCCGATCGTGAATGACTGACTTAAGTCATTGTGGGAAATAAGAAAAAATCAGGTTCAAGCCAGAATTACCGTCATTTTTACTGGCGAAGATAGGCTTTTTGTTCGGGCCATTTATCCACAACCTGCAACATCTGGGTGCTTAATTCGTCGTTATAAATGGTTTGTGAAGACTTTTTATGCGAATCTACTGGGCACTTTACAGCACGCATCGCGTGCGCGCGCGAGGCTGCATTGTTGAATTTCAGCCTATGAACGTATTCTTTAAGGCCGCCTGCCGGAATGCTCTCGAATTCGTTCAAACAGTTCGAAGACAGTTATCCCTAATGAGTTGCTGATTACCTCGATAGCGTTGAGAGAAGGATTTGCCTGACCAGTTTCAATGCGGCTTAAGTAGGTTTGATAAAAACCACATCGCTCCGCAAACACGACCTGCGACATCCCCATCTCGTTCCGGAGAGCCCTAACAACTATTCCAAAGCGATGTGAGAGGTTATGTTGCACATAGCAACTATCTACGTTATGCTCTAAATCACATACACACTAATTCATATAACAAAGACGCTATGTCTGATGAGAGAGTTTCCTTTTCCGAAGAGCAATTGTCTGAACTATTGAAAAGACAGAGGCACAAGGGTGCAGAGAGAACATTTGGTTATGTCTTTGCATCAAGCATATTGGCGGCAATAGTTGTTGGCTTGGCGTATAGCTATCTTGATGCAGGCCAATCAATGCTTATGACTGCAACAATTTTGATCAGTGCGGCGGCTTTTGCAATGGTTACATCAAACTGATTGGGCCAAAAGTGAAACAAGCGCAATCAGAGGCAAATTCATTTTTAGATTTGCCAGATGACCTTTTCATGCTTGCCATGTGCATTAGGAAGGAAAACTTAAAGGATCCAGCTAAATGGTGCACTGAAATGCGAGCGCTGGCACGAGCAAGAAAGATTGGGCCTAAAACCTCCAAAGAGGCAGAGGAATTGCTCGAATGGGCCAACCGCCTGTCGTTAGAAGCGCGTGGAGAAATCAACAACTAGTTAATCGCTGTCAGGAGAAAATTGATGCCATCACAACTCGAGTTACTACAGGAAAGCTTGGCACGCCTGGAACCGGAGTATGGGCCGGAGAATCCGTTTGTGAAGGGTTTGAAAACGCAGATAGCTGGGCTAGAGAATCAACAGTACAGGGCGCAGGAAAGGGAGCGGTTCAACCTGGCCGTGACCTCCTCGTCCAATCAGGGGTCAGAGCCGGAGCCGGAAGATATAGCTGCATTTAACCTATACGAGAAGAGAGTTGCAGAAATCTCAAAGGGTGAAAATGGCAAGGGAGAGTTGGAATGAAGGCAATTCTCGCTATGTTGGGGGCAGCTTTGCTGGTAGCCTGCGCTGGAACGCCTTCCGGTGAACACTCACGTATTGCAGTACTGCAAAATCCGGAGACAAAGCAAACCGTTGAATGTCGAGCCGACCCCTGGGGTGATATGAACTACAGGCGGCAGATAGATAACTGCATTAAAGCTTATAAAGGTGCTGGGTACGTGATTCGGTCTGATGTTGGACCATAGTCATTTTGCGAGCATCTTTTTAAATACCGTCAAAGCTCTGAACATACCGTCAAGATACAGTCCAAAACCACCAAAATTTACCGCCATCAAATCATAAGTAGTCCAATGTGAAGCTAATCCGTTGAGGTTCAATCAACACTGTTTCTGCGGGTTTAACTCGACTGCAAGAAGGGAAGACGGTAACATTGACGGTATTAGATTTCTTGGACATCCCTTATGCCTTTTGTTACGCCTGCCTTCGCTACCCTATTGACAATCGAGTGGGAATAATCAAGTCTGATGACTTATAGCGTCAAAGAACTTTTTCTGACTATTCAGGGCGAGGGTGCTCAAACTGGCCGTGCTGCAGTTTTTTGTCGCTTTAGTGGCTGCAACCTTTGGACTGGTCGTGAAGAGGATCGTTCTTCTGCAATCTGTCAATTTTGCGACACAGATTTTGTTGGCACAGATGGTGATGGTGGCGGTAAGTTTGAGATGGCCGCGCAATTAGCTACAAGGATTAACGATACTTGGGGTGATGGTGATCCACATCACAAGTATGTGGTGTTCACCGGTGGTGAACCACTTTTGCAGTTAGATAAAGCTCTCATTGATGAGTTACATCAATTAGGATTCAAAATTGCTATAGAAACGAACGGTACGATGCGTGCACCTGCCGGAATTGATTGGATTTGCGTGAGTCCTAAGTATGGTTCAGACCTAATTCAGGTTCAAGGCGATGAGTTAAAGCTTGTGATTCCTCAGTTTGGACATGAGGGTAAATTGCCGCAATTACTCGCGCGCTTTGAAAAAATGTCGTTTAAACATCATTTTCTTCAACCGTTAGATGGACCGAATAAGGCAGCTAATACTGAATTAGCCATTAAAATCTGCCAATCTCGTCCTTTGTGGCGTTTGAGTACCCAAACTCATAAAATTTTGGGTATCCGTTAAGCAGAAGAATATGAATAAAAAAATTGAAATTACCCGTCGCTTAGAGTTTGATGCTGGTCATCGAATTCCTCATCATGACGGACATTGCAAGCATGTGCATGGCCATCGTTATGTTATCGAGGTAACTTTAATGGGTAATGTGTTGAGTCATCAGGGTCATGGTGATGATGGCATGGTATTGGATTTTGGCGATATTAAAAAAATTACAAATGAAGAAATCGTTCAAAAATGGGATCATGCTTTTTTAGTCGCTAAAGAAGATCATGTGTTGGTTAACTTTTTGGCAAGTATCCCCAATCACAAAACAGTGGTGATAGATTCGATTCCGACTGTTGAAAATCTTGCTCAAACTGCATTTTCAACTTTGGAACCTATCTTTAAAGAGCGTTTTGGTGGTCGTTTAAATTTAAGCCGTTTACGTTTATACGAAACACCTAACTGTTGGGCAGATGTTCATGCCTAATGAGCAAGATCTAGAGTTTATGCAGTTGGCTCTAGTGGAGGCTCAAAAAGCTCGCGCCTTAGGCGAAGTACCTGTTGGCGCTGTCTTGGTATCTGATAATCAGGTGATAGCCACGGGTCATAATCAACCGATTAATAACAACGATCCAAGCGCACATGCGGAAGTTGTTACTTTAAGGGTGGCTGGTCAAAATCTATCCAACTACCGATTACCTAATACAACCTTGTACGTTACTTTAGAGCCTTGCATGATGTGTTGTGGGGCTATCATGCATGCTAGGATATCTAGGGTGGTTTATGGTGCTGCAGATGCTAAAACTGGTTGTGTACACAGTGTTCTGAATCTGTTTGACAATCCACAGTTAAATCACCATACAATGGTTGAAGGTGGCGTTCTGGCAGAAGAGTGCGCCCAAGTATTAAAAGACTTTTTTAAAGAACGTAGAGCCCAAGCTTCATGAATTTGCACCTCATTGCTCCTTCAGGATCATTGCCCGACGCCAGTGTTTTGGTGAATGGCGAAGCTTGGTTTAAGCAAAAAAATATCAAAGTAGCTAATCTTGATTGTGGTCGTAGGCAATTTCAACGATTTGCTGGCACAGATCATGAGCGTCTAAAAGAGATCAACGAACTAGCAGTTATCTCTCCTGATCAAGTGGTGATGGCCTTGCGTGGTGGTTATGGCTTAAGTCGCTTATTGGACCAAGTGAACTGGGCTGGCATTGCTAAGCAGGTCAGTCAAGGTTTAAGGATAGTTGGTCACAGTGATTTCACAGCCTTTGGATTGGCACTTTTTGCCAAAACAGGTGCGCCAAGCTTTGCTGGACCTATGTTTAGTTATGATTTTTGTGGCGATGTTTCTGAATTTACTTGGAAGCATTTTCATGATGCCATGTCAGAGAAAGTCATCGAAGTGGAAGTAATTGCGCCACAAGTGATGGCAAAGCCTTTGGGTGTGACTGATGCGGTTTTATGGGGTGGTAACTTGACCATGCTCACATCACTTTTGGGTACTGAGTATTTACCATCTTTAGATCAGGTAAGAGGCGGCATTTTATTTGTCGAGGATGTTAATGAGCATCCATATCGCATTGAACGCATGTTGCAACAATTAATGGATGCGGGTTACTTGAGTCAGCAAAAAGCGGTGATTTTGGGTGATATCTCATCCTATCGTCTGAGTGAGGTTGATCGTGGATACGATTTGAATGCGGCACTTCACGCAATTCGTCAGCGCTTGGGAGATTCTGTACCGGTTCTAACTGGGTTACCTTTTGGACACTGCCCAGACAAATTGACCTTGCCAATAGGACGCACTGCTAGTTTGTCCGCAAGTTCATCGGGCTATATTCTCAAGGCTAACTGCGCCTAATACAGATTCTCTCTACTGATGCGGTGGATTGGTTAAAATAGATAGCTTTGGTTGTCTCACACTTTTACGGGCAAATAACGTGCTTTCAGCAGCAAATATCACCATGCAATTCGGGGCGAAGCCCTTATTCGAAAATATTTCTGTCAAATTTGGCGGTGGTAACCGCTATGGTTTGATTGGTGCCAATGGATGTGGCAAATCAACATTCATGAAAATTTTAGGTTCAGATCTTGAGCCATCAGCAGGTAATGTATCGCTTGAGCCAAATATTCGTTTAGGTAAATTGCGTCAGGATCAATTTGCTTATGAAGATAAGCGAGTGCTTGATGTGGTAATGATGGGGCACGAGGATATGTGGAACGCTGCAGCAGAGCGTGATGCACTTTACGCAAATCCAGAAGCGACTGACGAAGATTACATGCGTGCTGCTGAGTTAGAAACCAAGTTTGCGGAATATGGTGGCTACACAGCAGAGGCAAGAGCAGGTGAATTACTTTTAGGTATTGGTATTCCTATTGAGCAGCACAATGGTCCTATGAGTGAAGTGGCACCTGGTTGGAAACTACGTGTTTTACTAGCTCAGGCACTTTTCTCAGATCCAGACGTATTGTTGTTAGATGAGCCAACTAACAACTTAGATATTCATTCGATCCATTGGTTAGAAGATATTTTGAATGCTAGAAATAGCACTATGATCATCATTTCGCATGATCGTCACTTTTTAAATGCGGTGTGTACGCATATGGCCGACATGGACTACGGTACTTTGACGGTTTATCCAGGTAACTACGATTCATACATGTTGGCTTCAATGCAAGCGCGTAGTCAACAATTGGCAAATAATGCCAAAGCCAAGGAAAAGATTGAGGAGTTGCAGGCTTTCGTACGTCGATTCTCGGCAAATGCTTCTAAAGCCCGTCAGGCCACTTCAAGACAGCGTCAGTTGGAGAAAATTGAAGTTACTGAAATCAAGCCTTCATCACGTCAGAACCCATTCATACGTTTTGAATACGATAAGAAATTGCACAACATTGTTGTTGAATGCGAGTCTTTGGCAAAAACGTATGAAAGAGATATTTTTAAGAATTTCAAAATCATCATTAGACCGGGTGAAAAAGTTGCCATCATTGGTGAAAACGGTGCTGGTAAGACAACGCTATTAAAGTCAATTTTGAGTGAGCGTTTTGGCGGTATTGCTGCTGATAATGGCACTGTCAAATGGTCAGAGAATGCTGATGTAGGCTATATGCCACAAGACACTAGCGAATGTTTTCCTAACGACATGACCTTATTGGACTGGATGGGCCAGTGGGCTAAGCCTGGTGATGATGATCAAATCATCCGTGGCACTTTAGGTCGTTTACTTTTCTCAGGTAATGAAATCGGTAAATCTGTCAGAGTTATTTCTGGTGGTGAAAAAGGCCGCATGATTTGGGGTAAGTTGATGTTACAAAGACACAACATCCTAGCCATGGACGAGCCAACTAACCACATGGATATGGAATCTATTGAGAGTTTGCAAACATCATTAGAGAAATATGATGGCACGGTTATCTTTGTTTCTCATGACCGTGAGTTCATCACAGGTTTGGCAACACGTATTCTAGAAATTCGTCACGATGGCAGTGTGACTGATTTTGAGGGAACTTACGAAGAGTACTTGGCTAGTCAATCAATCGAGGGTTAATCTTTTCTAGTAAAGCGCATAGCAGTGCCTTCTGAGGTGATGCGAGTCCAAATGGCTTGCTTCTCCTCAGGAGTCATAAATACCCAGTTACAAACTTCGATCGCTGTTCTGCCGCAACCTTGGCAAATATCATCAAATAATGTTGAGCAAATACCGATACATGGTGAGTCGGAGTTTTCATCGTTGACTGATAAGGATGAGTTAGAAGTTGCGTCAGGGTTGTTAGAGTTTGTCATAGGGATACGCAACTAAGTGTTTCGGCACCTTTTTTCCAGGTGCCTGTTTTTGAGATGAAGCTAATAGCTGATTGATCAGCATGGCCAGAGCAGTTTAGATCAAAATAGCTGGTGGGACCTAAACTGCCACAGTAGTTGTAAGTTTGTTGAGAAACCTTCATGGTGGAGCCCTCAAGGATCATAGTGAGAGGTTTTTCATCCGAATTGGTGGCATCCACTTTGCAATGCCAAGTAACATAATCATTTCTATCGCAAGCTGTTATGGCAAGCGATAAAAGTAAATAAATAGGTAATTTTTTTAACAACATGACCACAAATATAGCGCAATCACACACAACCCGTGAATCTTGGCTTCAAGCTGCGGTGCATGCCCTTGAGCCGACTTTTTCAAAAGCAGGTTTTGCCATTCCCCCAGTGAAGGTGTCTTGTGGGTGGCCGGCATCCAGCAGTCCCAGAACAACTTTGGGCCAATGTTGGCCTAAAGAGCGTTCTGGGGATATGGTGAATGAGATATTTGTCTCCACCAAGATTGAAGATCCTGTTGATGTTTTGGATACATTGGTGCATGAGTTATGTCATGCAATTGATGATTGTCATAGTGGACATGGTCAAGACTTTAAGGAGATTGCTCAGTGCGTTGGTCTAGAGGGTCCTGCTAGAAGTGCGCATGCTAGCGAAGAATTAAAATCGTTTAATGATGGTGGCAGAGCGTTTGGGTCAGTATCCGCATAAGGCGATTGTTTTTCCGCCGCCACGTGCTAATAACACTCAACGAGCCAAGGCCAAATGTTCTCAGTGTGGTTATGAGGTCAGCTTACTAAAAAAATGGGCAACGATGGGAGCCCCCATTTGCCCTAAGGACAATATCCGTATGGAAGAGGTGGTAACGGACTTATTACAAGAAACTGCTGAAGAAGAAAAAGCCAGAAAAGATAAGGAAAAAGAAATAAAAAGGGCTGTTTCATAAAACAGCCCCTAGAAATAGTAATTTCTTGCTAGTTATTTTTTATTTCTGAATCAATTCAATTTTGTAACCATCGGGATCTTGTACAAAAGCAATCAGAGTATTGCCTCCCTGAACAGGGCCCGGTTCACGCGTGATTGTTCCGCCAGCAACTCTAATATCTTCACAAGTTTTGTAAAGGTCTTTAACACCCAAAGCTATATGGCCATATGCTGTGCCTAATTCGTAGGCATCAACGCCGTGGTTATAAGTTAGTTCGATTTCAGCTTGGTTAGAGATATTGCCTTGTTCATAGCCAACAAATGCCAAAGAGTATTTTTGTTCTCGGCGTTCAGTTCGTCTGAGTAGATTCATCCCCATTACCTTGGTATAAAACTCAATAGATCGATCTAAATTACCAACTCTTAGCATCGTGTGAAGTAATTGCATCTTATCCCTCAATTTTTTATAAAAGATCTAACCAGGCATCTAAGCCTACATGGTCAAAAGCCATATCAGCTTTCTCTTTGACGATTGGCTTAGCTCTGTAACCAATCGATAGGCCGGCGCCATGCATCATCGGCAAATCATTTGAGCCGTCACCCATGGTGACTGCAGCATGTTTATTGGTATTCAAAGCTAGGCAGCGAGCCTCGACATAGGCTGCTTTAGCAGCGCCATCTACGATGTTGCCAAGTACTTTGCCTGTTAGTTGACCATTAATGATTTCTAGTTGGTTGGCATGTGTTTCAGATAAACCAAGTTCAGCTTGAAGTTTCTGTGTGAAGAATGTGAAGCCGCCTGATACCAATAGGGTATGAATTCCCTTTTGATGAGCGCCTGCAATCAATTCTCTTGCCCCCAAGTTAAGGCGCAAACGTTCTTTAAATACACCTTCTAAAGCATCTGCAGGGACGCCCTCTAGTAAAGCAACACGGCGGCGTAGACTTTCACTAAAGTCTTTAATTTCTCCACGCATCGCTGCCTCTGTTATTTCTGAAACTTCTCTCTTTTTACCAACGGCATCGGCAATTTCATCAATACACTCAATATTAATGAGTGTTGAATCCATATCCATGGCTAATACTCTGATATTGCCGGGAATAAAATGCTTAGGCAAGAAACCAATATCTGTCTGATGTAGTACCCCCAGATTTCTTAGGTGGCTTCTTTGTTCAAGATTAAGTATTTCATGTAGTTCTAAAACAATCGTTTTATTTGTTTTAATCGATTGAGACTTAACAGGATGAGATTTTTCAATCTCTTTAATAACTTGTTCTTGAATAGACGTTGTGTGAAATAGTGCAATATGCATAATCAAGTTCTCGAAGTTTCTTCTTTAACGACAGTATCGCCTAAATGCTTCATGAGTTGTCTAATTGCTTCTAGGCGTTGAGCCAACGTCATAAATGCTTCTTTATCAGCGGGCAATATTTTTAATTTATCTTGACCATTAAGTTGAATACGCTTGTTGGTCTGAACTAATTGAATAATCTTGATTGGATCAATCGGTGGATTAGGGATAAATTGAATTGTAATTTGTACTGGATTGGCATCAATCTTTTTAATACCCAAGCGAGACATGTTCAAACGCAAGCGATGTGTTTCAAAAAGCGATTGAGCTTGCTCTGGAAGTTCTCCAAACCGGTCAACCAATTCTTCTCGAATTTCTATTAATTTTTCATGTGTCTCAACGCTGGATAGGCGCTTGTATAGTGATAGGCGCTCATGTACATCCGGACAGTAGTCATTGGTTAATAAGGCAGGAACGCCTAAGCTAATATCTGTGATGATTTCCATTGGCGCCATTAAGTCTGGTTCTTTGCCACTCTTGAGAGATTTAACTGCTTTATTGAGCATCTCTGTGTAGAGTTGGAAACCAATTTCAGAAATATCGCCAGATTGCTTGTCACCCAGAACTTCGCCAGCACCGCGTATCTCAAGGTCGTGCATAGCTAAATAGAATCCTGAGCCTAATTCTTCCATTGCTTGGATGGCATCTAACCGTAGCTTGGCTTGTTTAGTAAGAGCTTCTGGATCGGGCACAGTCAGATAAGCATAGGCTTGGTGGTGTGAACGTCCTACGCGACCACGTAATTGATGTAACTGAGCCAAGCCAAACTTATCCGCTCTGTGCATGATGATGGTGTTGGCCGTTGGAACGTCAATACCAGTTTCAATAATTGTGGTGCACAGCAATATGTTGGCGCGTTGTGTGACAAAGTCACGCATCACTCGTTCAAGATCGCGCTCATGCATTTGGCCATGAGCCACCACGATGCGTGCCTCAGGAAGTAGTTTTTCTAGGGATTGTTTGCGATTCTCAATCGTATCGACTTCATTGTGTAAGAAATACACCTGCCCACCACGTTTGATTTCGCGTAAAACTGCCTCACGAATAATTCCGTCACTTTCTCGGCGTACAAACGTTTTAATCGCTAGTCGTTTTTGTGGGGCAGTGGCAATTACTGAGAAGTCTCTCAATCCCTCCAATGCCATCCCCAGGGTTCTAGGGATGGGGGTGGCGGTGAGGGTCAGAACATCTACTTCAGCTCTCAGCGACTTCAGGGCTTCTTTTTGACGCACCCCAAAGCGATGCTCCTCGTCAATGATGACCAAGCCTAAGCGGGGGAACTTCACATCAGCTGAGAATAATTTATGCGTGCCAATCACAATGTCTGCTTCACCCTTTGCCATAGCGTCAAGGGCAGCATTGATTTCTTTGGTGGTTTTGAAGCGTGATAACTCAACAATTTTCACTGGCCAATCTGCAAAGCGATCTTTCCACGTTTCAGCGTGCTGCTCGGCGAGTAGTGTGGTTGGTGCCATGATGGCTACTTGTTTGCCACCCATTACTGCTAAAAAGCTAGCACGTAGTGCAACCTCTGTTTTGCCAAAGCCAACATCACCGCACACCAAACGATCCATTGGTTTACCGCTGGTCATGTCTTGTATTACTGCAGCAATCGCAGCAGCTTGGTCGGCTGTTTCTTCGAAACCAAAACTTTCAGCAAAGGCCTCATAGTCGTGAGCAGAAAATTCAAAGGCGTGGCCTTTGCGCAGAGCTCTAGCAGCGTATAAGTTAAGTAGCTCTGCAGCTGTATCGCGTATTTGTTGAGCCGCTTTGCGTTTAGCTTTTTCCCATTGACCAGAGCCAAGTTGATGAAGTGGCGCTGTCTCTGGGTCTGCTCCAGCGTAGCGAGAAATTAATTGCAGTTGTTGAACTGGTACATACAAAGTTGCTGCGTTGGCATAGAGTAGGTGTAAGAACTCTTCTTCGCCATTACCAACATCCAATAGGATCAAGCCCTGATAGCGACCAATACCATGTTCTGCATGGACAACAGGATCACCGACTTTTAGTTCTGATAAATCTTTGACTAGCGTGTCAACGTTACTAGCTTCTTTGTCTTTGCCTTTGCGACGTGTTCTAGCGCTGGCAGCAAAGAGTTCTGATTCAGTAATAACAATTAATTTGGCATGCTGTGAAACAAAACCATCGTGAATATCACTGTGAGTGATGCCTAGTTTTGCATCTCCGACTAAAAACTCGATCAAGCTATCAGTTTGGTGCGCTTTAAGTTGGTTTTCTTCTAGAAGTTGACGAATGGTCTCGCGGCGTCCTGCGCTGTCGGCGCTAATGATGATGCGCGAATTGGTGTTGTTAACGAGGTATTTGAGCTTGCTAATTGGATCAGCATCTTTGCGGTTAACTGAGACATCCGGTAACTGAAAAAATGTTGGTTCGTCATTAGTGCTATTTTTATCTAGAACAAGACGTGGATGATTTTTAAGAAGTGCAAATAACTCATCATTCTGTAGATAAAGTTGCTTCGGATCTAAAACTGGCCTAGATGAGTCATGGCTTAAAAAGTTATAGCGTTGTTGTGTATCTTGCCAAAAGCCTTTGATATTTGCTTCAAGCTCACCATGAATGCCTAACCAAACTGGACCTTTTGCCATCGGCAAATAATCAAAAAAAGTAGCACTCGTCTCAAAGAAAAGCGGAAGGTAAGATTCAATGCCAGCGCTTGGAATGCCAAGACCAATATCTTTATAGATACTGCAGCGACTTGGGTCACCATCGAAGACCTCCCGCCATCGTCCACGAAATGCCGTGCGTGATTCCTCATCCATGGGAAACTCGTGGCCAGGTAATAGTCGTACTTCTTTGACTGGGAACAAGCTTCTTTGACTATCTGGATCGAATGATCTAATTTGATCAATCTCATCGCCAAATAAATCTATGCGATAAGGTAGCGCGGAGCCCATCGGGAATAAATCAATCAGACCGCCTCGCAAACTGTATTCGCCTGGACGAACAACGGCGCTAACTGGGTCATAGCCTGCTTGTTGGAGTTGCAGGCGCAATGCCATCTCATCTAGCTTGTCACCTTTTTTGAAGAAAAAAGTATGTGCCGCTAAAAAACTAGGTGGGCCTAATTTTTGTAATGCTGTGGTCACTGGCATCAAGACAATATCGCAAGAACCAGTAAGTAATTCATGCAAGGTTGCTAGACGCTCGGATACTAAATCTTGATGAGGTGAAAAGGCGTCATACGGCAGTATTTCCCAATCTGGCAGCAAACGGACGGATAGTTGTGGTGCAAATACGGGAATTTCTTCTTGTAACCTGGCAGCATCTAGTGCGTTGGCGCAAATGATGACCATCACAGAGAAAGATTGACGGTGCTCTAAAGCTTGTTGAGCAATCACCGCTGCATCTGCAGAGCCAATTAAATTATTGATGGTAAAGCGCTGCCCGTCCCGCGGTCCGGGTAGGGGGGGTGACCAAGTCACGCAACTGGATTTGGCTAAAGAATCAGCCGATAACTTCTGCATAAGCTAGACATTATAGAATTGGGGTATGAATTCAGCACAAACCACTCAAAAAAGTACTTCAGTACTGCATGTCTTGATGCCTTGCGCAGGTACTGGAAGCCGGATGGGCTTTCAGTCACCCAAGCAATTTGAGTCTTTGGCTGGTCGTCCAATGGCTTTGCATGCTCTGAATACTTTTTTATCTATGCCTGAAATCAAGACGATTTGGGTGGGGGTGTCTCCAGAGGCGCAAGAGTTGCCTACAGATAGTTGGCCCATTGATGCACGCTTTCATTTAAGTCCTACAGGTGGTGCCACACGTCAAGAAACAGTTTTAAACACATTGCGTGCCATGTCTTCTGCTGGCGTTGGTGCCGATGATTGGGTGTTGGTGCACGATGCTGCTAGACCTGGTTTAACAGTTGATGCGGTTAAACGTTTGATTCAAGCTGTTACTGAGCATGTGTATGTATCAGGGGGTATCTTGGCTATGCCCATGGCTGACACATTAAAAATGATTTCTCCACAAAATCCTGGGTGTATTGGTAAAACACTGCCACGCGATGGTTTATGGTTAGCGCAGACCCCGCAGATGTTCCGTGTTCAAGCATTGAGCGAAGCCTTAAGCGAGGCTATTCAGAATAAATTTGATGTGACGGATGAGGCGAGTGCCATGGAGAGAGCTGGTTGCGAACCTCTATTAGTGCCTGGTGAGTGGCGCAATTTAAAAGTGACATATCCGCAGGATTGGGCTTTAATGGATCAAATACTCAGCATGGGGAATAAGTGATGACGATAGCATCTTTCCGAATTGGCCAAGGCTACGATTTACATGCGTTAGTTCCCGGTAGAGATTTGATTTTAGGTGGCGTTAAGATTCCTTGCGATAAAGGTTTGTTGGGTCATTCGGATGCGGATGCCTTGCTTCATGCGATTACAGATGCCTTATTAGGTGCTGCGGCCTTAGGAGATATTGGTAGGCATTTTCCAGATACCGATGAGCGGTATAAAGGTGTTGATAGTCGTGTTCTTTTAAGGGCTACCTTGTCGCTGATACAAGCTGCTGGTTATCAGGTGGGTAATGTGGATGCCACGATCATTTGCCAAGCGCCTAAGATGGCTCCTCACATTCCTGAGATGGTGAATAACATTGCGCATGATTTAGGCGTTGCCCCTAGTCATGTAAATGTCAAAGCAAAAACGAATGAGGGTTTGGGTCACCTAGGGCGAGGTGAGGGGGTTGCCGTACAAGCGATCGTACTTTTATCAAAATAACTTATTGCTGTTAGCATAAAAAAACGCCTCAATAGAGGCGTTTTTGCTATTGGCAGAAAGGTTTAAACGCCCAATAGTTCTACTTCAAATAGCAAAGTAGCATTTGGTGGAATTACGCCACCAGCACCGTAGGCACCATAGCCTAATTCAGCAGGAATCACCAAGCGACGTGTGCCACCGATTTTCATACCTTGAACACCTTCGTCCCAACCTTTGATAACCATGCCGCCGCCCAATGGGAATTCAAAAGGGTCATTGCGGTCTTTGCTTGAGTCAAATTTTTTGCCAGCTTGACCATTTTCATAAAGCCAACCTGTGTAGTGCACAGACACGTATTGGCCTTTTTTAGCTTCTTCGCCGCTACCAACAACGGTATCTTCGTATTGCAAACCTGATGGGGTTGTAATCATTTCAATTCCTTATTTTTTAAACTATCTCTAATTTCTCTTAACAACTGAATATCTTCAGGGGTTGGGGGAGGTACGTTGCTCGTTTCTGATTCGTCTTGTAGTTTAATGCGATTGATGATTTTGACCATCTGAAAGATGATGAAAGCCAACAAAACAAAATTAAGTGTAATGGTTAAAAAACTACCATAAGCAAATAACGGAACGCCTGCCTTTTTGAGAGCATCTAATGTGAAGGGGACATTATCTGGGGCATGGCCTAAAACAATAAATAGGTTAGAAAAGTCTAATTTGCCACCAATCAGCCAAGCAATGATGGGCATGATCACGTCGCCCACTAATGAGTCGACGATTTTTGAAAAAGCGCCGCCGATGATGACGCCCACTGCCAGATCAATCACATTGCCTCTAATTGCAAAAGCACGGAATTCTTGAAGCATTTTCATGAAAGTTTCCTTAAAGCTATTTTTCTCGAACCATAGTTTATAGGCATCGTTAGCCCCCCACTGCAGGGCTCTTTATCTTTGGCTAATTTTAAGAAATTGCATTTTTAGACAATTAATCGACTTAATAGGGGTTCATGATGAAGACTAAGTCTTTGTTTTCTCGTGCTTTAAGCAGTTTTTGAGGAGCTAAATTACTTGTCATCATGTAGAATAGTGAGCTTTTGTATTGTTGTACCAAGGGCGGGGATTAGGGGCTTTGATTGAAGTCTTGATTCACCACCATTTTTTTAGCTTAAACGGGATACCAGCATGTCTGTAACGATTGAAAACCTCGGCAATTTAGACCGTAAAATTACTCTAAGCTTTCCAAAAGCTGATACTGACAAAGCACGCGCTGCGCGCTTACAAAAATTATCTAAGACAGTCAAAATGGCTGGCTTCCGTCCAGGTAAGGTTCCCATGAAAATGGTTGAAGCCCAGTACGGTATGCAAGTTGATTTCGAAGTTCAGTTTGATCACGCATCTAACTTGTTTTATGAAATCAGCAAAAAAGAATCATTAAAGATTGCTGGTCAACCACGTCTTGAGCCAAAGAGCGATATGACTGCTGATCCAGTAGTTTATGACGCAACATTTGAAGTTTTCCCAGAAGTGACTATCGGTGACTTATCTAAAGTTGAAATTACTCGCAACACCACAGATGTGAATGATGCGGAAATTGATAAGACTCTAGAGATTTTGCGTAAACAACGTGTTCACTACCATGTGCGTGGTGAAGAGGGTGCGCATGGCAATGGCGGTGCTAATACGGCTGCTCAGACTGGTGACCAAGTTACCGTTGATTTTGTAGGCAAGATTGATGGCGTTGAATTTGCGGGTGGTAAGGCAGATAACTTCTCATTCGTATTGGGTGAAGGTCGCATGTTGCCTGAGTTTGAAGCTGCAGCATTGGGCTTGAAAGCTGGCGAGTCAAAGACTTTCCCATTGGCTTTCCCTGCTGACTATCACGGTAAAGATGTGGCTGGTAAAACAGCTGACTTTACGATCACGATGAATAAAGTTGAATGGCCTCATTTACCAGAAGTTAATGATGATTTTGCTAAATCATTGGGTGTTGCTGAAGGTGTAGCCAAGATGCGTGAAGAGATTCGCACTAATTTGACTCGTGAGGTAACACGTCGCACACAAACATTGCTAAAGAGCCAAGTTATGGAATCTTTAACAAAGGTATGTGAAATGGCCGTACCAAAAGGTTTGGTTGCTCAAGAACAAGAGCGCTTGATTGCTAATGCGCGTCAAGACTTGGCTGCTCGCGGTGTGCCCAATGCCAAAGATGCTCCAATTCCTGCTGAGTTGTTCACTGCTCAAGCTGAGCAACGTGTGAAATTAGGTTTGATTTTGAATGAGTTGGTCAAACAACAAAATTTAGAAGCCAAGCCAGAGCAAATCAAGGCGGAGATTGAAGAACAGTCGGCCAGCTACGAAGATCCAAAAGAAGTGATGCGCTGGTATTACAGCGATCCTAAGCGTTTGGCTGATGTTGAAGCCTTGGTTCTTGAAAATAATGTTGTTGCATATGTGACAGGTCTAGCCAAAGTAACAGAAAAAGCAGTAAGCTTTGAAGAACTAAGCAAGATGTAATCAAGCTGACTGATACCCTGGAGACCATAACAATATGAGCAACATTAATAACAGCGCACTCGAAACCCAAGCCTTGGGACTCGTTCCAATGGTGGTTGAGACTTCTGGTCGTGGTGAGCGTGCGTATGACATTTACTCTCGCTTATTAAAAGAACGTGTTGTGTTCTTGGTAGGTGAGGTAAATGACCAAACAGCTAATTTGGTGATTGCTCAATTGCTTTTCTTGGAAAGTGAAAATCCTGAAAAAGACATTTCGTTGTATATCAACTCTCCAGGTGGCTCGGTATCTGCTGGTTTAGCAATTTATGACACGATGCAATTTATTAAGCCAGATGTGAGTACCTTATGTATGGGTATGGCTGCTAGCATGGGCGCATTTTTATTGGCAGCTGGTACAAAGGGTAAGCGTTTTTCTTTACCGAACTCACGCGTGATGATTCATCAACCTTTGGGTGGTGCACGTGGTCAAGCCTCTGATATTGAAATTCAGGCACGTGAGATTTTGTACTTGCGTGAGCGTTTGAATAAAGTGCTTTCAGACCGCACTGGTCAAACCATTGAAACAATTGCTAAAGACACAGATCGCGATAACTTTATGTCTGCAGACCAGGCAAAAGAATATGGCTTGATCGATCAAGTGATTGAAAAGCGCTAGTACTTAACTTTCATCCATAGACATAATTATGAGCGATACAACACCTTCAACAGAGAAGCCACTTTATTGCTCTTTTTGTGGCAAAAGCCAACACGAAGTAAAAAAACTGATTGCAGGGCCTTCGGTATTCATTTGTGATGAGTGTATTGATTTATGTACAGACATCATCACTGAAGAAGTTGGTAAGTTGCCTGAGGCAGACCCGCGTGAAGGTTTGCCAACTCCGCATGAGATTCGTTCTAGTTTGGATCAGTATGTGATTGGTCAAGACCATGCTAAGAAGCAGTTGGCTGTAGCGGTTTATAACCACTACAAGCGCTTAAAGCATATTGAAACTACTGGCGCAGGGAAGAATAAGAAAACTATTCATAACGGCGTTGAGTTAGCTAAGAGCAACATTCTTTTGATCGGCCCAACAGGTTCAGGAAAAACTTTGTTGGCCCAAACTTTAGCAAGATTATTAGATGTGCCGTTTGTGATTGCAGATGCAACCACTTTGACTGAAGCTGGTTATGTTGGTGAGGATGTGGAAAACATCATTCAGAAGCTTTTACAAGCTTGTGATTACAACGTTGAAAAAGCTCAGAAGGGTATTGTTTACATTGATGAGATCGATAAGATTTCACGTAAATCAGACAATCCATCAATTACACGTGATGTATCAGGTGAGGGTGTTCAGCAAGCTTTATTGAAGTTGGTTGAAGGTACCATGGCCTCAGTTCCGCCACAGGGTGGTCGCAAGCACCCGAATCAGGACTTCTTGCAAGTTGATACAACAAATATTCTATTCATCTGCGGTGGTGCATTTGATGGATTGGAAAAAGTTATTCAACAACGCACAGTGACTGCTGGCATTGGTTTTGGTGCTCAAGTACGCGGTAAAGACGATCGCTCTATTTCTGAGTTGTTACAAGAAGTTCAAACGGAAGACTTGATCAAGTTCGGCTTGATTCCTGAGTTGATTGGTCGTTTGCCTGTTGTGGCTACCTTGGCGCAGCTAGATGAAGCTGCTTTGGTGCAAATCCTAACAGAACCTAATAATGCTTTGGTGAAGCAATACCAAGCCTTATTGGATATGGAAGGTGTTGAGCTAGAGGTTCGCCCTAATGCTTTAAGTGCAATCGCGAAGAAGGCGATTGCTCGTAAGACCGGTGCACGTGGTTTACGTTCCATCATTGAGCATGCCTTGATGGATGTAATGTATGACCTACCTAGTCTGGAGAACGTGCGGCGTGTGGTGATTGATGAAAGCACCATCAATGGTGATGGCAAGCCACTTATGCTTTACCAAGAGGCGTCAGAGAAGACAGCTTCTTAAGTTTGTGTAATAGGTCTGAGACTTAGTCTTAAGCCAAGTGCTTTAAATACTTTCAGAACAGTTGAAAATTCAGGATTGCCATTATCAGTGAGGGCTTTGTATAAGCCTTCTCGACTAATTCCAGTTTCTTTTGCTAGCTGCGACATGCCTCTTGCTCGGGCTATCACTCCAAGTGCATGAGTGATTAACTGAGGGTCGCCATCCTCAAAGCATGCCTCTAGATAATTATTGATATCTAGCTCTGTTTTTAAATATTCTGCGCTATCCCACTTGGTTAGTTTTTCTTTAGTCATCACTTTCCCCTAAACATTTTTGGATAACGTAATTGCTATTTTGATGTCACCTCTTTGTGAGCTCTTATCACCACCAGCCAAAAGAATCACAATTTGACTACCTTGTTTCATGAAATAGATCCTATAGCCTGGGCCATAGTGAATTCGTAATTCAAATATGCCATAACCTACAGATTCACAGTCTCCATAATTTCCTAGTTCAACTCGATCAATTCTGGCCTGTATACGTGCTTTTCCTTTTAAGTCCTTTAGGGCAGAAAACCAATCGCTAAATTTAGTTGTTTTAAGTATAGTCACCATCCCTATAAATGTTAACCATGGTTAACATTTAAGCAAACTAATTATAAAAAACATAATTATTTTGAGGGATTGATTTATCTATAGATCTGAAAACTCACAATCAGATATGTAGAACACAACTGAAAAAATGCTTTTTTTCGCAAATTTCTTAGTTTTTACCCTTGTTTTTGCATAAAACAGCCCCAAATTCGATGTATTCTTACTGCGTAGGAAAATACAAATTACACATTTTGGAGATATAAACCATGCCTGGTGACTTGTTACTTCCTTCTGAACCCATCCAGCTGCCTTTGTTGCCGCTAAGAGATGTGGTGGTGTTCCCACACATGGTGATTCCATTGTTCGTGGGTAGACCAAAATCTATCAAAGCGTTAGAAGCCGCTATGGAAACCGGTAAGAGTGTTTTGCTTGTTGCGCAAAAAGCAGCTGCAAAAGATGAGCCGGAGGTAGAAGATTTGTATACCGTTGGTTGTATTGCAAAAATTCTACAAATGCTGAAATTGCCTGATGGAACCGTTAAGGTCTTGGTTGAGGGTACACAGCGTGCGGATGTTAGCAATGTGGAAGACAGCTTAGAGTATTTCATGTGCGATGCAACACCTCAGGCGATTGCAAGTACTGAAGTCCCAGAAATCGAGGCGCTGCGTCGTGCGGTGGTTTCTCAGTTTGATCAATATGTCAAACTTAACAAAAAAATTCCTCAAGAAATTTTGGCAACGCTGCAAGGCATCGATGATGCTGGCCGCTTAGCTGACACGATTTGCTCACACTTACCAATCAAGTTGGATCAAAAGCAAAAGTTGCTTGAATTACCAACGGTTGTTGAGCGTTTGGAAGCCATTTTGGCTCACCTTGAAAGTGAGATTGATATCTTGCAGGTTGAAAAACGTATTCGTGGACGTGTGAAGCGTCAGATGGAGAAGAGTCAACGCGAGTATTACTTGAACGAGCAAGTAAAAGCCATTCAGAAAGAATTGGGTGAAGGTGAAGAGGGTGCGGATATCGAAGAGCTCGAGAAACGCATTAAAGCTGCGAAGATGCCTAAAGAGGCTTTGAAAAAAGCTGAATCAGAAATGAAGAAGTTAAAGTTGATGTCACCGATGTCAGCTGAAGCTTCTGTGATTCGTAACTACATTGAGACACTGGTGAATTTGCCTTGGAAGAAGAAGAGCAAGGTGAATAATGATTTAACCAATGCAGAAAAAGTGCTCAATGAAGATCACTATGGCTTGGATAAAGTTAAAGAACGTATTTTGGAATATCTGGCAGTTCAACAGCGTGTTGAAAAGGTCAAAGCGCCAATACTTTGCTTGGTGGGCCCTCCTGGTGTGGGTAAGACATCTTTGGGTCAATCAATTGCACGAGCAACCAACCGCAAGTTTGTGCGGATGGCTTTAGGCGGTGTGCGTGATGAGTCTGAGATTCGTGGCCATCGTCGCACCTACATCGGTTCAATGCCAGGCAAAATTTTGACCAGCCTCACGAAGGTGGGTGTACGCAATCCATTATTCCTCTTAGATGAAATCGACAAGATGGGTATGGATTTCCGTGGGGACCCAGCTAGTGCGATGCTAGAAGTATTAGATCCTGAGCAAAATCATACCTTCCAAGATCACTATGTGGAGGTTGATTACGACTTATCCGATGTGATGTTTGTGGCAACGTCTAACTCTTTGAATATTCCGGGTCCGTTGCTAGATCGTATGGAAGTAATTCGTTTAGCCGGTTACACGGAAGACGAAAAAACCCATATCGCCATGAGCTATCTATTGCCTAAACAAATCAAGGGCAATGGTTTGAAGGCTGGTGAGATTGCCGTTGATGAGTCAGCTGTTCGCGACATCATTCGTTATTACACACGTGAAGCGGGTGTGCGTGCGTTGGAGCGCGAGATTAGTAAGATTTGCCGAAAAGTGGTGAAGTTGCTGCTCTTGAAGAAAGAAGCTGCACCTATCAAAGTGGACAGTTCTAATCTAGACAAGTTCTTGTCTGTACGTCGCTATGACTTTGGTTTGGCAGCGAAGAAAAACCAAGTAGGTCAGGTGACTGGCTTGGCATGGACAGAAGTTGGTGGCGATTTGTTAACCATTGAAGCGGCTGTGATGCCAGGTAAAGGCAACACCATCAGAACTGGTTCGCTTGGTGATGTGATGAAAGAATCAGTCGAAGCTGCTCGTTCAGTGGTGCGTTCACGTGGTCGTAAATTGGGTATTGCCGAAGAAGCTTTTGAGAAGAAAGATATTCATATTCACTTCCCAGAGGGCGCAACACCTAAAGATGGTCCATCTGCAGGTATTGCTATTACAACTGCACTAGTTTCAGTCCTAACTGGTATTCCTGTTAGAGCAGATGTGGCGATGACTGGGGAAATCACTCTACGTGGCGAAGTGTTGCCGATCGGTGGCTTGAAAGAAAAGCTACTGGCAGCTCACCGTGGTGGAATTAAGTTGGCTTTGATTCCTGAAGAAAATATCAAAGACTTAACTGATATTCCTGATAACGTAAAGAACGCGATTGAGATTGTTCCAGTGCGTTGGATTGATAAGGTGTTGGAGTTGGCGCTTGAAAAAATGCCAGAGCCATTGCCTGAGTTAACTCCTGAGGAAATTGCTAAAGCAGCAGAGGCAAGCAAGACTGCTCAAGCTGCTACTGGCGACGTCTTGAAACACTGATTAACAGTAAGACCCTGACGCAAGTGGTGTAAAAACTATTTGTGTCAGGACAAACATTAACTCAAAAGTTGAAAAAATTTGCAGTGAAGATGAAGGTGCTGTATACTCTCGTCTTCTCTGTGGGTGCTTAGCTCAGTTGGTAGAGCGTCGCCCTTACAAGGCGAATGTCGGGAGTTCGACCCTCTCAGCACCCACCACAGATTTCTTCTGACTTTTTCTACGTCAAACCTACCAAAATCCATGCTTGAATCGATCCGTAAGTACCAAAAATTACTGATGGGGCTTTTGCTATTGCTCATCCTTCCATCATTTGTCTTTTTAGGCATTGAGAGTTATGTGCGTGACATGGGCAAAGACAGTGACTTGGTCAAGGTCAACGGCGTTAGCATTACTCGCCAAGAGTTGGATAACGCAGTAAAGGCTAGAGCTGATCGTTTGCAACAACAGCAAGGGCGCGTTGATTCTGCAATGGTGAATAGTGTGCCATTCAAACAATCAGTATTGGGTGAGATCATTCAGCAACGTTTGTTGGCCTATGAGTTGAAATCTCTTAAGCTAGCTGTTAGTCCAGAGGCATTGGCTCGCGATTTGACGCAGATTCCTGAAATTAAAGCTTTGTACAGGGATGGCAAATTTGATAATGAGCGTTATGTTCAGTTATTGAAGAGCAATGGCATGACCGTTGATCAATTTGAAGGCACTCGTCGTTATGAGTTAATGACACGCCATGTGTTGACATCTGTGATGGCAACAGGCATTGGCTCTCGTAAGGTTGCTGAAAAAGTATCCCAAGCGCTTGACACTGAGCGTGAAGTTCAAGTGTTACGTTTTGTTCCTGCTGACTTTTTATCAAAGGTTAATCCGACTCAGCAAGATCTAGAAGCATACTACCAAGCCAATGTAACAGCATATCAAGCACCAGAAACAATTGATGTTGAGTATGTCGTATTGCAGGCTGACACAAAAGATGCAAAAGCTTATGCTGAAAAAGCTGACCTATTTGCCAATTTGGCTTATGAGCAACCAGATAGTCTGAGTCCTGTAGCAAATCGTTTGAAGTTATCTGTGCAAACATTCAAAAGTGTGACACGTGGCGGCGCTCAAGCAGGGGGAGCTGATCACCCGTTGAATAACCCTAAAGTATTGGCAGCAATTTTTAGTGATGACGCAATCAAAAACCGCCGTAATATTGAAGCCATTGAATTGAGTCCTGGTAAGCTCATTTCTGCGCGAGTTATCGCTCATAATCCTCAATCCGCTATGCCATTCAATGCTGTAGCCCTGGATGTTAAAAAACAAGTTAGTTTGAAGATGGCGCAGGATTTAGCGATTAAGACTGGTCAGGATAAATTACAAGCGTTGCAAAAGAATCCAGCTGATGTGGCTGGTTTTGGTGCTGCTAAGTGGGTATCGCGAAATAAACCAACAGATTTAACTGGTTCAGCCATAGATGCTGTTACATCAGTGGATCCATCTAAATTGCCTGCTGTGGTCAGTGCAGAAGCTGTTGGTGGTGGTTTAGCAATTTACCGTGTAACTAAGATTCAGCAACCTAGCAAAGTCGATCCTAAGTTAAGAGCAAGCCAAGCTCAACAAATTGCTCAGTTGGGTACACAATCAGAGGCAGCCACGTATTTTGATAGTGTGCGTGAGCGAGCTGGTGTTAAGCAAATTAACCAAGTAAAGTAATTCTGATTAAGTAAGGTATTGATTAAAAGCCCTGTCTATCAGGGCTTTTTTTACGCCACTAATCTAAGTTCATCGATATACTCTGAGTATGTTAAAGCCGTTAATCGCCCTATATTTCTTTGTCTTGGCTGCTATACAGCTAGGCTTATTAATCGGCTTATTCCATTACCATCGATCTAGGAACCTGGTGCGACCTAGCCCGTATTGGATGGGTTCGTTAATCGCTAACATTTCAGCCCTGATTGTTTTTGGCTTTGGGATTATTTTTGTCGATAACGTGGAAAAGCCAGCGTTTAATTTCACTATTGCAAATACACTTTTTTATGTTGCAGCAATTTTTCAATGGTTATTTTGTAGATCGTTAAGTCATTCAATTTCACGTCGCTTGGACTTGCTTGCTAAGCTTTCGGTTATCTTATTCTTTGCGGTCTTTGAATTACTACGCCAATATGGCGATTTTGAGATTAGAACCATCTACATGGTTAGTTTGGCTTTGTTGTTGTTTGGTTCTCAAATTTATCAATTGCACCAAATTAGAAAAGTTAACGCATCACCACAGTTAACTTATCTGCAATATGCCACGATGATTGAGTTAGGTTTTGCCATCTGTCGATTGTTGGTGCTAGTTCTTGGGTCTGTATCAATCCATCGAGTTGAGCAATTGCCGCAGATTCTGATTTTCTTCACTATTGCTCAGTTTGTTGCTAATACGGTTGCATATATTGCGATTGGTAGTTATTGGACCGAAAAAATGGCTTTATCGAGCGTTGCTATTTCAGATGAAAATGAAGTCATCAAGAAATTACTATTAGAGCGTGACGAGTTAATTACATCACTATTAAAAGCCAATAAAACAGCTGCCACTGGTGCGCTTTCAGCCTCAATTGCTCATGAGCTAAATCAACCCATCACGGCTATTTCTTTAAATACTGAATATTTGAAGTTAAAGATGGATAGGGGTGTTGATAACCCTTCAGAGATTAAAGACGCAATATTAAATATTGAACAAGACAATCAAAGAATTTCTAGAATTGTTTCTACGCTAAGAAATATTTTCAAGCAAGATCAGGCAGAACTAATGCCAGTAAATCTTGATGATTTAATTAGAGATTTGATGCCTATTATTTCTCCACAAGCAAAAGCTTGCGGGATTGAAATTAATCTAAATCTCAATAGTAACCATTTGATTCCTATGAATAGTAATGAGTTCAGTCAGGCAATTCTTAATCTTATGAATAATGCTATTCAGTCTTTGTCAAATTCACATATCCAGCATAAGAGAATAGATGTATCTACTCAGTTAAAACAAACTGAAGTTCGATTAAGTGTTGCCGATAACGGGTCTGGTGTCGCTGATGAGTTAAGAGCTAACCTATTTAATCTAATGAGCAGTAATAAGAAAGATGGTATGGGTTTAGGTTTATGGTTATCCAAACATATTATTGATAGACATCAAGGTAGTATTACCTATCAAGTATCTGAGTACGGTGGTGCTGAGTTTGTAATTACCTTTCCTTTGAAGCCTATTAATGGCTAAGCATTGGCTTTAATTTAGGCCAAACATTGTTTAACAAGATGCTTTGTGCCTGTGCATTTGGATGAATTTGATCGGTTTGAAATAGTTCAGCTTTATCAGCTACTTTTTCTAGAAAAAAAGGCAAGTATTCAATCTGTTCAGCGCTCGCCAATTTGCCAAATAAGCGAAAGAATTGGTTGCCGTATTCAGCTCCGTAGTTTGGTGGAATGCGCATGCCCAGTAGTAATACTTTTGCACCTGTTTGTTTGGATGATTGAATCATCAGCCTTAGATTTTTTTCTGTTGCTTGAAGTTGCAAACCCCGTAATGCATCATTTGCCCCTAGTTCAATGATGACAATTTGAGGTTGATGAGTTTTGAGCAGAGTGGCTAGGCGGGTTTGGCCGCCTGCTGTTGTTTCACCGCTGATGCTAGCGTTAATCACTGTCCAAGAAAGTTGATTAGACTGTAGACGTTTTTCTAGGAGTGCCACCCAGCCAGTGCCACGAGATAAGCCATACTCAGCAGAGAGGCTATCGCCAATAATTAATAACTTATGGTTATTGGCATAACTATTGGGCATGGCCCAAGCGGATAAGCACAATAAAGCAAAGACCATTACTATGTGTCTTAAATGAATCCTGTTGATTTGATTTAAAAAATTATTCACTGTGCCTGCCATGTCTATGAGCTTATCAAGAAGTGTTTTGAATGTAATGCATTTAGGTAAAACCGTCCCAACGGTCGATGGTCCACTAACGATTTTGCATGATATTTGCTTTTCTGTTGATGAGGGCGATAGCTTGGCGATTGTTGGTGCTAGTGGTTCTGGCAAAAGCACCTTATTGGGATTAATGGCTGGTTTAGACACGCCTACTGTTGGGCAGATCTGGCTGTTGGATAAAGATATTTCAGGAAGTGATGAAAATACTCGCGCAGCCATCCGAGCACATCACGTCAGTTTTGTATTTCAGTCATTTCAGCTGATAGATCACTTGAATGCTCTGGAAAATGTTCAATTACCTCTTGAACTGGTGGGTATGCCAAGAGCCGAAGCTGCTGCTAAGGCGCAGGTATGGTTAGAGAAAGTCGGGTTGAAAGATCGCTTAAAACATCGACCGAAGACTTTGTCGGGTGGTGAGCAGCAGCGAGTGGCTTTGGCTAGGGCATTTGTGACAGAACCTGATATTTTATTTGCCGATGAGCCAACAGGTAGTTTGGATGAGCAAAATGGTCAAAAAATCATCGATTTGCTCTTTCAGTTGAACCAAGATATGGGGTCAACCTTGGTTCTGGTTACTCACGATACAGCCTTAGCCAAGCGATGTAAGCGCCAGATGGTTTTAAATGCTGGGCAGCTGATTTTGGCGACCTAAATTCTGCCAAAAATAGCTTTAAAAACAAGAGGTCTTATCCCATTCGTTTTATAATCTTGGGATGCCTGCAAATCGTCGTTTTTTAAGCCTAAACGGGGCTGAAGCCCTTTCTCAATTCCGCCAACAGCGCCTTTTAAGCTCATTATTAGAGCAAGGTGTTGAGCTCACCCAGATACAAGCGCAATTTGTGCATTTTGTTTGGTCAGATTCTGAATTTTCAGGTGACCAAATGAATGTCTTAAAAGGTTTGTTGAATTATGGCGAGCCATTTAGCTTGGAAGAGCCTAAAGGATTGTTTTCTGGCAAGCAAGATCAAGCCGTAGTGGCTCCTCGAATTGGTACGATTTCTCCATGGGCGAGTAAAGCAACTGATATCGCGCACCATTGCGGATTAAACATTTTAAGAATTGAACGTGGTATTCAATTCTTTTGGACGAGTAAAAAGGCTTTAAGTGAGCAGCAGCGCCAATTGGTATTGACTGCAATCCATGATCGCATGACGGAAATCACTTTGCCAAATATTGATGCAGCAGCCCAGTTGTATCAAACCTTGGCTGATAAGCACTTCACCCGCATTGATATTTTGAAGGGTGGTAAGGCAGCCCTAGAAGAAGCTAATACATCAATGGGTTTGGCATTATCTGATGATGAAGTAGATTATTTGGTGGATAACTTCAAAAAGCTCAATCGCAATCCTAGCGATGTGGAGCTCATGATGTTTGCACAGGCTAATAGTGAGCATTGCCGTCATAAGATTTTTAATGCTACTTGGACGATTGATGGCCTAGAGCAAGATAAGTCCTTGTTTGCCATGATTCGTAATACCCATCAATTGCAACCGAATGGTACGGTTGTGGCTTACTCGGATAACTCAGCAATTATGGTGGGTTGCGAGGCAGAGGTTTGGGCTCCGAATGAGCAACAAGAGTATGTGAAGAAGACTAGATTGACTCATACCTTGATGAAGGTAGAGACTCATAACCACCCAACAGCGATTGCTCCATATCCTGGCGCATCAACTGGTTCTGGTGGTGAGATTCGTGATGAGGGTGCAACAGGCGTTGGTGGTAAACCAAAGGCTGGCCTATGTGGCTTTTCTGTATCTAACTTGAACTTGCCTGGTAGTCAGTTGCCGTGGGATCAACAGCCTTACGGAAAACCTGAACGTATTGCCTCACCATTACAAATCATGATTGAAGGTCCTTTGGGTGGTGCAGCCTTTAATAATGAATTTGGCCGCCCTAATTTAGGTGGTTATTTCCGCGTATTTGAACAAACCATTGATGGTGAGCGTCGCGGTTATCACAAGCCCATCATGATTGCTGGTGGTATTGGTGCAATTGATGATGGACATACACACAAGAAAGAAATTAAAGCTGGCTACCTATTGGTTCAATTAGGTGGTCCTGGCATGCGTATTGGTATGGGCGGTGGTGCGGCGAGCTCGATGGCCACAGGTGCAAATACGGCAGATTTAGATTTTGACTCAGTTCAGCGTGGTAACCCTGAGATTGAGCGTCGCGCTCAAGAAGTCATTAATGCATGTCGTGCATTGGGTGACAAAAATCCGATTGTTTCAATTCATGATGTAGGGGCGGGTGGCTTATCGAATGCATTCCCAGAGTTAGCCGATGGTGCTGGCTTAGGTGCCATATTTGATATGCGCAAAGTGCCACTGGAAGAAAGTGGTATGAGTCCTGCTGAAATTTGGTGTAACGAATCTCAAGAGCGTTATGTATTGGCGATTGCTAAAGAAAGTCTACCGATTTTGCAAGCGATGTGCGAGCGTGAGCGTTGCCCAATCGCTGTGGTTGGTGAGACAACCGCCAAGCGTCAATTACTGCTAGTTGATACCAAAGAATCTGAAGGTAAAGATGAGCGCTTACCGATTGATATGCCTATGGAAGTACTCTTAGGTAAGCCTCCTCGCATGCATCGGGATGTCAAACGTGTTGATAAGCAGTTGCCAGAAATTGATTTAACTGATGTTCAGTTAGATATCGCAGCAAGCTTGGTCTTGCAACATCCAACAGTAGCGAGCAAATCATTCTTAATCACCATTGGTGACAGAACAGTGGGTGGTTTAAATGCTCGCGATCAGTTTGTAGGTCCTTGGCAAGTGCCTGTGGCAGATGCTGCAGTGACTTTGATGGATTACAAAGGGTATCGTGGTGAAGCGATGTCCATGGGTGAGAGAACTCCATTGGCGGTCATGAATGCGCCAGCTGCCGCCAGAATGGCTGTTGCTGAATCAATCACTAATATTCTTTCTGCCGATATCGACAAGATTGAAGATATCAAGTTATCGGCTAACTGGATGGCTGCCTGTGGCAATCCTGGTGAAGATGCCAAGTTGTTTGATTCGGTTAAAGCAGTCGGCATGGAGTTGTGTCCAGCATTGGGCATCTCGATTCCTGTGGGTAAAGATTCTTTGTCGATGCGCACACAGTGGGCTGATGAAACTACCCAAGAGAGGAAAGCGGTGACATCGCCGGTTTCTTTGATTATTTCTGCGTTTGCTCCTGTTGTTGATACACGCAAAACATCAACTCCATTGTTGCAGCTGAAAGATACGCAAGGTCAAACTCTTGATACAGAAATCGTTCTGATTGATTTAGGAAGATCAAAGAGCCGCATGGCGGGCAGCATCTTGGCTCAAGTGATAGACCAAGCAGGTCAAACCACTCCAGATTTAGATGACCCTCAAGATCTTAAAAACTTGGCTGCGGTAATCATCAAGATGCGTCGAGAAGGACTACTGCTTGCGTATCACGATCGTTCGGATGGCGGTTTATTTGCAGCCGCTACTGAGATGGCGTTTGCTGCACACGTTGGTGTGTCCTTGAATGTTGATATGTTGGTCTTGGATAAAGACCATGAGTCTGACTTTGGTGATGCCAAGAACTGGGCACAGCAAGTCTCTGGTCGAAGAAACGATTTAACCCTAAGAGCTCTCTTTAACGAAGAGTTGGGTGCATTGATTCAGGTGAAGCGTTCTGACAGAGATGCCGTATTTGCTATTTTGAAAGAGCACAATTTGTACGCTTGTAGCCATGTAGTGGCTAAGCCGAATACAACAGGTCAAATTGAAATCTGGCGTGATGCAAAGAAGATTTTGGATGTGCCACGTCACGTGCTACAAAAGTTATGGCAAAGCACTAGTTGGCAGATTGCGCGTTTGCGTGACAATCCAGCATGTGCTGATAGCGAAAATGATCTCGTTGATAACTTGGCGGATCAGGGTATGCAACCCAAGTTGACCTTTAATCCTAGTGAAGATGTGGCAGCACCTTATATTGCCAAAGGGCTTAAGCCTAAGGTGGCTATTCTCAGAGAGCAAGGTGTTAACTCTCACTTAGAGATGGCTTATGCGATGGATTGGGCTGGTTTCTCAAGCTATGACGTACACATGAGCGATCTTATTGCGGGCAGAGTAAACCTCAAGGACTTCCAAGGTTTAGTGGCTTGCGGAGGTTTTAGTTATGGCGACGTTTTAGGCGCTGGTGAAGGTTGGGCAAAGTCTATTTTGTTCA
Organism: Polynucleobacter sp.; assembly: GCA_023254115.1. Lineage (GTDB taxonomy): Bacteria > Pseudomonadota > Gammaproteobacteria > Burkholderiales > Burkholderiaceae > Polynucleobacter. Next base: position 39,078 of record JALQYK010000038.1, read on the forward strand.
ACGCATCTATCAAAGACCAGTTCCAGACTTACTTTAATCGCACGGATACATTCGGTTTAGGTATTTGTAATGGTTGCCAAATGATGTCGAACTTGGCCAGCATTATTCCTGGTGCAGAGACTTGGTCTAAGTTCACGCGTAATAAGTCTGAGCAATACGAGGCACGCTTGGTGATGGTTGAAGTGACTGAGTCACCATCGATATTCTTGCAAGGCATGGCAGGTAGCCAATTACCAATTGCAGTTGCGCATGGTGAAGGTTTTGCGAACTTTAGTCAGCAAGGCAACCAAGCAGAAACTCAAGCGAAAGGTTTGGTGGCACTACGATTTGTTGATAACCAAGGTTTACCGACCGAAACATATCCATTGAACCCGAACGGTTCACCAGAGGGTATTACTGGTCTAACCACGCCGGATGGACGCTTCACCGTTTTGATGCCACATCCTGAGCGCGTCTTTAGAACTGCACAAATGAGTTGGGCTCCACAGTCATGGAGTGACATCGCTGATGGTGCTAGCCCATGGATGCGCATGTTCCGTAACGCCAGGGCTTGGACCAAGTAAGCCCACCGAATCAATTCATGCCGAAAACCATGAACCAGGCTCAAGCGTTGAGTCTGGTTCTTTTACATGAGGCTGCTATGGCAAATGCAAAAAACAAAAGTAATCAAAAGCAAGCTAAGACATCCAAAAAACCTAAAGTGAACAATAAGCCTGAGTTTGCACCTGTAACTTTCTCTGAAGAGAAGGGTGTTCGCTTCTTGCATTTTGGCACTTGGTGGGTTCAGGGTGCCATGCGTATCGATGATCCAGATTACATAGAGCTTGAGTATGCCCAGCAAATGATGGCGGGGCTCTTGTTCTTAGATCCGAATGACAAGCGACTCAATCAAAACAAGAAGACACCATTTCATATGGTTCAGTTGGGCTTGGGAACTGGCGCATTAACTAAGTTTGCCCATAAGCATTTTCCTAAAGTAAAAGTGACGGCAGTGGACTTGAACCCTGCGGTGATTGTTGCGGCTAGGGTTATGTTTAATCTGCCAGCACCAAATAAGAATCTGGAGGTCTTGCAAGGTGATGCACTCAAATATGTGACTTATAAAAAACATCAAGAAACGGTCGATTTACTGCAGGTTGATTTATATGACGCCACAGCCAGAGGTCCCGTATTAAGTTCTGCAGAGTTTTATCAAGGTTGCTATGACACCCTTAAGTCACCAGGTGTTATGACAGTTAACTTGTTTGGTAATCACAAGAGTTTTAAAACCAATATTAAGAATATTTGTGATGCCTTTAATAATAGGGTTTTGGTTTTCCATCAAGTGCATGACTGTAATGTGGTTGTATTGGCATTCAAGGGACCTGACTTGGAAGTTGATTGGAAAATGGTGCAGAGCAGGGCTGGCTTCCTGGAGAAAGCCTATGGTTTACCAACTAAGTCGTGGATACCTGGGCTTAGATCTGAGAATGCCCGCCAAGAGAATTACTTATCTATTTAAATTTCAACTCTAATTCTTGCCTGATTTTATAGGCATGTGTGCTGGTATCAACGGCCACATCATCCCAGCACAGTGATTGACCTTTTTGAACGGGTCGAATCACCTTAATGTCATGAGCCAAACCTAAGGGTAGGCCACCCATGGCGAGAGATTTTTGTGCTGGTAAGAGTTTGCCCCAGACGGTATAACCACCTTCACCATCAAGTATTTCTCCTGGTTTGAGATCTCGC
>JALQYK010000026.1 GCA_023254115.1 Polynucleobacter sp.
CTACAAATAACAAGAAATACACTTGTGACAATCCAAATCCAAGAGCCCCAATAGATGCCACTGCATTAAAGTCAGCAAACTGAACTGGATAGTCAGCATAACGACGTGGCATACCTGCCAAGCCCAAGAAGTGCATTGGGAAGAATGTAATGTTGAAGAAAATCATTGAAGCCCAGAAATGAACTTTTCCACGGAATTCATTAACCATGAATCCAGTCCACTTTGGCGCCCAATAGTAGAAACCAGCAAACAATGCAAACAATGAACCAGCTACTAAAACATAGTGGAAGTGTGCAACCACGTAGTATGTATCTTGGATCATGATGTCAATTGGAGCCATCGCACAAATCAAGCCTGTGAAGCCGCCCATTGTGAACACGAAAATAAAACCAATAGACCACAACATTGGGGTTTCAAATGTCATTGAACCCTGCCACATTGTTGCAACCCAGTTAAAAATCTTCACACCAGTTGGAACAGCAATCAACATCGTTGCATACATAAAGAACAACTGGCCAGTCACTGGCATACCAGTTGCAAACATGTGGTGAGCCCAAACGATGAATGACAAGATCGCAATCGAACCTGTTGCGTAAACCATTGAGCTGTAGCCAAACAATCTCTTACGTGCAAATGTTGGAATCACCTCACTGATGATGCCAAACGCTGGCAAGATCATGATGTAAACCTCTGGGTGACCGAAGAACCAGAAAATATGCTGATACATCACAGGGTCACCACCGCCCGCTGCTGAGAAGAAGCTTGTACCAAAGTGGCGATCTGTAAGAACCATAGTGATCGCACCAGCCAAAACTGGCATTACAGCAATCAATAGATATGCAGTAATTAACCATGTCCAACAGAACATTGGCATCTTCATCAATGTCATGCCAGGGGCACGCATATTAAGAATAGTCACAATGATGTTAATTGAACCCATGATGGATGATGCACCCATCAAGTGAACAGCAAAAATAGCCATGTCCATACCAGGACCCATTTGCACAGATAGGGGTGCATATAGCGTCCAACCGGCAGCAGTTGCGCCACCAGGAACAAAGAATGATGACAACAACAATGATGCTGCTACAGGCATGATCCAGAAACTAAAGTTATTCATACGAGCAAACGCCATATCTGAGGCGCCCACTTGTAGTGGAATCATGTAGTTAGCAAAACCAACGAAAGCCGGCATGATGGCACCGAACACCATCACTAAACCGTGCAAAGTTGTTAACTGGTTGAATAATTCAGGACGAATAAATTGCAAACCAGGTTGGAATAGTTCCAAACGAATCAAAAGCGCCATCACGCCGCCAGCCATCAAGCTAACGAATGAGAAGATTAGGTATAACGTACCAATATCTTTGTGGTTGGTTGCAAACAACCAACGGCGCCATCCATGTGGATGGTCATGTGCGTGATCATCGTGATGATCGTGTGCGTGGCTTACTGTGCTCATAGTCGCTCCAATTACCTATCTATATATGTTTATTTAGCTGCGCGTGCTGCGGTGAAGTCTTTAGGCTGGATCAATTCACCAGTCTTATTACCCCATGTATTGCGTGTGTATGTCATAACGGCTGCCAACTCAACATCGTTTAACTGATTCCACTTTGGCATTGCATTTTTACCGTTCAATAAAATCTTTTGTTGGCCTTCTTTGGGACCATTTACAACTTTTGATCCATCCAATGCTGGGAATGCGCCAGCACCCTTACCGTTTGGTTGATGGCAAGCAGCACAGTTAGCCGCATAAACTTTTTCACCGCGTTGCTTTAACTCATCCATGGTGAATGTTTTGCTAGGGTCGTCAGCTAAAGCTGCCAATTGCTTTTTCTTTTCAGAAACCCATGTTGCATAGTCTGTATCTGAAACAACTTTGACAACGATAGGCATAAACGCGTGCTCTTTACCGCACAACTCTGAACATTGACCACGGAAAGTACCCACTTTTTCAGCGCGGAACCATGTATCACGCACAAAACCAGGAATCGCATCTTGCTTTACGCCAAATGCAGGAATTGTCCATGAGTGAATAACGTCGTTAGCAGTTGTTACTAAACGGATTTTTTTGCCTACAGGAACAACCATCTCATTATCAACTTCCATGAGGTATGTGTCGCTCTTCTCAGCTTGGTTATTAATTTGTTCACGTGGTGTTGACAATGTTTGCAAGAATGAAATGCCTTCGCCTTCACCCTTGATGTAGTCGTAACCCCATTTCCATTGGTAACCAGTCACCTTAATGGTGATGTCAGCATTCGTTGTATCTTTCATAGCAACAACAGTTTTTGTTGCTGGCAACGCCATGCCAATCACAATTAGTAGAGGCACAACAGTCCAAACGATTTCAACAGTGGTGCTTTCATGAAAGCTTGCTGATTGATGGCCTAATGATTTACGGTGTTTGTAAATGGAGTAAAACATCACGCCAAACACGGCTACGAAAATTACTACACAGATAATCAACATCATCCAATGTAGAACTGCCACCTCTTCAGCAACCTTTGTCGCAGCAGGGTGTAGGTTTAACTGAAAACGTGCTGGACCACCCGGCATGTCATTGATAGCCCAAGCTAAATTAGCCTGGAGCAAGCCCACTAAACCAAATAGCAAACCGGCTAATGATGTGCGTTGTTTCATCTTGATTCCCATTTAATAAATTCTTGATCTATTGCATCGCACGATTACCTGTGCACGTAATATCCGGTGATTATATTTGGTGAATTTGATCTAACGCAATAAATTACTAAGTTTTTTAGAGATTTAGATAGTAACCCCTAGGCAACAGGGTGTGTGAGCACTCGCATACTTAGCGCTTTACTCTAACAATTTGATCAGGGCTAATTGTTGCAACACCCCCATCCGCCTTAGATAAATCATGATTTGGGGTCCACGCATGCCCGTAAACAACCTCAAGGGTTATTTTTAGGGGGAAATCTTTCGGTAGATCTAGACATTTAGGCTGACTTGTTTTTAACAACCCCAAATCAAAAGCATCAGCAATTAATAAATCTATAGCTTCATAATCCAGGGTGATGTATTCCATATCCATCACGGGCTCAGAAAACCCGGCTTTTAATAAAGCATCGCCCACATCATGCATATCCCATGCACTAGGGACACTCTTTAAATCTTCACCAGAAAAATACTTTGCAATTTCTTTGCCTGTATCTGGGCCCAAGTAACTAAACATTAATAAGGCTTCTGTTTTAAGTAGCTCTCGCCACTTTTTAATGAGCAATGTTGGAGCCTCATCATGCTGTAGCTCAAGGTTTGACCAAATTAAATCAACCTTGCTTGTTACATCCTCAAAGCAAGGTCGATTGATCAAGTTAAGAAAGGCTTTTTTTAAGCCTTTTGCAATCAAATCAGGATTAGTCGAAAAATGCCTTGCCTTTGGGTATCGCCTGCCAAGCAATTCAATGTCAACTTGTCCCACGTGACAAATTGTTTGCGGCTCCATCCTAACAATCGACAGTTTGTCTTCCATGCGCTTAGCAATCTCAAGCGATAGAAATTTGGGCAAGGAGTGAGACACTGTCGAGATTGTGGACATAGCCATGAGTATACTCAGCGACCCATGAAATTTCTGCTCCCAACTGCGTGTATTGGCTGTGGCAAATTTCAAGGATACAGAATTTGCGAAAAGTGCATTAACTTACTAAAGTCCCATCAAAAAAACAGATGTTCACAATGCGCTCTGATTTGTAATGAAGCGCACGGAATTTGCACTAATTGTGAAATTCAAATACCCCCATTTGATCAAACTATTTGCATTGATTGTTATGGCGGCTTGTTAACTAATGCAGTTCATGACTATAAATATAAGCATCGAGTAGCAATTGCTAGAGGTTTAGTGGATGCTTGGTTACAAATTCATAAAGTTAATGATTTAACAAGCAATATTGACCTTTTAATTCCGGTACCGATGAGCTCTCAGAAATTAAATAAGAGAGGCTTTAATCAATCATGGGAGCTGTGTAAATCGTTTTCGAAAAAATTAAAGATAGCCACCTCATCATCAATTCTTTATAGAAATCATCTTGAAAGCAATCAGGCTCAAGCGGGGCGTGAGGAAAGAATAAAAAGACTTAAAGCTGTATTTCACATCAATCAAAATAAAATCAACTCGATTAAAAATACTCGGATTGTCTTGATTGATGACGTGATGACTACTGGAGCTACATTAAGTACGATTGCAAAATTACTTAAAGATTTTGGCGCACAAAGTGTTCATAATTGGGTAATTTTAAGAACTCCATATAAATAAAATGCTAAATGTTGTACTAGTCGAACCAGAAATACCTCCTAACACTGGCAACATTATTCGCTTGTGCGCCAATACCGGAGCTAAGTTACATCTGGTAGAGCCTCTTGGGTTTCCACTAGAAGATTCTCGACTAAAACGAGCTGGCTTGGACTATCACGAATATGCCAATATGAAAGTACACGCCAATTGGCAGGCATTTTTAGAATCAGAAAAACCTTTGCAAGACAGAATGTTTGCTATTACTACCAAAGGCAAAGCGCACCTTTCAGAATGTAAATTTCAAGAAAATGATTACCTTGTATTTGGCTCCGAAACCAAAGGACTAAATCAAGAAGTGCGTGATTATTTTTTACCTGAAAGAGCTCTAAGATTACCTATGCGGGCAAATAGTCGCAGTCTTAATTTATCGAATGCAGCTGCCATCATGGTTTATGAAGCCTGGCGCCAGATGAACTTTATTGGTGGCGAGTAACTTATCGAGACTCAGCTCGCGCGTCACGACTCATTAATAACTTCACAGCTGATGCAACGTCTTGTCCATTAAACAAAACTTCACACACCATATGTGTGATTGGCATTTCAATGCCCTTTGTTTTCGCCAAATCATTAACGGCCTGAGCGCATCTAACACCTTCAGCAACATGTCCCAAAGCGCCTAAAACTTCTGATAATTTTTTACCTGAAGCAAGCTGCAATCCAACCTGCCTATTTCTAGAAAGATCACCCGTTGCCGTTAGGATTAAATCTCCAACACCAGTTAAACCCATGGCTGTTTCTGACTTTCCACCCATCGATATGATCAACCGCATCATCTCCGATAGACCTCTTGTTAGTACCGCTGCGCGGGCATTTAAACCAAGGCCTAAGCCATCACCAATACCAGTTGCTATCGCTAATACATTCTTAATAGCGCCACCCAACTCAACACCTACAACATCATCACTGCCGTACACACGCATATTGCCATGATGAAAAACTTGCTGGATCAGAGTCACTAGCTCTGTTGAGCTACTTGCTGCAGTTAGTGCACACGGCATGCCCCATGCAACTTCACTGGCAAAACTTGGGCCTGATAAAACTGCCAAACTAATGCCGCGATCCAATGCATTAGCAGCCTTTAATTCGCGTTCAATCACTTGGTGCGGCATGAGTGACGTGCTAGGCTCCAAACCTTTACACAACCAAACCCAATTCTTGGGCACTTTATTGAGTTTCAACAAAGCATGAACAGTATCTTTAAGACCTGCAACTGGGGTAGCAATCACTACTAAATCTTGCTCGCCTACATGAGTAAATATTGCTTCCCAATCGCTACTAATTTTTAGTTGAGCAGGAAGATCAATATTTGGTAAATATTTTTGATTACGATGAGTTTTGGTCATCTCATCTGCTAAAGATGGTGAGCGACTCCATAAAGTCACATCACAGCCCTTAGGATTCTTGGAGGCATGCATAGCCATTGCAGTACCCCATGCACCAGCTCCAAGAAAAATAACTTTCATATTAATTCGGCAAGATAATGCCGCTATCGTTTGACGCAGGAGCTGCTGCAGCCTGCTGTAAACGTTGCTCATAAAGAGCGTGGAAGTTAATCTCAGCCAAATGAACTGGTTGGAAACCAGCACGACTAATCATATCTGCGATATTTGAACGCAAATACGGGAACAAAATTGTTGGGCATGCAATGCCTAATAGCGGATCAATTTGCTCTGGCGGCATTTGGCGAATTTCAAAAATGCCAGCCTGATGAGCCTCTACCAAGAAAAGAACTTTGTCTTCAATTTTTGTTGTAACTGTACCTACCAAGGTAATGTGGAAGTTATTCTCGTCGAGTTGGTTAGCCTGAATATCAACTTGTACTTCTAATTTAGGCTCACCTTGATTTAAAAGAATTTGTGGAGCATTAGGTTGCTCCAAAGAAATGTCTTTAAGGTAAATACGCTGAATTTGAAAACTTGGGTTGTTGTCCGCCGTGTTAGCTGAACCATTTGCTGCTTCTGTCATGTTTTTCCTATTTATTTACTTATTTACCTAACAATGGGTCTAATTTACCCGCTTTATCTAGTCCTGATAAGTCATCAAATCCGCCCACATGAGTTTCATCAATAAAAATCTGTGGAACAGTGCGACGCCCAGTTCTAGTCATCATCTCTTCTCTTTTAGTCGGATCCTTGTCCACCAAAATTTTTTCATTGATTACCGCGCCTTTAGACGTCAACAACCTTTCGGCCATCACACAGTATGGGCAAACTTGTGTGCTGTACATAGTAATTTTTGGCATTTTCAACCTCTTATTACTTTACTAATGGCAATCCAGCCTGATTCCAAGCTGAAATACCCCCTTCTAGACACATAATCTCTGAAAATCCAGCTTTTTTAAACTTTCCAATCGCGCCACTTGCTCTAGAACCGCTCAAACAAACTAAAATAATAGGCTTATTTGTATCGAGTTTTAGATGTTTAAAGCCCTTTTCAAGCTCTGAAACTGGTAAATGTTTAGAATTTGCTATGTGTCCTGAGCCATACTCTTCAGCACTACGTATATCAACAACTTGAGCTCCTTGTTGATTGACAGACTGAACAGCGGCATGAACGCCTAGCCATTGTTGATTAAAGCGACCCAATAACTGAGGCAAAGCCAAAGCCAAGCCAGAAGTGACTAAAGTAGCTAACAGTAATAGATTATTTGTATTTGTAAAGAAGTCCATCAGTAAATTATAGAATGTGAATATGAAACAACTCGTACTTATCCGCCACGGCGAATCCCAATGGAACCTAGAAAACCGTTTTACCGGCTGGGTTGATGTAGATTTAACACCAACTGGTGTTCAACAAGCTATCCAAGCTGGTGAGAGTTTAAAGGCTGCCGGCTATGATTTTGACATTGCTTACACATCTGTGCTGAAGAGGGCAATTCGTACTCTTTGGCATGCTCAAGAAGCCATGGATAGATTGTGGTTACCAGTTGTTCACAGCTGGCGCCTTAATGAGCGTCACTATGGCGCCCTTGCAGGCCTCAATAAGGCTGAAACTGCTGCTAAGTATGGTGATGAACAGGTACATATTTGGAGACGCTCTTACGACGTAAGACCGCCATTATTAGACCCTAATGATCCAAGAACTTCATATAACGACCCACGTTACGCCAAACTCAAACGTGAAGAAATACCTTTGGGTGAGTGTCTTAAAGACAACGTTGCTCGAGTTTTACCTCTTTGGGAAGAATCAATTGCACCTGCGCTTCGTTCTGGCAAACGGGTATTAATTGCGGCCCATGGCAACAGTATTCGATCACTAGTAAAGTATCTAGATGAAGTTTCTGATTCAGACATCATGGAAATCAACATCCCAAACGGCGTTCCATTGGTCTATGAATTAGATGACAACCTAAAACCAATTAAACATTTTTATTTAGAAAAGTAAATTATGTATCGGTCAATTAAGAGTATTGCCCTAGTTTGTACAGGCCTGATTGCAGGTGTTGCACTAACCCTGCAACTTTCTGCAACTGCTCAGCAGGGCAACTCTAATTTGCCACTTGATGAGCTACGTAATCTATCGAATGTATTTGGTCAAATTAAACGAGATTACGTTGAGCCTGTCGAAGATAAAAGATTATTAACTGATGCAATCAAAGGCATGGTGAGTGGTCTTGACCCTCATTCTTCATATCTAGACAAAAAAGATTTTGCTGAGATGCAAGAACACACTCAAGGCAAATTTGCTGGCTTGGGTATTGAAATCACATCAGAAGATGGTGTTGTTAAAGTTCTAAATCCAATTGAAGATACACCTGCGGCTAGAGCAGGACTTCAGTCAGGCGACTTAATTACCAGACTAGATGACAAACCTGTGCGAGGCATGACTCTAGACCAAGCTGTCAGACGTATGCGTGGTGAGCCTGGCACAAAAATCACTTTAACGATTTTTAGAAAAAGTGAAGACAGAACTTTTCCTGTAACGATTACACGCGCTGAAATTAAAGTTCAATCTGTCAAAGCAAAGTTGCTTGATGCTAGCATTGCTTATGTTCGCATTACAAGCTTTCAAGAAAGAACGATTCCCGATTTAGCGAAAAAACTAAATGAGCTTGCTGCAAAAGATGCTCAAATCAAAGGTCTAGTATTAGATTTAAGAAATAATGGTGGCGGCCTTTTGCAAGGTGCCGTTGGTGTATCAGCTGCCTTCTTACCAACTGGAACTCTAGTGGTATCAACCAAAGGTCAATCTGAAGACGCCAAACAAATATTTAAGGCTAATGTAGATAACTACAGATTATCTGAAAACAACGACGCATTAGCCGACCTAGCGCCAATCTTCAAAAAAGTGCCGATGGTGGTATTGGTAAATGCCTTCTCTGCATCCGCATCAGAAATTGTTGCGGGCGCACTCCAAGACCACAAACGCGCAACAATCATTGGCAAAACAACTTTTGGCAAAGGCTCTGTGCAAACAGTTCGCCCGCTTAGCGCAGACTCTGCTCTTAAATTAACAACTGCCTATTACTACACACCGTCAGGTAAATCTATCCAAGCATTTGGCATCAAACCTGATATTGCTGTTGATCAAAATGCAGATGGCGACCCAGATGATGTTCTTATTACTAGAGAAATCGATAGCGAGAAACATCTCAAAAATAAGCAATCTTCTGAAGAAAAATTAATCAATGAACGTGAAAAACGTAGACTTGAAGAATTACAACGCATTGAAGAAATTAATGCGAAGAAGACTCCTGAAGAAAAAGAGAAGGATCGCAAGAAGCGACCAGCTGAGTTTGGCTCCGCTGAAGATTTCATGCTGACACAAGCCGCTGCTTATCTAAAGGGTCAGCCTATCAAGAAATCTAAATCTCGCTTGGAATAATTAGAGCGACGCATGAACGACCAAGACCTTCTTAGATACTCACGCCATATTCTTCTTGATGATATTGGCATTGAAGGTCAAGAAAAAATATTGGCTGCTCATGCGATAGTTATCGGCGCTGGAGGTCTAGGATCTGCAGCTGCGCCCTATTTGGCTGCAGCAGGCATCGGTAAAATTACCTTAATTGATCATGACACTGTGGATTTAACAAATCTGCAACGCCAGATCATGCATAACCAAAATTCTGTGGGGCAAGCCAAAGTTCAATCTGGCAAAACAATGCTTCTGAATCTAAATCCTCATATTGAGGTAAATGCCATACAGGAGAAAGCTACTGCTGAATTATTAGATCAACTATTGCCTACCGCAAGTGTTGTTTTAGATTGCAGCGACAATTTCACCACCAGACACATGGTTAATGCCGCATGCGTTCAACACAAAGTTCCTCTTGTCAGTGGGGCTGCGATTAAATTTGATGGCCAAGTAACTGTTATTGACCCACGCCAAAAATGCACACCTTGCTACGCATGTTTATTTCCAGCGGACCAAGAATTTAATGAAGTTCAATGCTCAACGATGGGCGTATTTTCACCACTAGTGGGCATCATTGGCAGTATTCAAGCTGCTCAAGCGCTTCAAGTGATTATGCAAATTGGTGAACCTTTGGTTGGCAAATTATTACTATGGGATGCGAGGTCTTCGCAAGTTGATCAAATTGCATTACACCAAAGAGATGATTGCCCCATCTGCTCAAAGCATCAATAGGCACTGCTATACAGCGTTAATTTTTTGTAAAGCCGCTTGTAATTCTTCTGGCTCAATAGCGCTCAATAATTCATCAACTGACTGCTTCAATACACTCATATCTGACCTAAGAATTTCTTTCTTCACAGACAAGAGTTGATTAAAGTGCATAGAAAAATCAGTTAAGCCCATGCCTAATAAAACTTTGGTCATTGATGGCTCGCCTGCCATCTCGCCGCACACTGAAACTGGCATGTTGGCAACCTTAGCTTCTCTGATAACGCCTGCAATTAATCTCAAAACTGCTGGGTGCAGTGGGTCGTACAAATGTGCAACAGCATTATCAGCTCTATCAATTGCCAATGTGTACTGAATCAAATCATTAGTACCAATTGATAAAAAATCTAAGCGGCGAATAAATAATGGCAAGGAGAGCGCTGCTGCAGGAATCTCGATCATTGCACCTACTTGTACATTAGGATCAAAAGGGACGCACTCATTTTCAAGCTGTTTCTTTGCCATATTGATCAACTCCAAAGTTTGATCAATTTCCTGGGCATGCGCCAACATAGGAATCAAGATCTTCATCTTGCCGTATGCTGATGCACGCAAGATGGCTCTAATCTGAATCAAGAACATCTCAGGCTCAGAAAGTGACCAGCGAATAGCACGCAAACCAAGTGGCGACAAATAATGACCGCCCTCATCTTGACCATCTAGCGGTTTATCAGCGCCAATATCAATTGTTCTGATGCTAACTGGCAAACCCTTCATGGCCTCAGCAGTTTTTCTGTATGCCCAAAACTGCTCTTCCTCGCTAGGCATGTCACCTTTGCGATTCATGAATAAGAATTCAGATCTAAATAAGCCAATACCTACCGCGCCAGAATCTAACGCCTGTTCAGCATCATCTGGCATCTCAACGTTAGCCATCAAATCAATTGGCACACCATCTAAAGTAAGTGTTGGCGTGTATTTGAGTCTTAATAATTTTTTCTTCTCTAACTTACGCTCTGATTGAAGATGTCGATACTCTTCCAAAATCAATGGACTCGGGTCAACAATCACGATGCCACGGTCGCCATCAATAATGATCCAATCATCTTGACGGATTAACTCGCTTGCCCTTCTAACACCCACGGCCGCGGGGATATCCAAACTCCTGGCAACAATTGCAGTGTGAGATGTGCGACCACCCAAATCAGTAATAAATCCGCCAAATGCCAAATCTTTAAAACGCATCATGTCAGGCGGTGCAATGTCATGCGCCACAACAATGACTTCGCTTAACTCACGATTTTCCGAAACAGTTTTGTAGAACGATGAAAGTGTTTGATGATTTTCACCATGGTGGAGAACCTTCATTACTCGCTCAACAACTTGCCTAATATCTGCAGCACGCTCGCGCAAATATTCATCTTCAATTTCAGCAAATTGCTCTAATAAGTCTTCTAACTGTGTGGCCAGTGCCCACTCGGCGTTATATCTTCGACCCTTAATTAACTCTAAAGGCTTTTCAGTCAGGGTAGGGTCGGCCAAAATCATGCCGTGCACATCTAAGAATGCGCCCATTTCTTCTGGAGCGGCATCAGGCAAGCTGGCTCTTAAGCTTTTTAATTCCTGCCTAACAACTTCAAATGCATTTAGTAAGCGTGTTTGTTCTACTTGTTCTGCACCTTCATCTACCAAATAATGCTTCACATCCATGGCTGATGGCGCAATACGTAGCGCCTTGCCAATTGCAATGCCATTGGTTACAGGAATGCCGTGCAGCGTAAATGACAAGCTACTCACCCTCTCCAAATCGATCGTTGATAAGCGCCTCTAAAGCGGCAAATGCTTCCTCAGCTTGCTCACCAGTTGTTTCAAGTACCACAGAACTACCCATACCGGCCGCTAGCATCATGACGCCCATAATGCTTTTTGCATTGACCCTACGACCGCCTTTAGATAAAAAAATCTCGCAAGGATACTTTGCCGCCAATTGGGTTAATTTGGCAGAAGCCCTAGCATGCAAACCTAATTTATTAATAATGTTAATTTCTGCACTAGGCATTTTTATTCCTTAACTTCCGAAGTCTTGTTTGATATGGCATCCGCAGCAGGAGTTAAATGGCCAATCGGAATAATGCCTTGCTGACCACCATGCATGGCTTTTTGCATAGCAGAATCTAAAGAATCCGCCCTATATGAAATTGCCCGCATTAACATTGGCAAATTAACTCCAGCAATCACCCTTACACGACCATTGAATTCAGGTTTATGAGCCAAGCGATTAGCAACGTTAGCTGGGGTTGCGCCCATGATATCTGTCAAAACTAACAAACCATTTTCTGACTTAATCGTATGAGCAGCTTCAACAGCGCGCTCTAATGTGATTTTTGCATCCTCATGCGCCATCACATCAACTGCAACAAGTCGACTAGGAACTTCACCATAAACATGTTTAGCAAACTCTTTAAGAGCTGAAGCCAAAGGAGCATGAGCAATGATTAGTATTCCGGCCATATTAATTTAATTTTTTTTCTAAACTCTTTAACCACTGACTTGCAACATCATGTCCAGTTTGGTTGGTGATTTCCACAAAACAAGTTGGACTTGTAACATTAATTTCAGTTAAGTACCCGCCAATAAAATCTAAGCCCACTAGATGTAAACCTCGTCCGGCTAATTGTGAACCAATTTCATGAGCGATATCAAATTCTTTTTGCGTTAATTTTTGCGCAACACCCTTACCACCAACTGCCAAATTACCTCTGATCTCACCACCCTGAGGAATCCTAGCTAATGAATATGGCACAGGTTCACCATCTATTAATAAAACTCTCTTGTCGCCATCCACTATCTCAGGAATAAACTTTTGCACCATTAATGCTTTAGCACCATTCTCACCAAGAGTTTCAACAATACTAGCAAGATTCAAGCCATCAGCCTTAATCCTAAATACACCCATGCCACCCATACCATCTAAAGGTTTAATGATGATGTCTTGGTGCTGCTGGTGAAACTCCTTAATATCAACTAAATCCCTACTAATGATTGTTGGTGGTGCAAACTGCAAAAACTCTAATAACGCTAATTTTTCAGAATGGTTTCTGAGGGCTTCAGGACTATTAAAAACTCGTGCGCCTTCTAAACATGCTGCCGACAAGAACCAGGTAGCTGTGACATAAGCCATATCAAAAGGTGGATCCTTGCGCATCACAACTGCATCAAAGTCTGCCAAGCGCTTGGTGACATTTTCTAACGGGGTAAACCAATCATCAGCGCCACGACTTAATTCAATATGCAAACACTCAGCTTTAATTGATGATGCAATACTTTTGATGTCATGAGTATGGCAATGCCATACCTGATGACCGGCCTTTTGGCAGGCGTCCATCATTGCCAAAGTACTATCTTTTTCAACTGCAAACTCAATTAATGGATCTGCAATAAATAGTATTTTTCTCATTAACTTTCAGCCTCAGGATCTGTCCGCTCAAGCTCAAGAGAAGCTGCTAGCAAGGCCAATCTAGCTACCACCCCATATAAATAGAAGCGGTTAGGCACAGCCACTCCTGGCTTTGCTGCCACATCCGGTATGGCGTTGTGCTCAAAAGCTAGCGGTACAAAATGCATACCCGGCGCATTTAGATTTTCATCAACACCACGGCCTGTATGCACTCGGTAAAAACCGCCAACCACATATCTGTCCATCATGTAGACAACGGGTTCGGCTACAGCTTCATTAATTTTTTCAAAGGTGTAAACACCTTCTTGCACAAGCACGTCAGCAACCTCTAAACCTTCTTTAACAACGCTCATTTTGTTGCGCTCTTTACGGTTTAGATCTTTAACTTCACTAGCATCTTTAACTGTCATGATGCCCATGCCATAAGTCCCAGCATCTGCCTTAACAATTACATATGGTTTTTCTTTGATGCCATATTCACGATATTTACGAGTGATTTTTTTCAAGATGCTGTCAACGCTCTCTTGCAAACATTCTTCTCCAACACGTTCATGGAAATTAATACCATTACATTTGGTAAAGAATGGATTAATCATCCAAGGATCAATATCAATCACTTTTGAGAATTTTTTCGCCACATCGTCATAAGCATCAAAGTGATTTGATTTACGGCGCACAGCCCAACCAGCATGCAATGGTGGCAATAAATATTGTTCGTATAAGTTTTCCAATATTGGCGGAATGCCACCTGATAAATCATTATTTAAAAGAATCGTGCAAGGATCAAAATCTTTTAGGCCTAAGCGACGTCCCTTCATGCCGATTCTAGATAAAGGCTCAAGAATTAATCTCTGGCCATCAGGCAAATCAATTGGAGTGGCTTTTGTAATTTCTTCTGAAAGAGTCCCCAAGCGAACATTCAAACCCGTTTGACGCAAGATGGATGCTAAACGTGCCACGTTCTGTAAATAGAACATATTGCGCGTATGGCGTTCAGGTATTAACAATAGATTTTTAGCATCTGGGCAAATCTTTTCAATGGATGCCATCGCGGCTTGAACAGCTAATGGGAGCATCTCAGGCGAAAGATTATTAAATCCACCAGGGAATAAATTTGTGTCGACCGGCGCCAACTTAAAACCGGCATTTCTTAGATCAACAGAGCAGTAAAAAGGTGGCGTATGCTCTTGCCACTCAAGCCTAAACCAACGCTCAATTGCAGGCGTAGCTTCTAAAACCTTTTGCTCTAATTCGAGCAAAGGACCATTCAGGGCAGTAATTAGATGTGGGACCATATTGTCATTCTAAGACAGATAAAAAAAGAGCGGGTTCTTATTCAAGAAACCGCTCTTTAAATCCCCAATAATGCTGCAATTATTGGGGTTATTCCACACTACATTTCACACAGATTTACTACAAATACTGATTAAGCCTCGTATGCAGTTTCACCGTGAGAAGTGATATCAAGACCTTCACGTTCTTCATCTTCTGGTACACGTAGACCAATCACAAGATCAACCAACTTGTACGCAACTAGAGAAACCACACCAGACCATACTACCGTTGTTAATACAGCCTTAGCTTGAATAAACACTTGGCTAGCAATTGAATAGTCAGGAGCTACTGCGTTAGCAACGTAGTCATAGATGCCTGTACCGCCCAATGATGGGTCAGCAAACACACCAGTCAATAGAGCGCCTAAGATACCGCCAACACCGTGAACGCCGAACACGTCCAATGAGTCGTCTGCACCCAAGATTTTCTTAAGACCAGTTACACCCCACAAGCATAGGAAACCAGCAATGAAACCGATTACCAAAGCACCTGCTGGGCCTACGAAGCCAGCTGCTGGAGTAATAGCAACTAAACCAGCTACCGCACCAGATGCGCCACCCAACATAGATGGTTTACCTTTAGCGATCCATTCAGCAAACGTCCATGCCAATACAGCAGCAGCAGTTGCCAAGAATGTGTTCACGAAAGCTAATGCAGCGCCACCGTTTGCTTCCAATGCTGAACCAGCGTTGAAACCAAACCAGCCAAACCACAATAGTGATGCGCCAACCATAGTCATAGTTAAGCTATGTGGCTTCATTGCTTCTTTACCGAAACCAATACGCTTACCGATTACATAAGCACCCACCAAACCAGCAACCGCTGCGTTGATGTGAACTACAGTACCGCCAGCAAAGTCTAGAGCACCCATTTGGAACAACCAACCTGCTGTTGCAGTTGCCGCTTCAGCAGCTTTTGCATCAGTAAATGCGTCAGGACCAGGCCAGAACCAAACCATGTGAGCAACTGGTAGGTAGCTAAATGTGAACCACAAAACAATGAACAACAATACTGCTGAGAACTTAGCGCGCTCTGCGAATGCACCGATGATCAAGCAGCAAGTAATGGTTGCAAATGCGCCTTGGAATGCAAAGTAACCAAACTCTGGCACAACAACACCTTTACTAAATGTTGCAGCTACTGAATCAACCGTAATGCCTGATAAGAGGATACGATCAAATCCACCAAAAAATGCGCCACCTTCTGTGAACGCAATACTGTAGCCATAAACTGCCCACAGCACTGCTACCAGTGAGAAGATCACCAAACATTGCATCAACACAGATAACATGTTTTTGCTACGTACCAAACCGCCGTAGAACAAACCTAGGCCTGGCAATGTCATCAAAATAACTAATGCTGTTGAAATCAACAACCAAGCTGTGTCGCCCTTGTTTGGAACGGCAGCTGGTGCTGCTGGAGCAGCAGGTGTTGCAGCAGCTGCAGCAGGAGCAGTAACCGCTGGCTTAGCGTCATCTGCAGCATAAGCTGTTGATGAAACTGCCATTGATACTGTACCTAGTGCTAGCGCCGCTGCGCCGGCTGCGAGTAGACGTTTAATCCAATGTGTCATTTTCTTACCTCGCTTTAAAGGGCAGACTGACCGGTTTCACCGGTACGAATGCGGATAACTTGTTCAACAGATGAGACAAAAATTTTGCCGTCACCAATCTTACCGGTCTTAGCTGATTTTTCAATCGCTTCGATTGCTCGCTCAACGATGCCATCATCAACTGCTGCTTCGATTTTGACCTTTGGCAAGAAATCAACAACGTACTCAGCACCGCGATACAACTCAGTGTGACCTTTTTGTCGACCAAAGCCTTTAACTTCAGTAACGGTAATGCCTGAAACGCCAACTTCTGATAGCGCCTCACGCACTTCGTCAAGCTTGAAGGGCTTGATAATTGCTGTGATTAATTTCATACGTTTCTCCGTGAGATCGCTGGGTTAGAAAGCTTTGGTTAGAGATACTGCAAAACCATCTTTAAGTAAATTTTTTCCAGTACCGGAACCTGCCGTACCTGCGTATGCCCTTGTGCCAACCTTGGCATCGTTAGTAAAGTACTTAACACCAAACACATATCCATTTAGATCATACGCAACCCCCACACTGTAATCAGCGTATGAAAACTTACCAGCTGTTGATTCTGCATCTTTTCTAAAATCTGTATAACCAGCATGAATTGATGCAGTTAACTTTGGCATTAATTCCTGCGTGAGTGTTAAATCGTAGTACATAGTGCCTTTTGCACTAACGTTAGTAGTACCTGTTGATGCAAAATAATTTTTACCTAAAACATATGAGGTTTTAAAAGTGGCGGGGCCATAACTTAGACCAACATAAGCCTCTTCTGTATCTGCATGCGTTGTTGACTGAACTGACCCAGGGTACGTATACGCTATAAATCCAACGTCAACTCCAACCCCGCTCAACTCAGTTTTATATCCGCCATACAAATCCAACTCAAGTGAACCAGCTCCCGCTGTCCAAGTTGAAACATTAGAACCCCATGTACCAACATATAAACCAGAACTATGGGCTACGTCGAATCCACCTTGCATAGATGGATCTTGATCATTTTGTGAAATGCCACGGAAACGATAATCACTGGTGATACCAAAGTTACCAGTTACTACGAAGTCTGGTGTTCCGGCTGGTGCTGGATCAGCAGCCATAACAACGCCAGAAGATAAAGTTGCAGCTGCTGCTAATGCGATCGCTGAGAGAGTTAAGTAAGTTTTCATGTGTTGCACTCCTAATAAACAATCAAAGGGAAATTCCTTGCAGGTTATTAAGCAAAAGGTGTGCCAGTTTATTTTTTGTCATTAAATTCATGAACTTGCACCAAATAAATTATTTTTATTTATTTTTGGCAGTTACTTGCACCAAATTTGTTAATGCCTCATGCACCAATATTGTGCCTCATTTTGGTGCATCTTTTTTTCGTAAATTTGGTAAAAAGAGAACATTAAAGATATATATGGAGACACCATGAATCCGCAAGACATCATGCAGAAGATGCAAACAATTGCTAACGATATGCAAAACAAGGTTGGCGATGCAATTCGACAATCACCAGCAAAGGATATGGAAAAAAATGTTCGCAGCCTGATGACTCAAGGTTTTCAAAAACTTGATTTAGTTACCCGCGAAGAATTTGATTTGCAAACTCAAGTGCTCGCAAAGACACGAGCAAAACTTGAAGAGTTAGAAGCTAAAGTAAGCGCTTTAGAGAATAAGAAATAATTTTACAAATTACTAAATTCACTTAATAAAAGCAGGGGTGCCCTGCTTTTATTTTTCTTAATTATTGTTTCGGTTTAACTGCCCGCCAAATGATGCTTAAGTGGCTTTGGGTAAAACAAAAACCAAAGATAAGAAATCACTTGCAGAACTAAAAACGCGAAGAATACCTGCCTGAAAGCATCTGGTTTGGCGATGCCCACCGCTGTTAATAAATCAATACCCCAACCAATACCCCATTGGAAAATAAATGCTCCGACAAATATGAGCAAGTTATAACTAGTACTTGCTATACCTGCATTACGTGTCGGGAAAACAGTGATCACAGTACTTTGGCCTAAGATATGTCCTGTTGCTGTCACGGCTAAGAGTATCCAAAGTATCCAGCTATATTGCATAGTCAAAGTAATAGCAAAGAACTGGGCGACCAATCCAACAGCTAACAACCACTTGATGTAGTTAAGTGTTTTGTAGCCCTTGCTATTTGCTCTTGGTATAAACCACGCATTGAATGCGTAGCCAAGCAACATCACACCATTAAATAAAAATAGTATCTGTGCACTCTGTTCTGGGTCATACCCCAAAACCTGAATCATCCAAGGCCCAATCCATAAGGTTTGCAATGACAAAAAACCGCCATGGTTAACAATGCCGATTGGCAACATTCTGATAAAGAATGAATGCCTCAAAATATCTTTTAGGCTAAATGATTTGTCATCTGGACTTGAACTTTGATTATTTGATCTTGGATGGTCATCAAATGTTGGTAGACCAAATCTAATTGCAATGAAGCTCAATGCCACCAAAACAGCTGTTACCCAAAATACACCGCGCCAACCGATGTGTGGCAGAGCCAGTTGTACAGGTACAGTTGTCACCAATGCCCCCATGGTGCCAAACACCAGCATGGCAGAAGCCAACTGTCCCTGCTGCTCAATCGCAAACCATCTGCGATAGGCTGTAAAGGATGCCATCAAACAGGCCGAGACTCCAACACCAATCAACAATCTACCAACGGTTAAACCGACCAAGCTCTCTGCGTAAGCAAAAGTAATAGCGCCTATCAATGCAATTAGCAATAAAAAACTCTCGGTGCGTCGTGCACCAAATTTATCTAGTGCAACGCCAAGTGGAATTTGCATCGTAGAAAAACCAATGAAATATGCTGCAGACAAGAGTCCTAGCTGTGAGTTACTAATATTGAGATCTTGCATCAACTCAGGAGCAATCACTGCGTTCACAGACCTAAACGCGTATGACAAAAAATAACCAAATGCAAAACAAGCAAAAACTCTAAAAGCCCACATCCCTCGCATTGGTAAATTTGGTTGATTAGTCATAATTGTTTTTATCTATTTTTATTTACAGGTTTTATTAATACGGCTTAAAACCTGTAAAGAACATCTCATGCTCATCAGAGCGCAGTATTTTTTCAATTGCCAGATTATTTTTCAGGCTCTGCAAAATACTTTGCTGATATATCTGTATCTGACCATCTGGTAGATTACGCTGTACCACTCTGAATCTTAATAACCGTTGCTGACCATCAGGGCCAAGACCTTGGATCACCCACTCCTGTGCTGGCAAGTCATAACTGGGTTGACCTGCTGTTTTTACGCTGATAGTTGTTGGCATTACGGCATGATCAGTCTTAAGGTTACTCAACATACCGTTTTGTAAAAAATCTTTCAGAGCCTTGAGATCGATGCCTTTTGCAGTAGCTGGAATATTGATAACTCCAACGGCAAATAGTGTGTCATTTACTCGAGATGCTTCCATGGTCATGGTTAATTTTTGACCATTAAACATAACTGTTTTTTCTGCTCGACTTGGCTTGCCTGGATACAAAGCTTCATATAGCAAATCATCAGAACGAACTGTTCTCCAATCCAAAGATGGAGTACAAGCTACTAGAGATAAGCCTACTACTACCGAGGTGAATAATTTGAACAACATGGAATGTGTAATTTGCATAAAATAGGATTATGCCCACTCCCATGAATTTGAGCGTATTTATGAATATTCGTCAGTTTTGCCTAGTTGTATTGATGTCTATCGCTAGCATCTTCGTTGGTTGCTCATCGAATACGCAACAAGTGATGCCAACATTCAAGGTATCTGAAATTTCTGGCAAAACAATCACTCAAGATAACTTCAAGGGCAAAGTAACCATCATCAATTTTTGGGCAACTAGCTGCACCACCTGCGTTAAAGAAATGCCCAAGCTTGTAGAGACCTACGACAAATATAAAAGTAATGGCTTGGAGTTTATGGCTCTCGCCATGTCTTATGACCCGCCCATGTACGTTGTTAATTTTGCAGAAACCAGAAAACTGCCATTCATCGTCGCCATGGATTCTGATGGAAGCGCAGCTAAGTCTTTTGGAAAGATACAACTAACACCAACAACCCTTGTCATTAACAAACAAGGGAAAATTATCAAGCGTTATGTTGGAGAGCCTGATTGGTCGGAGTTTCATCAAGTGATTGAGAAATCTTTATCTGAAACTAGCTAAAGACCTCTCAAGTTTTAAATAAATTGCTGTGTAATTAAACAACGCCTGCTTTGTGAGCTTGTTGATCTGCGTGATAACTAGAGCGAACCATTGCACCTACTGCTGCATGTGTAAAGCCCATCGCATAAGCTTCTTTTTCAAACATGGCAAAAATGTCAGGATGCACATAACGGCGAACAGGCAAATGATGGCCTGATGGTGCTAGATACTGACCAATCGTTAGCATGTCAATATTGTGAGCACGCATATCCTTCATCACCTCTAGGATTTCTTCATCCGTTTCGCCCAAACCAACCATCAAACCACTCTTGGTAGGCACATCCGGATAACGCTCTTTAAAGTCTTTCAACAACTTTAATGAGTGCATGTAATCTGAACCTGGTCTTGCTTCTTTGTACAAACGAGGCACAGTCTCTAAGTTGTGATTCATGACATGAGGTAAACCATTCGCAAAAATATCTAGAGCTTTGTCTAAACGTCCGCGGAAGTCTGGAACCAATACTTCAATCCTGGTCTCTGGCGACAACTCATTAGTTTTAGTGATGCAGTCAACAAAATGTTGTGCGCCACCATCTCTTAAGTCATCACGGTCCACACTCGTTATCACCACATACGACAACTTTAAAGCCGCAATTGTTTTTGCCAAGTTAAGAGGTTCATCTACATCTAATGGATCAGGCCGACCATGTCCCACATCACAAAATGGGCAGCGACGCGTACATTTATCACCCATGATCATGAATGTCGCAGTACCTTTACCAAAACATTCCCCAATATTCGGGCAGCTAGCTTCTTCACAGACAGTTACCAACTGGTTGTCACGCAATATTTTTTTGATCTCATGGAAACGAGAATTACCCGAAGCCGCCTTAACTCTTATCCAATCAGGCTTTTTTAGCACCTCTTCGACAGGCACAATTTTGATAGGTATACGCGATGTTTTATCTGCTGATTTTTGCTTCTGATTTGGATCGTAGGCCTTAGTCATGACCGCACCTCTAATTGTTGAGATAAATGGCTCAATATATTTTTTGCCACAATATCGATATTATCGCTCACACCAAGGGTGCGCAGATCAATTGTCTTTAAACCCGCATAACCACAGGGGTTGATTGCGTCGAATGGCTCCAAATCCATTGCCACATTTAAGGCTAAGCCATGATAACAACACTGCTTAGTTACCTTTAAACCCAAAGCTGCTATTTTTGCGCCAACCAAGTCTGCGGGGACTTTGTCATTTTTATCCAGATAAATGCCCGGTGCACCAGGCTTTCTGATGCCAATCACGCCAGAGTCCGCTAATGTGTCAATAATGGCTTGTTCAATGCGGTTAACAAGATCTCTGACAAATAAACGACGACGACGTAAATCTAGGAGCAAATAAACAACAATCTGCCCAGGTCCGTGATATGTAATTTGCCCGCCTCGATCGATTGGCACCAAAGGTATATCCGTGTCAGGCTTTAATAAATGCTCGGGATTTCCTGCTTGCCCCAATGTGTAAGTAGGTGGATGCTGCAGCACCCAAATCTCATCTGGAGTTTCTTCTGTGCGATTTGCGGTAAAAGATTTCATTGCCTCGTATGTTGGCAAATAATCTTGCAAGCCTAAATCGCGAACCAGCATCTCCATGATTTACAAAACGACACTAACCATTGGATGAGTCGATAAAGTTCGATATAGCTCATCTAACTGTTCTCTACTGGTCACCCGTACCGTCACAGTAAGGCCAAGATAGTTGCCGTTTTTTGAAGGTCTACACTCGATTGTCTTAACATCAAAATCAGGATCAAAGTTCAAGACAACTTTTTCAATAGCTTGTTGGTATCCATCAACAGCCTTACCCATCACTTTGATTTGAAAGTGACAGGGATACTTAATCAATGACTCTTCGACTGGGATATCCATCATTTGGCTCCAAGCGTTGGATCCTGCTGACCATGCCAAGTTCGCACAATTAAATCTCTGATGCAATGCAATTTACGGTGGAAAAAATGATCCGCACCAGGAATCACTTGTACCGTTAACTCTTGAGGTCTTGCCCAATCAAGAACGCTGGTTAACGGAATGACATCATCAACTTCGCCATGAATCACAATCGTATCTTTAGGCACTGGAGCAACATCCCACTTGCTTGTGGCAGAACCAACCATAATGAGTCGCTCAGGCGCTTCATTCTTTTCGGTTAACTCTTTGACCACATAGCTACTGACGTAACTACCAAATGAAAAACCTGCCATTGCCAATGGCAACTCATCAACGAGCTGTGGCCATGCATGCCCTTCTAATTCTTTAATGCCTTGCCAGCTAAACGGGTCTTTCATCCACGCTATCACAGCAAGAAGATCTTGAGCTTCCCCTTTGCCATCATCATGCACACCTTCTGTAGCACCAACGCCTCTAAAGTTAGGTCTTAATGTGACATACCCAAGTTGCGCAAAGGTACGCGCCAAAGTTTGTGCCACCTTGTTATCCATCGTGCCACCCAACAAAGGATGAGGATGGGCGACCAAAGCAATTCCTCTAGGCCTATAACTGCCAGGCGCGTGCCTCACTTCATCAGGTAAGTCTAGCGATGCCTCAATGAGGCCAACAGGACCTTGAAAATTAATTTTGATTGTCCGACTCACTCAGTACCTTATCAACTGATTAATCAATTTTTAAACGTTCTACTACTTTTCCGTTAATGAAATGGCTATCAATAATTTCATCAATATCTGTTTGATCAACCGCCGTGTACCAAACACCCTCTGGATACACAACCATCACAGGCCCATGTGCACATCTATCCAAGCAACCTGCTTTATTGACCCTGACCTTGCCTGCCCCATTTAAGGATAGCTCCTTGCAACGCTGTTTGGCGTAATCAAATAAACCAACCGCATTGTGGGCGGCACAACAGTCATCGCCGTTTTCACGTTTGTTTAAACAAAAAAATAAGTGGTATTTGTAATAGCTCATATAGAAAATTATATAGATGACCGAGCTTTTAAGCCTTTTGCTAAGGATAAGGCTGCGCCAATAGGCCAAATCCAAGCCAACCAAGACATTAAATGGTTGAAATGAATTAGGCGTCCCTGGCGCCACTCTTGAATTGTGACTAAATAATAGGGATTTTTAGGAAATATATTGACCAAAAATATCATCAACCCTAAAAACAAAATTGCCAGTCCATATTGCCAAGACCTCTTTAGTTGAATTAATCCAGCTAGCAAGATACTTGAAAAAATCATTCCCCAAAATGCTGGTGGTGTTAACCAAGAAAAACTCTTATCTATACCAAACTGCATTCCAGAAAATAAAGCCTTAAAGATGATTGTCATTAACAGTAGGGCTAACAATATTTTTAACTTTGGCGCAACAGACTTCATCGACAAGCTAATACACAAACCAGCGCCAAGCCATGCCAACATGGTTGTGATCATCTCAATGGCGGCAAAATTGAATGAGGTATTTTGTATGGTAGGAATCACCCAAACAAAACCCCAATCGCCCATTGCCAGCCAAGCTTGCTGGGGATATATTTGAGACCAAGGGAAAGCCATCACTAATAAGATTCCGCTGGTTCTAAACCCAAACCACTCAATTCTGCGACGCTGAAACCCACTCCCAGACAACCACTTTGGATCTAATGGCATGGCCAATAAAGCGCCCAATATGGCTCCGCCAATATTTGCAAACCAATCAACATTACTAGGTATGCGAGTACCCAACCAGGTTTGTAGAGACTCCAAAATTCCTGATAACAGTGCACCCAATAGCATCGCCACAATCAGAGCTCTGTATAGCTTTAACCTTGGATAAACAGCAAATACCGTAAAAAAGCCTAAAGGGGCGTAACCCAAAATATTTGTAAATACATCAAACGATGTGATGTATTTAGGGATTGGTGCGGTGACCCAATCCAATATGCCCGCTCCAACACTCACATTAAAGTTATACGGATAAATGCTCGCATAGATAATTAGCAAGACGTACCCTAAACCAATCATTCTGGCGGTGGGCATCGGTAAATCTGGCCAATTTAAACGTTGCGGTCTTTGAAAATTGTCTGACATATGCACATAGTACCTACAATACAGATATGACTATTAATTGGATCTTGGAGCGTGTCGAAGAAAGTGCCTCAACAAACGAAGACCTAATGTCTCGTTGGAGGGATGGCGCACTCTGGGAACCCGTTGCTAGGGTAGCTGCCAAACAGTCTGCAGGACGCGGCAGAATGGGTAGATCATGGGTAAGTCAAGCTAATCAAGCGCTTACTTTTTCAGTTGCTTACCCATTCAAAAAACCTATTGCAGAGTTATCAGGGCTAAGCCTCGCCTGTGGGCTTGGTGTTATTAAAGGAATTAGTCAAGCAACTGAGATTTCTGAAAATGTCCTTAAAAAATTAGGGCTAGGTCTTAAATGGCCCAACGATATCTTTTTAGGCGATGCCAAATTGGGTGGAATGTTAATTGAAGGTGGACAAGTCAACCCAACCCAACCCACATGGTTGGTGATTGGCATTGGCATTAATCTAACAACTGATTTAACAATTGAAAAAAACATTGGCAGATCAATGGCGAGCATCAGTCAAATAAATAATGCATCAAAAATTGATGCTGATGTATTGTGGCTAGCCATCATTAAAGAACTTGGCGATACTCTCGAAACTTTTGAGAAGAGTTCATTCAAAGAATTTCAGAGCAAATGGAATGAATGGGATATTTTTAAAAATCAAGCGTGCCAAATTTCTCAACAAGATAAAATTTCTGTTGAAGGAATTGAACGTGGCGTTGATGATGCCGGCTACCTACTCATTGAAACCGCCAATGGCATTGAACGAGTGATTAGCGGAGATGTATCTTTGAGGAAATCTTCATGAGTATTTTGTTAATTGATGCTGGAAATACTCGTATCAAATGGGCTATCTGCTCCGGGACTTCCAGTGAGATTCGAGTTGGCTTTAAAACCTCTGGCGTTCTTAACAACTTAAGTTCTCAAGAACTTTCAAGCGTACCCAACCTAGCAGAAATTACTCACATCATTTGCTCAAGCGTTATTAGCAAAGAAGAGTCCCTAGAGCTCAAAAACATGTGTCAGCACCTAATGCCACCAGCACATTGGCATCAAATTACTGGCACCTCTGCGCTCAATCAACTGCCCACAAAATATAGAAATCCAGAGCAATTGGGGGCGGACAGAAGAGCCATGCTATTAGGCGCCCAACAGCTATTTAGCGGCAAAAATATCTTAGTTATTGGTACCGGTACAGCAACAACTATCGATTTACTCGCAAATCAAGAACACCTGGGTGGATGGATTCTTCCGGGCGTCACACTGATGGCAGAAATGCTTTCTAGCAACACTGCCAACTTACCAAATATTTTTGAAAAAATTAGTTCTTTATCTAAGCTTGAGCCTGCATTGAGCACCGAAGATGGTATTCATCATGGTATTTTTGCCTCGCAGGCAGGCGCCATATCAATGGCCAAACAGTATGCGAAAAATAATAATATTCAGCTAGATTTAACCGTTCTGAGCGGCGGGAATGCAAATCTTATTAGCCACCATCTAGAAAACCAACATATTCTTGTGACTGAGCCTCAATTGGTACTCAAAGGACTCTTGGCCTGGCACCTAATGAATAACGCATCTTGAATATGCAACTCAATAAGCCATTAGGTCGAGCTAACTCAAGATCTAATCTTATTCAGTAAAGCCGTTGTTGATCGATCGTGAATAAATGGAATGGCATATGCCTTACCGCCCCAAGTTTTAACCAAAGCGGTCTCTGCTAAATCATCAATTTGATAGTCACCACCCTTAACGTAGATGTCAGGTTTTACCTTAGCGATTAACTCTACTGGTGTTTTTTCACTAAATAGTACAACTAGATCAACTGAATCCAGTGCGGCCAAGAGAGCCATTCGGTCTTCTTGTTGATTTAATGGACGATCATCTCCCTTGCCCAACAATTTAACTGAGCTATCTGCATTAACACCAACAACCATGCTCGCACCTAAGCTTCTGGCTTGGGCAAGATAACTCACATGCCCCCTGTGCAAAATATCAAAGACGCCGTTTGTAAAAACAATTGGTTTTGGCAATTGGCTAAGCTTGCTCTGCAAATCCTCTGCTGAGCAAATTTTCTTCTCAAAAGTAGGTAAAGGTAAATTATTCAAATCTAGTGATGTCATAGGCAACATCTTACAACTGACTAGATATTTTCTAAATTATTTAATAAATATTGAGCGTGTTGCTCTATCTTTTTTTGCTCAGCAACATCAATTTTGTTCAGATTAGCGGTCATTAATCGAGTTCTTGGATTTTTTTCCAACTCGGTTTTGTGTTTGATTAAAAAATTCCAATATAAGTTGGTCATTGGGCACGCATTATCGCCATATCGCTCACTTGGCTTATATGTACAAGCATCACAATAATTGCTCATGCGCTTAATGTAGGCTCCACTTGCTATGTATGGTTTGCTAGTAAACCTGGGTCCATTTGCAAACAATGCCATCCCTGAAGTATTTGGCAACTCAACCCACTCAATCGCATCAACATACACAGCTAAGTACCAATCGCAGACATCTTTGGGTAGTATTTCAGCCAATAAGGCAAAGTTACCGGTAACCATTAAACGTTGTATGTGGTGCGCATAACCAAACTTCATTGTTTGATAAATTGCATCTTGCATACATGCCATTTGAGTTTGACCGCTCCAATACCATCTCGGCAGATTTCTTTGATGATCATAAAAATTAGCTTTTGCCATTTTTGGCATATCTAAGTAATACATGCCTCTGACAAACTCTCGCCATCCAAGTATTTGACGAACAAATCCTTCTACCGCATTAATTGAGATGTTTTTTTGTTTCCATACTTTAATGGCTGCATCTACTACTTCTTTTGGATCAATTAACTTCAAATTCAACGATGCAGACAATATCGAATGCCAACCAAATGGTGTATTGGTCCACATAGCATCCTGATACTGCCCAAATGATGGCAAGCGATGCTCCATGAAATGCTCCATAGCTTTTAATGCTTGATCTCTCGTGACGGGCCAGCCAAAGTTTTCAAGCTGTCCAGGATGATTGCTATACCGTTCTTTAACTTCAGCAATCACTTCTTTGGTTACGTCATCTGGTTCAAACCATAATGGATCAATGATTAAGCCTGGGCCTTTTTTTGAATATGCCCCTCGATTTTGATCATCAAAATTCCACTGACCACCATCTGGTTCTCCATCCGCCTGCATCATGACTTGATGTTTCTTACGCATGTAGCGATAGAAATATTCAAGCCTCAATTCTTTTTTATCACCTGCCCACTTTTTAAATTCATCAATCTGACAATAAAAATGATTGTCTTGCCTCAAATCTAGATGAATGTTTAATTCTTGTGCCAGAGCCTTTAAATCAGATTTGAGCCGCAACTCGCCGGGCTCAACGCAAATTAAATGAGTGAAGTGATTGTTTTGTATATGTTGCTTTAACTCAGCAACAATTGATTGTTTTGATTTAGTTATGTAAGTGAGATGGTATTTCTTACTCTTTAAGTCGTTGGCAAAGTGCCTCATTGCTGACAAAAATAATGCAATCTTTGCCTGGTGCGACCACACATAATTTGCCTCACACACAGACTCAATCATGATGACATGATCATTTTCTATGTTGAAATTATTAAAGGCCGAACTATCGGCCTTTAATTGATCTCCCAAAACTAATACAAGCTTTTTCAACTCGTTAGATATCCGAACGCTTTGATCGCCAATCTTTTACATTAACTGATATGTCATTTAATGCATTAATTACTTTAATTCCTTCTGGAGCACGTTTACGCAAGGCCTGATTTTCACCACCAACCCACAACTCAATACCTGGTGCCAGTTTTGACTTAAGCTCATTTAAACCATCCACCACCTGATTTTGGTTCATTTGTGATGAAAATGACAAAGCAATCACATCAGCTTTTTGTGCGCGTGCTGCTTGAGCGATTTCTAGAATTGGTGTTTGCGTTCCCAATGAAACACATACACATCCCTCCAGTGCCATTAGAGCTTCAGCCATTAATAAACCCAAGCTATGATGTTCTTGTGGGAATGTCGTCAATAAAATCCTTGGTCTAGCTAGATCTTCACTCTGACCAGTATGACCACGCGGCACTGAATTAATTGCTGTTCTTAATAGATGTTTGATTTGTTCAGTAAACAGATGCTCTTCATGGATCTCTAATTTGCCGTCCGCCCAGTAATCTCCTATATTTTTAATTAGTGGCGAGACTACTTCAATGACAAAACGATCTAAGCCGATTTTCATGAGGGTAGTCGACAAGGCTAGACGTAAAGCTTCAGTTTGATGTGACCTTAGCAAATCCAAATAACGGTCCATTTCTTCTTGAGAAATGACCATACCCACACTTTGAGCAGGCTCCGCTTGCAACGACTTGGCGCTTAATTCTTTTAAAGCTTCTGTTGGTAAAGGAACAACTCGCCCGGGACGATGACCCAAATCCAATAAGCGCTTTAAAAGACGTAATTTTTCTATTTGATCGGCAGGATAAACACGATCATCATTGCTATCCCTAAGTGGGTTAGGGAAGCCATAACGCCTTTCCCAAACCCGCAGGGTATCTTTGGCTATACCAGTGTCGCGCTCTACAGCGGCGATGCTGAGCATGTCTGGCAAATTGGTAAATCTAACATTCATATGTGAATACTCACGATTAGCCGCCAGGTTAATACCTGGATCGACAAGCAAATTCTACACTGTCCTAGACATTATTTGCATTTTTTTTATTTTTTATGTAATATCAACTCATATATGTTTTTCGTCCTAGACAAAAACCACTCTTGTCTAAGGGTCATTAAACAAAAAAATAATACGGGTCGAGGAGACAAACCCAATGTTGGTCGATTTTAAAAAAAGACCGTTTATCCCGCAACAGGCAACAGACCTGGGGAATATCTTTTACAAAATCAATCTTATCGTATTGATTTTAATAGGTTTAATGTGGTTTTCTTGGCCTAAGGAGGCTCAAGCCATGAGTTGCCCAGCATCACTTTCTTTCACCTTCCCACGGCTGCAGGACGAAGCCCCCCAAAATCTGTGTCAATACCAAGGAAAAGTGATCCTGGTCGTTAATACAGCAAGTTACTGTGGATTTACTGGTCAGTACGACGGACTTGAAAAGCTATTTGCACAATACAAAGATAAAGGTTTTGTGGTGCTAGGTTTTCCATCGAATGATTTTGGCAAGCAAGAGCCAGGGTCGAATAAAGAAATTGCCGAATTTTGTCACAACACCTATGGGGTGAAATTCCCAATGTTTGCAAAAACATCTGTTAGTGGCAACGACGCAAACCCCCTATTCAAATTATTAATTGAAAAAACAAACACTAAGCCACGCTGGAATTTTTATAAGTACTTAATAGATCGTCAAGGCAATGTAGTTGAGGCATACAGCAGCATGACCTCACCTAGCAGCAAAACAATGACTGCTCAAATCGAAAAGTTACTTCAGGAAAAATAATCATGAATGCACCAGAGAACATTTTTCTACCGGACGTTCAGGCAAGTCTTGATGAACGCAACATTGTTATTCAAAAAGTGGGGATTAAATCGGTACGTCATCCAGTCTTGCTCCAAACGCAGACTGGCTCACAACCCAGTGTTGCAATGATTGATATGACTGTGATGTTGCCAAGCAATGTTAAAGGCACTCATATGTCTAGATTTTTGGAAGTTCTACAAAATCACCATGAACCCCTTAACCTTGTCAGTATCAAAACAATGATGGTCAACATGCTCAATAGACTTGAGGCGGAAGAAGGCCATTTAGATTTGAGAATGCCACTTTTCTTAAAAAAAGTGGCCCCGGTGTCTGGTGTTGAAAGTCTTTTAGATTACGACCTTCATATCAAAGCTGCTTTTAAAAATGGTGGCTTGAAATACACTTTACAAGTGCAAGTACCAGTGACCAGTTTGTGCCCTTGCTCTAAGAAGATTTCTGAATATGGCGCACATAATCAGCGCTCACACATAGTGATAGCTGCGGAATTAACTGAGGATATGGCAGCAGAAGACTTAATCAAAATTGCTGAACAAGCGGCTTCTTGCGAGTTATGGGGATTATTAAAGCGCCCAGATGAGAAATATGTCACAGAGCGTGCATACGACAATCCTAAATTTGTTGAAGATTTAGTCAGAGATATAGCAGTGGCTTTAGAACAAGAACGCAAAGTCATTGCATACGAAGTGTCATCAGAAAATTTTGAATCCATACACAACCACTCAGCATATGCGTGGCTAAGTAACGACAAGAGAAATAGACACTAACCCTTTTAAACCACAAGACATGAAACCTGCCGAGCACCATTTCTCTCCCTCCCTTTTTATTGCTCACAGGCGTCTTGTGGTTTTCTTCTATCTAGCGCAAAGTGAATCAACATGAAAATCGCCGTTATAGGGGCAGGTATATCTGGTTTAGGGTGCGCATACGCACTCAGCAAATTACCAAATGTTGAATTAACAATATACGAGGGTGGCGACCATATTGGCGGCCACAGTAACACCATAGACCTAACCCTAGATACTGGTATTGGTCCCGTTACTCATGGTATTGATACAGGATTTCTAGTTTTTAACCAAAGAACATATCCAAGGCTTCTAAGACTCTTTCATGAAATTGATGCCCCAATAGCTAAATCAGATATGTCATTCTCAGTATCTATCCCCAACAAAGATGGGCAATACTTGGAATGGGCGGGCACAGACTTAAATTCATTATTCGCACAAAGAGAAAATCTATTTAATTATGGTTTTCTATTAATGGTGAAAGACATCATTAAATTTAATAGCTTGTGCACAAAGCTAGCTTTAGATAAAAAACTAGATCAACTCAATTTAACAGTTGGCGAGTTCATTAAAAAACACGGGTTCAGCCAACAATTTCAAGATTGGTATTTTTTACCGATGATAGGTGCCATCTGGTCTTGCCCTGTTGAGCAAATGCTGGAATTTCCCATCTCCACCATGATTCGCTTTTGTCACAATCATGGTTTGATAAAAATTACTGACAGACCTCAATGGCTCACTGTATCAGGCGGATCTAGAGAATACGTCAAAAGAATTTGTGAAAAAATAAAACACTCTGGCGCCAATTTTAAAAGACTAAAAGTCGACTCAATTAAAAGACTTGATAACCAAGTCCAAGTTTTCACCAACCAGTCATCTGAGCTTTATGACCATGTTGTGATGGCAGCTCACAGCGATGAGACATTACAAATGCTTGCGGACCCAAGCAACGACGAACATTCAATCCTTAGCTCGATTAACTACCAAAAAAATCGCGCCGTATTACATACAGATGCATCTGTTTTACCAAGTGAAAAAAGATGCTGGGCTGCTTGGAATTACACCACTGATGCATCAACAAAGACAGAAAATCAACGCGTTTGCGTCAACTATTTGATTAATAAACTACAACCGTTACCCGAGGCTTGGAACAATCATCCAATAATTGTTAGCCTTAACCCAGTGATTGAACCCTCAGCAGAAACCATCAGAGCTGATATTGAATATGCTCACCCCATATTCGACCAAGCAGCAATCAATGCACAAGCCAATCTACCCCTCATTCAAGGCTCGAAAAATACTTGGTTTTGTGGGGCTTGGACAGGTTACGGTTTTCATGAAGATGGTTTACGCTCAGGGGAATTAGTGGCTGAAGCAATCCACGAACTACTCCACTTGCATCACCACACATCGGCACTTGCATGAGCATTGCAAAGATTTGCTTCGGCCAGGTTAGACACGCACGCTTAAAGCCAGCCAAGAACTCTTTTGCCTATTCAGTTTTTACTTTGCGTATCCCCATGCGTAAAAGAATGCATAGCCCTGCTGGCATAAATCAATTTGGTTTAGGCGACAATAAATTTTCATGGCTATCTTTTTACGACAAAGATCATGGTGATGGCAGAGATAATTCTCTTGACTGGGCAACTAACTTAGTTAAGAGCCAAGGTATTACAGATATTGATGGTGAAGTTTGGTTACAAACATTCCCACGAGTACTAGGTTATGTTTTTAACCCAGTTAGCTTTTGGTTTTTTGAAAATGTAACAGGTCAGACTAAAGCTATTTTGGCAGAGGTGAATAATACTTTTGGTGAAAGACATTGTTACTTACTAGCCCACCCAGATACTAAAAATATTGAGTGGGGAGAAAGCCATGTATCCAATAAAGTTTTTCATGTTTCACCCTTTTGCGAAGTAACAGGTCACTACGTTTTTAGGTTTTTTTCAAAAAATTCTCCCAAGCAGCACGTTGCACGTATTGAGTATCACGATCAAGGCCCATTACTCATTACCAGTGTTAATGGTGTTGAGCACGATATCAGTATTAAAAATTTAGTCTGGTCTGCCATCAGATACCCCGCAATGAGTATTGGTGTTATTGCACGAATACATTGGCAAGCCTTACGTTTATGGCTAAAAGGGGTGCAATTTCATTCCAAGCCAGAACCACCATCTGTGGAAGTTAGCAAATGAGCTCAAATATTCATGCTGTTTCAAATGTATCTGCAACGTTCCCCTGGTACGCAAGAACCATTTTGTCTTTATTGGAAAAAATTCAAGTTGGGCAATTAACTCTTGCTAGCCCTGAGGGTGAAAAATTTATATTTAGAGGCGCACAGTCAGGAATTGAAGCAAACATCCAAATTCATGATTGGTCAGTTTGCAAGGCCTGCTTAAAATCTGGCGATATTGGCTTAGCAGAAACATATATTGATGGTCTTTGGGACTCAACCGATGTTCAATCACTACTGAGATTATTTCTTATCAATCGCCAAGTAATTGAAAAAGCAATTTACGGCAGTTGGTGGGGAAGGTTGGGCTACCGCATTAAACATTGGCTCAACAAGAATTCAAAAGCCGGTAGCAAAAAAAATATTCATGCTCACTACGATATTGGCAATGCCTTTTATTCCTTGTGGTTAGACCCCAGCATGACTTATTCCAGCGCATGCTTTAAGAATCAAGATACATCACTGATTGAAGCGCAAGAAGCAAAATACCAACGCATCATTAATTCAATCAATGTTAAGCCTGGCGACAATATTCTTGAAGTAGGTTGTGGCTGGGGTGGATTGATGGAAGCCGCATCTAAGCAAGGTCTCCACATTGACTGCCTAACCATTTCTAAAGAACAGGCAACTTACGCTCAAGACCGTGCAAAACGCATCAAATCATGCGATTCTGGCGAAGTAAACATTCTGATTCAAGACTACCGTGACCATGAAAAGCAATATGATGGCATTGCCTCGGTTGAAATGTTTGAGGCAGTTGGCGAAAAATATTGGGCCACTTATTTTGAGATGATTCAAAGATGTCTCAAGCCAGGAAAAAGGGCTTGTATACAAACTATTGTTATTGCAGATAATCTATTCGATAAATATCGTAGGAGCTCAGACTTTATTCAACAATATGTTTTCCCAGGCGGCATGCTACCCTCAATTACAAAATTCAAAGAGGCCGCACAAAGCAAAGGATTGATAGTTGAAGATGTTTACCAGTTTGGGCAGGATTATCAGAAAACACTTTGTTTATGGCATCAAAAATTCAATCATCACTTGCAAGAAATAAAACAACAAGGTTTTGATGAAAAATTTATACGTCTTTGGAACTTGTATTTGATGTATTGCGCAGCTGGATTTGCAGAAAAAAGTACTGATGTAGTTCAGTTCACCTTATCTAAGCCAGCAAACAATGCCATTAAATAAGCCCGTTATTAGCTTTTATAACAAGCGCATTTGGGTCATCGGCGCATCAAGTGGTATTGGCCTTGCTTGTACAAAAGACTTCTTAAGTCACGGCGCAAAGGTCGCCGTCAGTGCTCGCAGAGCAGATCTCATACAAGAAATTAATGATGCCTACCCAGAGGATCAAGTTTTAGCTTTAGCATTGGACGCGCGAAATTACTCTGAGCTAACTAATGCCTATAAAACTATTAAAGCTAAATGGGGCGGCTTGGATTTAATGGTTTTTGTTTCTGGCACCTATGAACCCATGCGCGCTGATAATTTTGATTTATCTAAAGCAAAAAACATTATTGACCTAAATGTTTTGGGACCTATGTCAGCATGTGAGGTGGTGTTCCCTGACTTCATAAACAATCAATCAGGCGGGATTGCTATAGTCAGCAGCGTAGCTGGGTACAGTGGGTTACCAAAGGCACTTGCCTATGGCCCAAGTAAAGCAGCCATGATTAATTTCTGCGAAACGTTGTATTACGACTTAAAACCAAAAGGTATATCCGTCTACATGATCAACCCAGGTTTTGTCGCCACTGATGCAACAGCCAATAATGATTTTCATATGCCGGCTTTAATCACACCAGAAAAAGCCTCTGAATATATTCTTGATGGAATACAAGCCGGTAAATTTGATATTCATTTCCCAAAAAGGTTTTCGCTATTCCTTAAATTTTTGAGAATTTTGCCGTACTCAATTTATTTTTATTTGTTAAAAAAATTCATAAAAATATAAATGACCAGCTTGCGTATCCAAAATGTAATTGCCCAATTTGAGTCACTAAGCCCTCAATCCGTTAATCAATTGACCAATCTATACGCTAGTGATGCCGCCTTCAAAGATCCATTCAATGAGGTTAGGGGGCATAACGCAATTAAACACATATTTCTACATATGTTTAATCAAGTTAATAACCCAAGATTTGTCATTAAGAGCGTTTTAGAAAATGATCAACATGCATCACTCACTTGGGAGTTTGAGTTTCAATTTAAGTCTTCGCCCAATCAGTCAGAACTCATTAAAGGTTGCACTTGGTTCACCTTTAATCAGCAAGACTTAATTATTGAGCACAGAGATTACTGGGATGCAGCAGAAGAACTCTATGAAAAACTGCCCCTAATTGGGGGGTTGATGAGGTGGCTAAAAAAAAGGGCCAAGCATTAAGCTTAGCCCGGCTATTTATTTGTTAAAAAACGATTAGCGTTTTTCTTTTCTAGCTTTTTCGACTAAATAATCCATCACTTGAATAGCTCTTGCTTTGGAGCCACCTGCTATTGAAGGCGATGTGATGTACTTGCCTTGTATTGCCACAGTTGGCACACCATCAATTCTGTACGCTTGAGCAATTTGATTGCCAGACCTAGCCTTAGACGTTACCGTAAAAGACTTGAACGCCTTTAAAAAAGCTTGCACATCTACACCTTGAGACCCAACCCAATCAGTGATTTCAGCTTCAGACAATAATTTCTTTTTACTAACATGCATTGCATCCATCACTTTTGCATGCAAATCAGATCTACCCAAAGACTCCAAAGCATAGAAGAGTTGACTATGAATCAGTAAGTCATCTCTGAATGCAACTGGAACTTTTCGCACAACTACATCTTTACTTTGTCGCTTGATCCAAGCACTTAGCTCAGGTTCAAAATCATGGCAGTGAGGACAGCCATACCAAAAAAATTCTAAAACCTCTACCTTGCCCTTTTGCTCAACCACTTGAGCTACTGGCAAAGTTCTGTAATCAAAGCCCTCTTCAATGGGTCGACCCTGGGCCAAGGCTAATCCAGCAGAGCAAATTAAGAGAAAACTTATTAAAACTTTTTTGGCTAGTAATTGCATATCAAGACTCTTTGCTTTGATAAATTAATTATTTTTGTTAATACGAATAACTGTCGCAGCAATGCCAGCACCCTGTAATCTTGAGCGCGCTTTTGCAACATCCTCTTGCAACACAAATGGCCCAACGCGAACTCGCCACAACACTGCACCTTCAACTTCTCGCTCTGAAATCAATGCCTCTAAACCTTGCATAGCCAAAGTTGCTTTTTGTCTTTGGGCTTCATCTTGATTTCTAAAGGCACCTGTTTGTAACCAATACTCTGGACCTTGAGTCGCGGCTGCAATATTCGCAATAGGGTCTTTACCAGTTACCTCGCTTGGTAGCGGGACCTTACTTTGCAATGACTTATTTAAGTTAGGCTTCTCTTCTACCTGAACCTCGCCTTCCTCAATTGCCTCAGCAGGCTTTGCCTTACCGTTTAATTCTGGTGCACGTAAGTTTAATTTTGGCTCAGGAGCGCCTTTAGTCAAAGTAACCGCAACCCCGACCGCAATTG
The DNA here is from genome assembly GCA_023254115.1 of Polynucleobacter sp. GTDB lineage: Bacteria > Pseudomonadota > Gammaproteobacteria > Burkholderiales > Burkholderiaceae > Polynucleobacter. Next base: position 36,573 of record JALQYK010000026.1, read on the forward strand.
CTAAACCTAACAATAAACCCAACACAAAACCCATCAAAGTTCCACCTGATGATTTGTTTTGCAGGCGGTTATCTGTTTGTTTATTTGTATTCATAGAGCTATCTTACCTCTTACATCTTCTCTGGTGCGGATACACCCAAAATAGCCAAGCCATTTGCTATTACCTGCTTAGCAGCTGATAACAAAGCTAATCTTGCCAAGCGCAATGCCTCATCATCGACAAGCACACGATCAGCGTTATAGAAAGTATGGAAGTCACCAGCCAAATCTCTCAAATAGAAGGCTACTGAATGCGGGGTCATTTCCTTGGCTGAATCAGTCAACATATCTGAGTACTCTGCCAAACGCCTTAACAAGGTATCTGATGCAGGACTATTTAAGCCATCTAATGAAACATTTTTTAATGCTGTTTCATCGCCCGCCCATTGGCGCAAAATTGAGCAAATACGGGCGTGAGCATATTGAACATAAAAAACAGGGTTTTCATCATTTTGCTTTAAAGCCAAATCAACATCAAAGACAAACTCTGTATCAGCTTTGCGAGAAATTAGGAAGAATCTGACCGCATCTCTACCTTTTCGAATTGCATCATCCCTCTCTAAAGCCGGGGTCTCCTCAGTCACACCACCCGACCATTCGATGAGATCTCTCACCGTAACATATGATCCAGCACGCTTAGATATCTTGACCTCTTCGCCACCCTTCATCACCGTTACCATTTTATGCAACACATATTGTGGGTAATCTTTAGGAATATCCCAACCACGTTTTTGTGCAACGCCCTGTATACCTGAGCGTACTCGAGCGATAGTTCCATGGTGGTCACTACCCTGAATATTGATCACATGCGTAAATCCTCGAGACCACTTGCTTGCATGATAGGCAACATCGGGAACAAAATAGGTGTAACCGCCATCGGATTTACGCATGACACGATCTTTGTCATCACCATCTTCGGTCGTTCTTAACCATAGCGCACCCTCTGACTCGTAGCTTTTATTAATTGATTGCAAATCACTAACTACAGAATCAACGCTGCCGTCACTATACAAAGATGATTCAAGGTAATAGCAATCAAACTTGACGCCAAATGACTGCAAATCAATATCTTGCTCGCGACGCAAATAAGCTACCGCAAATTTTCTAATTGATTCAATATCCTCAATCTGACCTGAGCCTGTAACAGGTTCACCATCAGAGGCAACTACAGTCGACTTAGCCAAGTAGTCTCTCGCAATATCAGCAATGTATTCACCGTTATATGCAGATTCAGGCCAAGATGCATCACCAGGCTTTAGACCTTTTGCTCTAGCTTGAACGGAAATAGCCAAGTTCTGAATCTGTACACCAGCATCGTTGTAATAAAACTCTTTATGTACAGACCACCCCTGCGTTTTTAATAAATTTGATAACGCATCACCCAATGCAGCCTGCCTACCGTGCCCCACATGCAAAGGCCCTGTAGGGTTAGCTGAAACAAACTCAACCAAAACCTTTTTACCATTTTCAGATTGCTGACCAAAGCAATTGCCCTCAGCAAAAATTTTATGAATAACTTGTAATTTAGCTGCTTGAGTTAGACGTAAATTAATAAAACCAGGACCAGCAATTTCGACACTAGCTAATAAATCTTTATAGCCAGGCTGGGCCTGTAATTCGTCTGCAAAGGCCTGCGCCAATTCTCTCGGATTTGTTTTCCAATTTTTGGCTAACTGCATCGCAATATTTGTAGCTATATCACCATGCTCCGCCACTTTTGGACGCTCTAAATGAGGCGTAGGCAAAACATCCAAAGAAATATCTCTGCTCTTGGCAATCTCTGCCAACGCGCTTTGCATCAATGTAGTAATTTGTTGTTTAATGACTGGTAGCATAGATATTCAGTTTATCAGTTCGCTTTAATGTTAATCTTTGACTATGTTATATAAATTTCAATGCAAAAAATCTGCTGATGTATTAATGCTAGAAGATCTCACATCAAGAATCTTCGAGATTCTTGATAGACCACTTGAAGCAAGAGGTGTTTTTCTGATTGAACAGCTGCCCGTTGCCATTGAAAAGCTCGAGGCAGCTATTGCAGAAGACGAAAAACTCAGAAAAGAAATGCTTGAGGAAAAATCAGAAAACAAAGAGGGCTCACCCCACAAGGTTAAACATGATCGATTGGGGCAAAGAGCATTCCCATTCATACAATTACTCAAAGCAGCCTTAGCTAATCAAGAAATGGTTATTTGGGGCGTCTAGCAAAGTCATTTTGCTGATCCTCGCCAATGCGACCCACATCAAAATATTGTGCATGCGGACTTGCCAAATAAAAGCCGCTGACACTTGATGCTGGCGTCATAGCCATTGACTCGGTCAAAGCCATATCAATCTCACCCGCACTCAAGCACTCAAACATTTCTTTTTTGACCAAATGATCTGGGCAAGCTGGATAACCTGGCGCAGGCCTAATGCCTAGATATTTTTCCTGAATCAACTCGTCATTGGTCAAAGACTCCGAAGCAACGTAGCCCCAAAGCTCTGTTCGTACTCGTTGATGCATTTTTTCAGCAAAAGCTTCAGCCAATCTATCAGCTAACGCTTTAAGCATGATGGCGCTGTAGTCGTCATGCTTAGACTCAAATTCTTTTAATTTTTTCTCAATTGCATGACCCGCAGTTACCGCAAACATACCTACATAGTCAGCCACACCAGAATCTTTTGGTGCAACAAAGTCTGCCAAACAACGATTTGGTTTTTTTACACCATCAACCACAGGGCGATCTGCTTGCTGCCTGTAGTTCTTCCAAGTCAGCAAAACCTTTTGGCGTGACTCATCAGAATAAATTTCAATATCATCACCAACACTATTGGCAGGATATAAGCCTACAACTGCATGCGCTTGTAGCCAACGTCCCTGAATAATTTTTTGAAGCATAGCTTGAGCGTCCGCATACACTTTTTTGGCAGACTCACCAACCACTTCATCATCTAATATTTGTGGAAACTTTCCAGCCAAGTCCCATGTTTGGAAGAACGGCGTCCAGTCAATGCAAGTTGCGATTTCTGCCAAATCATAATTCTTAAAAACACGCCGACCGATAAATTTTGGTTTAACAACAAGCTCTTTTGACCAATCAATTTTTTCTTTATTAGCACGCGCTTCTTCGATGCTAATTATTGGCAACTGCTTTTTATTGGCATGTTGATCACGTATACGCTCATACTCAACACTTAAATCATCAATGAATTTTTTAGCACCATCGTCTGATAACAAGCCTGAGGCAACAGATACGGCTCTAGATGCATCTGGCACATAGACAACCGGACCTTCATAATGTGGTGCAATTTTTACTGCGGTATGCACACGTGAAGTTGTCGCTCCACCAATCATTAGAGGCATTTTTTTGCTTCTAAAGTAATCATCTCGTTGCATCTCTTGAGCAACGTAAGTCATTTCTTCGAGAGAAGGTGTGATTAAGCCAGATAGGCCAATCATGTCAGCCTTTTCTTCTTTAGCTTTACTCAAAATTTCATTACATGGAACCATGACACCCATGTTCACAACGTCAAAATTGTTACATTGCAATACAACCGTAACGATGTTTTTACCGATGTCGTGAACATCACCTTTCACTGTTGCCATAATAATTTTTCCGCGTGAACGCACATCACCACCACGCTGCAAAATTTGACGCTTTTCTTCTTCAATGTATGGCACCAAATGTGCAACAGCTTGCTTCATTACACGCGCACTCTTAACCACCTGTGGCAAAAACATCTTTCCCTCACCGAACAGATCGCCAACCACATTCATGCCATCCATCAATGGACCTTCAATTACCTCAATAGGTCGACCACCGGCGTTGGCGATTTCCAAGCGCATCTCTTCGGTGTCTTCAACAATGTGAGATGTGATTCCATGAACTAAAGCATGCGTCAAGCGCTCCCGCACCGAAGCCTCTCTCCAAGCTAATGTTTCTTCAGCTTTAGCGCCACCACCCTTGTATTCATCGGCGATTTCTAAGAGTCTTTCAGTGGGGGTCTTGCCATCTTTTTCTTTAAAGCGATTCAAGACCACATCTTCAACGCGCTCTTTTAACTTCTCATCTAAATCAGCATACACACCCAACTGCCCTGCATTAACGATACCCATATCTAAACCAGCACGTATCGCGTAGTAAAGGAATACTGTATGTATGGCTTCACGGACCACATCATTACCGCGGAAAGAAAAGCTGACGTTTGAAACCCCACCGCTGACTTTGGCGCCAGGTAGATTTTGTTTAATCCAAGCCGTAGCATTAATAAAATCATTGGCATAGTTATCATGCTCTTCAATGCCTGTGGCTATAGCAAAAATATTTGGATCAAAAATTATGTCTTCAGCCGGGAAACCAAGCTCATTAACTAAGATGTTGTAACTGCGCTGGCAAATTTCGATTTTGCGCTCGTATGTATCAGCCTGACCCTTTTCGTCAAACGCCATCACAACAGTTGCTGCACCATAACGTCGTATTAATTTGGCTTGTTGTCTAAATGGCTCCTCTCCCTCCTTCATAGAGATAGAGTTAACAATCGCCTTACCCTGTACGCATTGCAAACCAGCCTCAATCACTGACCATTTTGATGAATCAATCATCACTGGTACTCTTGAAATATCCGGCTCAGATGCAATCAAATTTAAAAAACGTACCATCGCAGCTTTTGAGTCCAACATGGCTTCATCCATGTTGATGTCAATAACTTGCGCGCCATTCTCAACTTGTTGACGCGCCACTGACAAAGCTTCGTCATATTGACCATTCAAGATCATTCTTGCAAATGCCTTGGAACCTGTCACATTAGTACGCTCACCAACGTTAACAAAGCCAACGTGAGCACTGATGTTGCATGGTTCAAGACCTGATAAACGCATCGGCGGAATCTTGACTGTACTCATCACACAGACTCCTTGTATGCATCCCAACGACGCGCCGTTCTTTTAGATACAAGCTCAGCAATAGCCTTAATATGGGCAGGGGTTGTACCACAGCATCCACCCACTAAATTTACTAAACCATCTTTTGAAAATTCGTCTAAAAGTCTTGATGTCATTTCTGGCGTCTCATCAAATCCTGTGTCGCTCATTGGATTTGGCAAGCCAGCATTTGGATAACAAGAAACAGCAACATCACAAACCTTAGCCAACTCAGCAATATATGGTCGCATCAATGTGGCGCCCAAAGCACAGTTCAGGCCAAATGTGAGGGGCTTAGCATGACGCAAACTATTCCAAAAAGCCTCTACCGTCTGACCAGACAAGATTCTGCCGGAGGCATCAGTCACAGTTCCAGAAATCATGATTGGCAATCTTACGCCTGACTCTTCAAAGAACTCATCTATAGCAAATAGGGCAGCTTTTGCATTGAGTGTGTCAAAAATTGTCTCAACCAAGAGCACATCTGCACCACCCTCATACAAAGCTTCAACTTGCTCTTTGTACGCCACTCTTAATTGTTCAAAGGTAACGTTTCTAGCACCAGGATCATTTACATCAGGCGAAATGCTGGCAGTTTTTGGGGTGGGTCCAACAGCACCAGCAACAAAGCGTGGTTTTTCCGGCGTCGAAAACTCATCACAAGCTTGTCTTGCCAGTTTTGCGGCCGCAATATTCATTTCTCTAGCAAGCTCAGGCATTTTGTAATCATCTTGTGCAACTGTTGTTGCGCCAAACGTGTTGGTTTCAATTAAATCTGCACCTGCCGCTAAATATTGCCTGTGTATATCAAGAATGATTTCTGGGTGAGTCAAGTTGAGTAATTCGTTGTTGCCCTTAAGGTCAATTGGATGATTCTCAAAACGTTTGGATTCTGGCAAGCCACGGTAGTCTTGCTCTGATAATTTACGTTGCTGAATCATGGTACCCATAGCACCATCCAAGATCAAAATTCGATCTTTTAATAATTGAGGCAAAACAGCGCCACGCGTATAAAGCATAGGTAAAAACTCTTGATTTAGCAGCAAATGATTGCGGCAAATGGATTAAACCTATATTTTATCGGTATTACGCATATTTATCTGATTACATTAACTTTTTTATTAAGGGGTCATCATGTTTGGTGCTATGCCGGATTTCAACCAAAGCCTTGAAATGTTTAAAACAATGTGGGGTAACTCACCGACTCCTGGCGACTTGAGTGGGTTTGGCGCAGGCATTGGCGGTGGTGCAGCCATGCCAACCCTAGATATTGAGGAGCTAGACAAGCGTATTCAGGACCTAAAAAGCGTAGAAAACTGGCTTCAACTCAATATGAGCGTACTCAGAAGTACCATCCAAGGCCTAGAAGTACAAAGAGCCACCTTGGCTGCCCTAAAAAGCTTTAGTGCAGCGATGACACCAGAAGCCATGGCAGAAGCTAGCAAAGCGGCACAAAAAGCGGCTAACCAAGCAACTCAAGCAGCTACTGAAATGGCAAAAGAAATGGCTACGGGTAGTTTTTCTGATAAAAAAACCGCCAAACCCCGTCAGAAGAAGCCTCGCGCGACAAGCACCCGACGCGCCACAGGTAGTTAAGGTGCGCAATGGCTTCGCCCATTGCAAACGTTAACTGATGTAAATCCAAATCTCTTTTGAACAACACGGGAATCAAATCTCTCGCAGTTTGAGGTGCTTGCTGACAGGCAGTCATTGTGTCAGCAAGCCTATCTTGATGATGCTTCTTTAATTGCTCAACACGCAAACGAAGCCCCTGAAATGGCTTGCCATGTGAAGGGAGCACCAAGGTTTGCATCGGTAAGTCTACAAATCGCTCTAGAGATGATAAATACAGGCCCAATGGATCAGCATCTGGCTCGGTATCAAAAACGCTAACATTTGTTGAAATTCTAGGTAAAACCATATCCCCAGAAATCAATAAATTATCTTTTGCATTCCATAAAGAGGCGTGCTCTGGGGCATGACCATAACCTGATATGACCTGCCAAACGCCATCACCTATGATGATTTCTTCACGATCAATAATTCTTCTAAACCGGGATGGGACGCCAGGAACCATTTGACTGAAATAGTTTGCCCTAGCTCTAATTTTTACCAAATCCTCTTCTTGATTTAGTCCATGCTTTGCAAAATGATCTGCAGCACCGCCACCTCCAGCTGCCGAACCAATATTTGCCCCTTCAGGGCTTGATAGCCATTTTGCTAACAAGTAATCCGTCATGGTCATCCATAGTGGCGCAGACCACCTTTCACACAACCAAGATGCAAGGCCTATATGATCAGGATGCATATGGGTAACGATTACCCTAACAATCGGTAAACCCTCTAACTCAGACTGAAAGATACTTTCCCAAGCATCCTTGGTTGCTTGATTGGCTACCCCACAGTCAACCACCGTCCAACCATGCCGCCCATTAAAATCATCTTTAATCAACCATAGATTGATATGGTCCAAAGCAAATGGCAAGGGCATCCGCAACCACTTGACGTTCGCATCAATCTTTTTCGCGGCACCTAGAGCGGGCAACTCATCATTAAATGGGTATTTAAGAGAATTCATTAGTAGCGTTATATCAAATAAATAGACCACACTCTATAAAGACATTTAGTCATGAAAAATTCCGCCGAAACCTAAAGTCACTGTAACATTCTTACTGTGATGCCAATATTGCAATAATCTATTTGCCAACAGATAAAGATTTAATTATGACGACATCAAATAATCCATACATCCTATCCAAGTTACTTGAAAATAATCAGGATTGGGTTGATTCCGTCACCAAGGCCGATCCTAACTATTTTTCTAGACTAGTCGATCAACAAGCGCCTGAGTACCTTTGGATTGGTTGTTCAGATTCAAGAGTTCCTGCCAATCAGATTACCGGACTAGCGCCTGGCGAAGTATTTGTTCACCGTAACATAGCTAACGTTGTTGTTCATACAGATTTAAACGCTCTATCAGTGATTCAGTTTGCCGTAGACCAAATCAAAGTAAAACATATCATTGTTGTAGGCCACTATGGTTGCTCAGGGGTTCGAGCGGCGCAAATTAAGGCACGAATTGGTATTGCAGATAATTGGATTCGACATGTTCAAGATGTTCAAGATAAACACGGAAAATATCTTGGGCAAGTACTTAAAGAAACTGATCAATTTGATAAATTATGTGAATTAAATGTCATAGAACAAGTGATGAATGTATGCCAAACAACCAGCGTCCAAGATGCTTGGTCAAAAGGGCAAGAAATCACTATTCATGGTTGGATTTATGACTTAAAAGATGGCCGCGTTAGGGACTTAGGTATTAGCATTAAAAATGCCAAAGAACTCTCTAATAGATATCAAGCAATCTTGGAAAAGAACTACCCTCAAAGTGAACAGCGTTAATACGCCGCAAAGACCAGCATCACCTTGCATTAACTTATGCAAAATGGACGATGCTGATCAATATTGTTTAGGCTGCCAAAGAACTTTGGACGAAATTGCAGCTTGGTCTGAATTAAGCGATGCAGAAAAAGAAGTGATCTGGACTGAATTAGATAAGAGACGCGCTAATTTGCATGAATGAGTTCGCTCTTCCAAGAGGTATCAAAGTTTTTGAAAGAGGTTGGCTGTCAGCCAACAATATTTTATTTTGGTCAAACGATGATGTATCCATCGTAGATACTGGCTATGTTGCTCACCAAGAGCAAACTCTATCCTTAGTTAAAAACGCGCTCAAAGCTGAAGGCTTATCCAAGCTAGATAAAATTGTTAACACGCACCTTCACTCAGATCACTGTGGTGGAAATGCAATTTTGGTTAATGATTTTCAATCTAGCGTCTATGTACCCGCTAATGAATTTTCTGCCGTTTATAACTGGAATGAAAATTTATTAAGCTTTAAAAATCTTGGGCAAAACTGCCCTACTTTTCAGTGCCACCATTCTTTAGAACCGGGCAAAAGAATATTACTTGGTGCATACATGTGGGAGATTCTTGCTGCACCAGGGCACGACCCCCACTCAGTTATTCTCTATCAAGAAGACCATCAACTACTTATCTCAGCTGATGCCCTTTGGGAAGACGGGTTTGGCGCAATATTTCCAGAACTTGATGGAGAAGATGGATTTGAAGAGGTGGCTAGAACACTCGATTTAATCGATCAGTTAAAAATTAAGTTAGTGATTCCAGGTCATGGGAAGTTATTTACAGATATCAAAACATCACTAGCCAAGGCAAGAAGTCGCCTGGATTACTTAGCTACCGACAAAGCAAGAAATGCTAGGCATGCCGCTAAAGTTTTACTTAAATTTAGACTACTTGAGTGGCAATCACTAGAACTACATCTTGTGCACGAGTGGATAAAAGAAACACCACTTATGAAAGCCATCGCGAAAGAATTGAATCAGTCAATTAATCAATTGGCTGAATGGCTACCACCAGCTTTAACCAAAGCCGGTGGCGCCAAAATAGATCAAAACATCTTAATCAATCTAGATTGATTAGTCAGCGTATACACCAGCCTTTTTAATGATTGGAGTCCACAAATCAATTTGCGCTTTCAAGTGAGCTTTGTGTCCTTCTGGGCTAGCATTCTTGTCATTAGGTACGTTTGCACCCAACTCTGCCATCTTGGCTTTGTAACCAGCATCATTGATGCCCGCCTTGATTGCTGCTGATAATTTATCCGTGGCCGCTTTTGGTGTGCCTTTTGGCGCATAAACACCATGCCAAACGTTCACTTGGAAGTTTTTCAAACCTTGCTCATGCAATGTTGGAATATCTTTAAATGCAGGAATACGTTGCATAGTTGTCGCACCGTATGCTTTAACAGAGCCCGCCTTTAGTTGACCTGCTAAATTAGTTGTTTGGTCACACATCAATTGCACTTGACCACCAATCAAATCTGTTAACGCTGGCGCTGTACCTTTGTATGGAACTGTTGTCATGTCCTGCTGAATAGTGCTCATGAACAACAAGCCACATAAATGGCTTGCTGAACCGATACCTGCATTGGCATAAGCCACTTTTGATGCATTAGCTTTAATGTAAGCAAGCAACTCTATGTAATTTTTTGCTGGCAAATCTTTATTTGCCACCATGACCATTGGTACATCAGCAACTTGACCTAAATGTTCATAGTCAGTATTGGGATCAAAACCTAAATTTTTATACAAAGCTGGGGCAGTAGACATACCAATGTGGTGAATCAGTACTGTGTAGCCATCTTTAGGTGCATTAAGTACTTTCTTTGCGGCAATAGTGCCACCTGCACCAGGTGAGTTATCAACAATCACTTGTTGCTTGAGAGTTTTGCTCATAGCCAAAGCAAGTTCTCTAGCTACTTTATCTGTTGGGCCACCAGCTGCAAATGGAACAACCATCGTAACCGGTTTGTCTTCTGGGAATGCAGCCTGAACACCGCCTGATAGAGCAGTTGCTACGACGCCCATTGTTAGCATCGCATGACGAATTGTCTTGTTCATATATATCTCCTTAATTGTTGTCTCTGTACAAAATTACTGATTTGACTCTTTAATTGTAAGGAATTATTAAGGGAAGTTGCAAAAACATTAAGTCCAAATTACTAGAACTTACCCTTATAACTCAGCGATTTTTAGTGAAAAATCATCTAAAAAAACCCTATTGTGATCAGAGGTAATTACAACGCCATCTTTTTGTGCACGTTTTGCAATTTTTAAAACCATCTTATCTTTACTGATAAGCATCGCAGGTTTGAGGGTATAAGCTAAGTTTATAAATACTTGATCATCCCTGTCTTTACATTTCCACGGTGCAACATCAAGCACTTCATCATTTATTAATCTAGACCATGAGCGCCACTGAAACATGATTTCATCTTGCTTCTCTTGCGAAAGTAAAAATTGTTGGCGCCCAATCACATCAAGAAACTCTGCCAAAGTTTTTTGTGTTGCAACAGCGTCTAAGCTTCCTGCTATTAAAGCAGCTCTTAATGGATGAGCTCTGCTGTCATCAAAAACCAAAACATCCAAAAGAATATTTGTATCTAAAACAACAACTGGCTTCACTCAACTGT
>JALQYK010000066.1 GCA_023254115.1 Polynucleobacter sp.
ACACACCTGACATGAAAACCGCGCTGTTATGGCTGATGGCATTGGGCGCTGCGACAACCTGGGCGGCTGACGAAGACATTGCCGGGCAGATTGCGCAGGAGCGCGAACACCTGCAGCGCGAACGCGCGGTCATCGAGCAGGCCCACCACAAAACCGACGGCCACTTGATTGTTTTCTAGGTGATACAAAAATGAACCGCCATAAGTATCAGCACTCAGTGGCCAGCCTGCTGTATGGATTACCAAGCCTTCTTGGTGAAGTGCGGGATCGATTTCCCAGAGTTCTTTGATGCCAAGACCGTAACTTTGTGGATCTTTGCCAGCATCTAGTGAGTAGTTATTAATGAGTTGTTTGCCCAAGTGACCACGAGCACCTTCAGCGAAGAGGGTGTACTTGGCGCGTAGTTCCATACCTAATTGGAAGTTTTCAGTGGGTTCCCCTTCTTTGCTAACGCCTAAGTTACCAGTCGCTACACCTACCACTTCGCCTGACTCACCATACAAAATTTCAGCTGCTGGGAAACCAGCAAAAATTTCTACGCCTAGATTTTCAGCCTCTGTTCCTAACCAACGTGTGAAGTTGGATAAGCTAACAATATAGTTGCCATGATTCTGAAAACAGCCTGGTAGCATCCAGTTAGGAGTTGTGAACGACTTGCTTTCAGTTAAGAACATGAAGCGGTCTTCGCTCACAGGAGTGTTGAGTGGCGCACCTTTTTCTTTCCAGTCAGGGATTAATTCATTGATACCAATTGGATCCATCACAGCGCCCGATAGGATATGCGCGCCGACTTCAGAACCTTTTTCAAGTACGCACACAGAAATTTCTTGGCCTTTTTCAGCGCTCAATTGTTTTAAGCGAATTGCGGCTGATAAACCAGCCGGACCACCGCCCACAATCACTACGTCGTAGTCCATTGACTCACGAGGACCAAATTGTTCAAGAATTTCTGGGCTGGTATTCATCTGTACTCCATCTGGTAAGGCTTTGATTTTAGTTTCAATCTATTTGAAATCATAAAAAAGTTACTATAAGGGGTGTTTGTAATCAATTAGTTGATTTATTTTCATATAGTTAGCTAATTTCTTGAGCTTTCTTGTCATCTAAAGTCAACGAGCCGTCAATAGAATGGTATATAACTGAGGGTTTGGCATACTGTTTGCTTGCTTAAATAGTGGGTAAGAGCCCTTTGAAAGGGCTATTTTTGTATAAATTGGGAGTTTTGAATGAATAAGGTTTACGGTTCTGCAAAGGAAGCATTGGCTGACATCGTTAAAGATGGCCAAACTTTTGCAGTGGGTGGTTTTGGTTTGTGCGGTATTCCAGAAGCTTTAATCGCTGCATTGCGTGACTCAGGTGTTACTAACTTAACTGCTATTTCAAATAATGCTGGTGTGGATGGCTTTGGTTTAGGTCAATTATTAGAAACTCGCCAAATTAAAAAAATGATTTCTTCATATGTTGGTGAGAATAAAGAATTCGAACGTCAATATTTGGCTGGTGAACTTGAGTTGGAGTTCACGCCTCAAGGTACTTTGGCCGAAAAATTACGTGCAGGTGGTTGCGGTATTCCAGCTTTCTTTACAAAAACAGGCGTAGGTACGATTGTTGCTGAAGGTAAAGAGATCCGTGAGTTTGACGGCGAAAAGTATGTGATGGAGCGCTCTTTGGTGGCGGACGTTGCTCTAGTAAAAGCATGGAAGGCTGATAAGGCGGGTAACTTGGTTTATCGCCACACAGCGCGTAACTTCAATCCAATG
>JALQYK010000059.1 GCA_023254115.1 Polynucleobacter sp.
ACCCAAGCCTTTGAAGCGGGCAATGCTCCAGCCATTTTCTTTCACACCATCTTTTCTGAGTTTGTCTTCAATCGCAGTTAATTCACCGTTATCTAATGCATAGATTTTTTGCGCAGGTTTTTTCCCACGTGCTGGTGCATCAACACGATATAGAGGTGGACGTGCAATATGAATATGACCGTGTTCAATCAGTTTAGGGAAGTGACGGAAGAACAAAGTAAGTAGCAATACTTGAATGTGTGAGCCATCCACATCAGCATCGGACAAGATACAAATACGACCATAACGCAAACCAGATAAATCAGGATTATCGTTTTTACTGTGAGGATCGACACCAATCGCAACCGCGATGTCATGAACTTCATTATTGGCAAATAAACGATCACGCTCTGCTTCCCAAGTATTCAACACTTTGCCACGTAAGGGCAAGATTGCCTGATACTCTTTATTACGCCCCATTTTTGCAGAACCACCAGCAGAATCACCCTCCACAAGGAAGAGTTCGTTCATAGCAATATCTTCACTCTCGCAGTCAGTTAACTTACCTGGCAAGACAGCAACACCAGAAGATTTTTTCTTTTCCACTTTTTGACCGGCGCGGGTCCTTGCTTGAGCTTGTTTGATTACCAACTCCGCTAGCTTACGACCATAGTCGACATGCTGGTTGAGCCATAAATCCAAAGCTGATTTAACAAAGCCAGATACGAGACGTACAGCATCTCTTGAGTTCAATCGTTCTTTAATCTGACCCTGGAACTGTGGGTCTAAAACTTTAGCGGACAAAACAAATGATGCACGAGCAAAAACGTCCTCCGGCATCAACTTCACACCCTTTGGCTGAAGCGCATGAATATCGATAAAGCTTTTCACTGCATTGAACAAGCCATCACGTAATCCACTTTCATGGGTTCCGCCCGCAGGTGTTGGGATTAAGTTCACGTAACTTTCACGAACAGGAGCGCCCTCTTCAGTCCAAGCCACAACCCAACTAGCACCCTCACCTTCAGCAAATGAATCTTCACCAGGTCGATTAGGGTCTGCAAAGTGTTCTCCATCAAACGCTGGTATCACAACTGGACTATGGCCTCCCTGCGCCATTGCCTCATCTAGATAGCCTCTTAATCCTTGGGTATATAACCAAGTTTGTGGTTCACCACCCTTTTCTTGAATCAAGGTTACTTTTACGCCAGGCAAAAGAACTGCTTTAGAGCGCAATAGTCTTTGCAATTCAGCTAAAGGAATTTGCGCGCTATCAAAATACTTTGCATCTGGCCAAGCTCTTACTCGTGTGCCATTGGGACGATCACCCATTGGGGCAATTTTTGTCTTAAGTGGTTCAACCACGAAACCTGCTTCAAATGCCAATGTCGAAATTTGTTTATCGCGCCAAACAGTTACTTCCATTCGCTTTGATAAGGCATTGGTTACAGACACGCCCACACCGTGTAGACCACCTGAGAAAGCATACGCCCCGCCCGAGCCCTTTTCGAATTTGCCGCCAGCATGAAGTTGGGTAAATACCAACTCCACTACTGGTCGCTTTTCTTCAGGATGCATCCCCACTGGAATACCTCGGCCATCATCCTCCACACTCACACTACCATCGGTATGCAAGGTAACGACAATGTGCTTACCATACCCTCCTAGGGCTTCATCGGAAGCGTTATCAATAACCTCTTGAATCATATGCAAGGGGTTATCGGTCCGCGTATACATACCCGGACGTTGTTTAACTGGTTCAAGGCCCTTTAGGACTTTGATCGACGATTCGCTGTATTGATCTGATTTTTTTGTTGCCATGGCGGAGAATTGTATCCACATGCGAAAATGACTTCCATGGGAGCACTTAATCATCTTCGCGTTTTAGACCTCAGTCGAGTACTGGCAGGGCCATGGTGTGGGCAGAACCTAGCAGACCTAGGAGCCGATGTAATCAAGGTCGAGAGGCCGATTACGGGAGATGATACCCGCCAATGGGGCCCACCTTTTTTAAAGAATTCTGAAGGTCAAGAAACCACAGAATCAGCCTTTTATTTAGCAATAAATCGGAATAAAAGATCAATTACCGTAGATATTTCGAAGCCAGAAGGTCAAGAAATCATCAAAAAACTGGTTTTACAGAGCGATATCGTTATCGAAAACTATAAAGTTGGGCAATTAAAAAAGTATGGTCTTGATTATGAGAGCCTAAAACTCCTAAAAAATGATCTAATTTATTGTTCTATAACGGGTTTTGGTCAAACTGGCCCTTACGCACATCGCCCTGGTTACGACTATATCGTCCAAGGTATGGGCGGTTTTATGAGCGTCACGGGCGAAAAGGAAGATTTACCTGGCGGAGGACCTCAAAAAGCTGGCGTTGCGATTGCTGACATCTTCACGGGGATGTACGCCACTTCAGCAATACTTGCGGCTGTTGTTCACAGAGATCAAACCGGCGTAGGTCAATACATTGATTTATCGCTATTAGATGTACAAATTGCCACCATGTGCAACGTGGCGAGTAATTATTTAACCAGCGGGGTACCACCTAAAAGTTGGGGTAATGCTAGCGCCAACATAGTCCCTTATCAAACTTTTAAAGCATCTGATGGATGGATCATTGTTGCTGCTGGTAATGACAGTCAATTTAGACACTTTGTAGAGTCTGGGCATGAGCCCCAGCTTGCTGACGATCCGCGCTTTGCAACCAACCCAGAGCGCGTTAGACATCGCGCTGAATTAGATCCACTTCTTCAAAAAATGGTTTTAAAGAAAACCAAAAAAGAATGGATTGAACTATTGGATATTGCCAATGTTCCTTGCGGGCCTATCAATAACTTCAAAGAGGTTTTTGAGAATGAACAAGTTATCGCGCGCAATATCAAAATGGAAATGCCTCACCCTACCGCAGGCAAAGTTAATTTGGTGCGCAGTCCAATGAGATTAAGTGAGACACCAGTGGTTGAACATCGCCCACCACCCTTACTTGGCGAACACACACATGAGATTCTTAAAGACAAATTAGGTCTTGAAGAATCTCAAATTAAATCTTTAAAAGATAAAGGCATCATCTAAGCCATGACTTATCAATTAAATCTAACAAGAGTGCTGATTGCAGGAGGATTACTAGTCACACTATCAATGGGCATACGTCATGGGTTTGGTTTATTTAATCTCCCAATTACTCAAGCAAATGGTTGGGGCAGAGAAACATTTGCCTTGGCTATTGCCCTACAAAATTTAACCTGGGGAGCCACACAACCATTATTTGGTGGCTTATCTGATAAGTTTGGTGCCTACAAAATTATGCTCTTAGGCGGATGCCTTTACTGTATTGGTCTGTATGGTGCCAGCCAAGCAGTTAGTGGACTAGCTTTTGTCCTGAGTATGGGGGTTATTTTAGGTTTGGCTTTAGCCTGTTCAACATACAGCGTTGTATGTGGAGTTATTGGTCGTAACTGCCCACCCGAAAAACGAGTTTGGGCAATGGGCATTGCTGCTGCTATGGGCTCATTTGGCCAGTTCTTAATGATTCCTCTAGAACAAGAATTACTGGGCAACTTTGGCCCTCAAAATGCTTTAATTATCTTAGCAATCCTAGTTACTCTGATGTTACCGCTTGGTTGGATTTTGCGAGAGAAAAATCATGCGCCTGCAGTACTAGGACATCAACAGACAATTACAGAAGCCATCAGTGAAGCATTTAAACAACGTAGTTTTCAATTGTTAATACTAGGTTATTTTGTTTGCGGATTCCAAGTGGTTTTCATTGGCGTTCACTTAGCTCCCTATCTCAAAGACATGTCTGCCACCTATCCTGATGTTGGTCACCCTCAGGTCGCGACATTGGCTTTAGCACTAGTAGGTCTATTTAATGTCTTGGGCACCTACTATGCAGGTGTCCTTGGGCAAAAAGTGCCTAAGCACTACATACTTGCCTTCATATATGGCTCAAGATCGATTGTGATTGGTGCCTTCTTATTGCTACCTCTATCGCCATTGACAACTTATTTATTTGCTGCACTCATGGGCATTTTGTGGCTATCCACAGTCCCCCTAACTAATGGGATTGTGGCTCAAATTTTTGGCGTTAAGTACTTATCGATGCTATCTGGTTTTGCATTCTTCTCTCACCAAATCGGCAGCTTTATGGGTGCTTATTTAGGAGGAGTTTTATTCGATAAAACTGGGTCTTACAACATTGTTTGGATCATTGCTATAGGCTTGGGCATTCTTGCAGCACTGGTTAACCTACCAATCAATGAGGATGCCATTGATAGAAATGCTGCTTTGGCAAAAGCCTAATCATCCAATCAATCATCATGAACATATTACGGCTCCCTATCCTCATTAAGACTCTGGCAGCAATTACGCTGGTATTAGTATTTCTAGCTTATTTGAAGCCGGATTTAATGGTTACCATCGCAAATACAGTCTTAACTCTTTGTGGATGGTAAGCTAGCGACCTATTTCAGATCTCGCCATAGTACAGTGGATAGTACAACTGCCTCCTAAGCGGTAGACACAGGTTCGATTCCTGTTGGCGGGACCAAATTACTAGAGTTGTACTTATTTTGTGACAGGTGGCACAACAGTGCTACGAGGCGCTACCGTTAACATCACATTCGTTCTACCAATCCAACCTGCATCCTCAATTTCAATCGTAGCGGTTCTATCTTTCTTGATAAAAACCAAGATGCTATTTTTTGTTTTGGTTGAAGAAACTAAAGTCCAACCTGCCTTTTGGAACTGATCACGGAAGAATGTGAAAGTTTCATTAGAGTTTTGCTGGGCAATAATGGCGACTCTGCCAGCCCAACCATCGCCACTACCTAGAATCAAGGTATTTTCATTATTAATCTTGGCACCACCAGGCATGGGCATATCACCCAGTAATTTGGTCTGAATATCCTGAATAGATTCACCATCTGCATTGGTCATGGGCGTTGAAGCGCAACCAGCAAAGAGTGTTGCAGAAATGCAAAATAGAGTTACAAGTAATTTATTCATTAATCTTCATCCACAAAATCCAAAGCGATATCAATAATGTAATCGCATTTGCAATAACCACAGGCCAAGCGCTGATAAAAATACCATACACCAACCACAGAAAAACTCCAAGACTAAAAATCAAATACATCCAAAACGAGATGGCATTCGTATCTTTGGTTTTATAAATACGCCAAGCTTGTGGCAGAAATGCAAAGGTGGTCAGTGTCGCTGCAACATAGCCCAAAATATTTTCTAAATTCATCAATTTAAATTTTCTACTTCTTTGTCAATAGGGGAAAAAATATATTTCCACAAAATTATTGAAGAACTTATCCACAGAATTTGTGGACTACTCCATCATTAAAATTAAAAAATCCTTATCAGACAATGGTCGAGCTGACCTGCTTAAATTTTAAGCAACCCAGCAATTGAATATATCAACCTGAAAAAATATTTATTTCAAATTGCTTGACAGAGAAAAATCTTGCCCTCTCGTTCCTCAATATCAAGCTTGATCAAAGTGGCCCCATGAGGACATGGTCCCGAAATACATTCCCCAGTATCCGGAAGATATTGCGCATCATGTGAAGCACAAATCAAGGCAGTTTTATCTAGGGTAAAAAATTGGCCAGGTTGCCAATCTAGTTCCATAGCTACGTGTGCACATCGATTCAGATAAGCATGAGCTTGACCATCGTACCGAATCACAAAAGCTGGTAGTGTTTCATCAATGCGGTGATCAACAGCCCCCACTTTACTGGCAATGTCTGAGGTTCTGACCATGAAACGAAAGCCTTCGTCCTGATCCTTTACAGCGCTGGCTGAGCAAATAACATGTCCAGCTTGCACCAAAGGCTCAAAATCATCGCTAGATGAATCATTTTCATTCGTTGAACTCATGCCATCCTTTTATTTTTGAAGCAAATTTAGACTCAATTGTCCGCTTTGGCAGATAATCTAACAATATTAATAAATATTGTAGACATGTCATTGATTTCTGCCACAACACGCGCTGCTCTAGAAGAGATCTTGGAGACTGCTCTAAGACCTGCTCCATCCAATTGGCAAACCATTCGTTTGGGTACAGAGATAATTGGCCATATTCAGCCCGATTACGTCGACACAATCGAAACTTATATTGCTAACGCAGAGACTCCAGCCATTGTTCGCTTTGGGGATCACTTACAACTTGAAAAACTATCACCCTATTTGCTAAGTCAAGAGCTTCAAGAATTAGCTGAATTTTTGAAAAAGGAAGGTTTGGCACCAGGATGGCGCAATGAGTCATTTGCATGGTTTGACCATCTAGGTCATGAACGATTTAGGATGGAAAGAGCTGCTTTTAGGTCTCTAGGTCTTCATAGTCGAGCTTGTCATATCAACGGATACACAAGTAATCAAGAGATTTGGCTAGGTCTTCGTAGCTCTACCAAGGCTACTGACCCCAATATGTTAGATAACATAGCAGCAGGTGGCGTTAGTGCTGATGAAACCCTATTGCAATGCGCAGTTAGAGAATTATGGGAAGAATCCAGTGTTCCAAGGGAGTTAGCTTGCCTCGTTGAACCAATTGGCCACATCCATGTGAGTCGAGTTGTGGAACCAAAAGGTCTTCATGATGAGAGTCTCTATACCTATGATTTAGAGCTGCCATCAGACTTTATTCCTAAAAATAATGACGGTGAGGTGGCAAACTTTATTAAAGTCCCATTTACACAAGCGGCTAACCTGATCTTAGAAGGTGCGCTAACACCAGATGCTGCTGCAGTAACTGCAGATTTTCTGCTAAGAAAAGCTTAATTAACGCCCATACGTCTGATGGAAATTATTGCTTTCATATTGTCACTGGCCTGTGTTCTATTGAATGCATACGGAAAAATTCTGACCTGGCCACTGGCAATTGCAAGCTCAACTGCTTATGCCTATGTTTTTTTTGATAGCCGATTGTTTGGTGATGCCGCTCTTCAATTTGTATTTATAGGTCTTGCCATATACGCATGGATCACTTGGCATAAGAAAGATAAGAGCCATCAAGCACACCACCCTTCTTTCTCCAGAGCCTCCATCAACTCGATTACAAAATGCGGCATAGCCTGGTTATTAATGTTTTTTCTTATTCAACACATCTTAAAAAACTACACTAGCTCAGATGTACCTAATATTGATGCCTTCTTAACTGCGGGAAGTTTATTGGCAACATATATGAGCGCTCAAAAGTGGCTTGAGAACTGGTTGTTATGGGCTTTTGTGGATGTTATTTACATTGGCCTTTATGTTTATAAGGATTTATATCTGACTGCTCTGTTGTATGGTCTACTGATAACGTTGTGTCTCTTGGGATGGAGACAATGGTCCAAGCAGATGAAAGTTAAAACTAATTCATGACTCATGTTCTTAAGATTGCCATCATTGGTGCTGAATGCACAGGTAAAACAACATTAGCCAAGGATTTAACAGAGGCTTTTAAAAAGGATTACCCCAGCGCTTTTGTATCAGAATATTTACGAACCTTCGTTGATCAAGAAAAAAGAACCCCCAAGTCAGAAGAGCAAATCAATATCGCTCTAACTCAAAAGGCGGCTGAAAAAGATACAGCCAAAGAATTAATTGAAGCAAATCCAGAGGCTGGCGTTGTGTTGTTGTTCTGCGATACAGCTCCACTATTAACGTCCATTTACAGCGAGGTAGTTTTCGCTGGAAGCAACCCTGGTTTAAAAGAAATTGCTCACAACCATGACTACGATTTAACACTCTTCACTCAAGTGGACTTTCCATGGATTGAAGATGGCATGCAAAGAGATGGTCCCGTAGCACAAACAAAGGTTCACTATCGCCTCAAAGCAAGGTTAGATGAGCTAAAGATCCCCTATGAGCCTATCAGCGGTATTCCATCAGAAAGAGTCAAAAAGACCCAAAAAATCATCAGGTCTTTGCTGCAAAAACTTCAAAAGTAAAAAATCCTTATAATTACACCTGTCTGGAAGTTATAGACATTAGCTCGGGGTCCTGCATCAAGCTTTATCGATGTGGGTGAGAAATACCCGTTGAACCTGATCTCGATAATGCGAGCGCAGGGAAGCGTCCAAAATCGCATCCCCAACTCGCCATCGTTTATATAAGGAGTACTGACGATGGCTTATATGCCAAAACTAAATCACATTGCAGGCGCATGTGCCCTGCTGTTTGTTATTAATCATGCAATTGCTCAGAGTGAAACTCAGTTGTCGCCTGTAGTGGTGACTGATAGCAACCAGGAAGCCCTTAATTCCAGAAATATTCAATGGGGATTCGGTCAAGGTAGTTGGCAAGATAAAACCCAATCAATTTCTTCCGTCACAAGAGAGCCAATTGATTCACAGATGGCACAAAGAGCCAGCGATGTCATTACAAATGATGCCTCTGTGGGCAGGAATTACACCCCAATTGGCTACTATGAATCATTCTCCATTAGAGGATTCGCACTCAACCCAGCTACAGCCTACAAAATTAATGGCATGGCAATGGCTAGTGAAGCCAATATTGCTCTAGAAAACAAAGAGCGTGTTGAGATAATCAAAGGTATTAACGCTCTTGAAGCTGGCATTTTATCGCCAGGGGGTTTGATTAATTACGTCACCAAACGAGCTAACCAAGATGTAAATAGTTTCTCACTGGGCTATGGGGAAAAAGGATCATTCTCACAAGCTGTAGATATTGGCAGAAAACAAACCCAAGATAACCCGATTGGATATCGCATTAATTTAGCCCACGAGGACTTTAAACCCTACGTATCCGCTGCAACAGGTTATAGAAACTTTGCTAGCCTTGCTCTTGATATAACCCCTACAGCTAGAAGCAAGTGGGAAACCGATATTGACTACCAAAAACGTTCCCAATATTCAGTACCGGGATATCAATTATTAGGAGCAAACGGAATCCCTCCAATTGATCCATATAAACATCTAACTGCTGAACAAACATGGCAAAAGCCAGTTGTCACCGAGCAAATAAATTTTGGAACAAAGTTTACGCAAGAACTTGAAGATGGCTGGAAGGTAACTGGTGGATATCAGATTAGCCGAATAAAGACTGATGACAATTTAGCGTTCCCTTGGAGTAGTCCTACAAATCACTACATATACCCACAGGGATATCCCGTTAATAGCAACAAGTTCAATAGTGATGGCGATTTCATTATTTATGACTACAGAAGCGTAAATGAAACAAGACAAAACCAAGAAATAAAATTTGAGATTTCGGGTAAAGAAACCTTGGGTCAAGTCACGCATGATTTAACGTTTGGCAGTTCTATTCAATACAGAAAAGTATCTCAACCCAATTGGATTAATGATTGTGCGGGTAGCACTGGAAACTGTAGCGTAATACTCTCTGGAAACATATACAACCTATCTAACTCGCTTTCCCAATCCTTGTCATCTGCTATTGATTATTACGGGTACTCAAACTCACAAAAATCTTTATATTTTCAAGATAACTTAAGTAGCAATAGGCATTTTTCAAATTTCAAATTACATATTGGTTCTCGCATAGTTGAAATTTCTGAGTCTTGGAAAAATAATTACGCATACCCTGCAAAATCTGGAAGTTCAAGCAACACTAAAATTCTGCCTAGCTTAGGTATTAGCTATCAGGGCATTAAGGGATCAACCCAATATGTAAGCTACAGCAAGGGACTTGAGCTGGGTGGTCAAGCCCCAATAATTGCTACCAACTACGCTGACCCCATGAAGCTTAAAGAGACTCACCAATATGAGATTGGCAACAAAGTTCTCCTTCAGAATAATATTCAGCTAGCTATTGCTGCATTCAGAATTGATAAACCATATGAATACACAACCATCTCTGGTAGTTACTACGATGCATATGTTCAAGCTGGCAAACAAATTCACACTGGTTTAGAAGCAAACTTATCCGGCTCTATTACTCAGAGAACAAGCATCAATGCATCAGCAACTTTGATTGATACAAAGATTGAAGGCTCTGGTGGACCTCATGATGGAAAACATTCCACTAACGTACCAACTTTCAGTAGCAATGTATTTGCAATTTACAGAGTACCAGGTCATGAACGTTTATCTCTAAATGGAACATGGCGCTACGTTGGGAGCAAATACGTTACCAGGGAAAATGATGCAAAAATTCCAGCCTACAATAGATTTGATTTAGGACTTACTCAAGCCTATAAAAACTCTTATGGTTTAACGACTATTAGAGTTGGTGTTGAGAATATTTTGAATAAAAGATATTGGTCTGATGCGCCAGAATTCATGGGGGACTCATATTTAATTCCAGGTGCTCCACGTATTTTCAGGGCTAATGCAAAACTAGATTTCTAATACCTTAGATATATAAGCGCATCTCTAAGTGTGGAATACCAGCCTCATCAAAGATAGGGCCGTAGGGTTCAAAGCCTTCCCTAGCGTAGAAAGCAATCGCATGAGTTTGGGCGTGCAAGATGAATTCTTGTGCGCCCTTTTCTTTTCCTAGATTGATTAAAGCCCTCAGTATTTCACTACCAACGCCCTTACCTCTGCAGTTTTTATCGACAGCCATACGTCCGATCTTGGCTTTTGATTGATCAAGTATCAACCTTCCGGTTCCTACAACTTGCTCGTTTAATTTTGCTACCGCATGCCAAGCAGATTCATCATATTCATCCCACTCAAGTTCTTCTGGGACATGTTGCTCAATAACAAATACTTTTAAACGAATTGGCTTGATGAGGCCTTTAACCTCATTCCAACTGGAGATATTGATAAGTGCGCTCATCTAAAAATAAAGTAAACAGCACCCAACAAACACAAACCAGCCCAAATGAAATCTAACTTAAAAGGTTGGCCCATATACAAAATAGAAAACGGTACAAACACTGCCAAAGTAATTACTTCTTGTGTAATTTTTAATTGAGCCAAATCGTAATGCTCAAATCCAATTCGATTAGCAGGCACTTGTAATGCATACTCAAAAAAAGCAATCGCCCAACTTAGTAAAGCAGCAATCCACCATGGCTTGTCTGATAAATTTTTAAGGTGTGCATACCAAGCAAATGTCATAAACACATTTGATAGAACCAATAATCCAATAAAACTAATTGGACCCAATATTGAGCTAGGCATTGTCACTCTCTCTATATTTAGTAACTAGAAGCTAAATATTAGAACAAAGTTGCCGGAAATTTGGCATCTGATAAAAATCAGGCTATAATCTTGGTCTATTCCTCGATAGCTCAGTCGGTAGAGCGCCGGACTGTTAATCCGTAGGTCCCTGGTTCGAGCCCAGGTCGAGGAGCCAAATACCTAGTAGTAACGGGACTTTCTAGACTCCCACTTTAGTCCGCCGGTGAAAAGGCGGAAGTTAATAAAGTAAGGGTCAAAA
Organism: Polynucleobacter sp.; assembly: GCA_023254115.1. Lineage (GTDB taxonomy): Bacteria > Pseudomonadota > Gammaproteobacteria > Burkholderiales > Burkholderiaceae > Polynucleobacter. The sequence goes on from JALQYK010000059.1 coordinate 11,350, forward strand.
TGAATCGTTATGAATCATCCGCCAGTGGATTGGTACAGTTGCCTGATAGCCCTGTACTGACTGGATCAAGCGCCCCGCTCCGCATGGAGCGTTCTGGGCAAATGCTCATCTCCCAAGCTATTGATGCCTACATGGCTGCTTATGCTGGTCGTGATACCAGTCGATTTCAGCGCATGACCTGGTGGCAATTAAAAATTGGGCATCTCACACTTGCAGAAATTGATGAAGACCACA
>JALQYK010000056.1 GCA_023254115.1 Polynucleobacter sp.
CTAATTAAGTCGACTCAAATAAAGACAGACGGCAATGACTGAACAAGCTAAAAATACTAACAATATGGATGCCATTAAACGATTAGCGGATGTGGTCGATGCGCGTCGCGCAGATTTTTTGGCAGGTAAAGCTGATCCTGACATTTCTTATATTGCTAAATTATTTAGCAAGGGTGATGACGCTATTTTGAAAAAAATTGGGGAAGAAGCTGCAGAAACGGTTATGGCTGCCAAAGATAGTCGTTTTGCTAATTTGGCCCCAGAGATGCAGTCAAAACTAGTAGGTGAGATAGCTGATCTTTGGTTCCACTGCTTTGTGGCTTTGTCGCAGTTCAATTTGCGCCCAGAAGATGTTATTGCGGAGCTTGAGCGTCGCGAGGGTGTTTCGGGCATTGCAGAAAAAGCATCTAGAAAAGCTTGATTAGCTAAATAAGCAGAGATCAGTGATGAGCCACGAAAGCCACGAACATTCAGAAAACTGCATTTTTTGCAAAATTGTTTCAGGTCAGATACCAAGTAAAACAGTTTATGAAGATGAGGAGTTATTTGCTTTTCATGACATCAACCCATCTGCTCCAGTTCACTTTCTAATTATCCCTAAGCGTCATTTTTCAAATTTAATGACAGCAACTAGCGCAGATGAGGCATTACTGGGTAGAATGATGACCATTGCACCGCGCCTTGCTCTAGAGCAAGGATGCCGCCCTGGCGACTCCGGGGGCTTTCGTGTAATGATCAATAACGGTGCTGATGGTGGTCAAGAGGTATACCATTTGCATATGCATGTGATGGGTGGCCCCCGTCCTTGGAAGAAAAATTAATTAGGAGCAAATAATGGGTTCATTTAGCGTTTGGCATTGGATTATTGTTTTAGTCATCGTTTTATTGGTATTTGGTACTAAAAAACTACGCAATATCGGTTCCGATCTTGGTGGTGCTGTTAAAGGTTTTAAAGACGGTATGAAGGGCGCTGAAGAAAAACCAGCCGAGCCAAGCAACCAAATTCAAAACAACAATGATGGCAAGACAGTGGATGTTCAAGCCAAGGATGTTAATAGAGGTTAATGATTTAGCCAGCAATGGCTAAAAAATACCGCAGACATCTATCATTATTTCTTAGCTTATATAAATGATCGATCTTGGAGTTTCCAAGCTCGCCCTCATTGCGGTGGTCGCATTGGTGGTGATAGGTCCTGAGCGTTTACCTAAGGTTGCCCGCATGGCGGGCAACTTGATGGGGCGCGCACAGCGCTACATGGCTGAAGTTAAAAGTGAAGTTAATCGTCAGGTTGAGTTGGATGAGCTTAAGAAAATGCAGGAAGCTGCAACCAGTGCAGTTAAAGATGTTCAGTCCAGCATGAATGACATTGGTACAACCCTCAATGAAGCTAAAAAAGATCTAGGAGATGTAAATACATCTCAATCATCAAGTGCCTTTGATAGCTATGACGACTTTGCGGATAACGGTGGTTATGCGATTCGTGAGCCAAAAACTAATCTGAGACAAGGTAGAGACAGTTGGGGTGTTAAAAAATCAGCGATGCCACAGTGGTATAAAAAAACTGCTGGCGTCAAAACGAAGATTCAATCAGGTGCTGCAAGAGTAAAACGTTTCAGACGTGCTGCAAGCCAACAAAAAGCATCTAAATCATTTTTTTAGACAAATCAAAATAAATAATGTCAGCACAACAAGCGCCTGAAACACCAGAAACAGATAAAGAAGAGGGTATACAAGAGACCTTTCTAACTCATTTGTTTGAGTTGCGTGATCGCTTGATTAAATCAGTAGCTGCATTATTGATTGTTTTCTTAGGGTTGGTTTATTGGGCGCCAGATATCTTCCATCTATTTTCTAAACCATTACTAGATGCTTTGCCTAATGGTGGAAGAATGATCGTGACTGATGTCACGGGCTCCTTCTTTGTACCCATGAAAGTCACCATGTTGGTTGCTTTCTTGGGCGCTTTACCTGTGATCATGTATCAGTTGTGGGCTTTTATTGCGCCAGGCTTATACAAGCATGAGCGCCAATTGATTCTGCCAATTGTTACTAGTAGCTACATCCTCTTTATTGCTGGTATGGCGTTTGCCTACTTCTTGGTGTTTCCAACAGTGTTTCAGTTTATGGCGCACTACAACGCCCCCCTAGGCGCGGACATGGCAACCGACATTGATAAATACCTTAGTTTTGCCATGACTACCTTCTTGGCTTTTGGTTTAACTTTTGAAGTGCCAGTTGTTGTGGTTGTATTAGTAAAACTTGGCATGGTCAGAATCAAAAAGCTAAAAGAAATTCGCCCCTACATCATTGTGGGTGCTTTCGTGATTGCGGCAGTAGTCACGCCACCTGATGTTCTATCTCAGCTATTACTTGCTGTACCTCTGTGCCTCTTGTACGAGTTAGGTATTTTGGTGGCTAGGTTTTATGAGCCTAAGTTAGATTCGTCTGATCTTGAAGAGCAGACTGACTAAGTTCAAGCATCTCGGTTAGTTTTTCTAGGCGGTAGCGTCGCTGCCTCAAGTTGCCTTCATCGAGATGAATATTATTAAAAGCTTTGCTTGCCATCATTAGAGCTTTACGTTGTTCTAATGTTTCGATCAAGATTAATTTTGGGTTGGATCGTGGTAAATGCTCTCGTATATCAACAACAGCGCCATGCTCATGTTGTATGGCTTCAATATTGGCTAATAGTAATTCTGCTTTATTAAGATTGAGCTGGTTGGCAATAATCACGCGGTGGCACATCAATAGCATTTCGCCAGTGAACCGGTGACTTGCTTCATTAAGTGAGCTCTTAATTGCCAAAGCTAATGCTACCCAATGATTCGATGATGCATTGGGGTGGCTCAACATGATTTTGGATAAAAGTTCTTGGGCAGCCCTTACACCTTGTTGCGCTGCGTGCCAAATCCAATATGATGCTTGCAGACCTACAATGCTTTCATTCAAGCTGGCGCGCTTACGCCACAGTAAAACTCCTTTTTTAAACTGAGCCTCTGGATGACCTAAGTCTGCGGCTTTATCAAAGCACGCATCGCTATCTTTGCCGCTATATCCAGAGTACTGTGGCATACGATTAATTACCCCTAACGCATACCAAGCATCTCGTTCACCTTGATTGGCTGCTTGCTTTAACCAAAAAACGGCTTGTTTAAGGCGTGCATTGCCATTATCAATATCAACCGCATCAAATTTTGCTAACCGAAGGCCTAATGCCAATTGAGCGGGAACATAAGAAAGCTCTGCGGCAATTTTTAAAGCAGTTTCATTGCCCAGATATTTCCAAGCTGCCCAATAAAGTAATTGGTGTTCTGCAGATGGTTTACGAACAGCTAATAGAGTAGGTAAGTGAACAGATAAAGCTGGTACCAAGTGCTCATCAAAGTTTTTGGCAAATGACAGCAAACTAGCTAAACCCATCTCGCTTGCATCAACAGCTAAATGACTAACAATTTTTTTAGAGCGAGATTCATTAACAATACCCAGACATCCATCCATCAGGCACTCTGATAAAAGTTTCTGAGTCAAGTTCTGAGACTCGAAAGGCGGCAAGTCTGATAACTCTTCTAAATAGCGAAGCGCAAGATTTTTAAGGTGATCAATACCGCCTAGATCAGCCCAATGTTTTTCTGTGAGAGTTGAAAACGCTAAAGCTGGCGCATGCCCCGACTTACCAACAATAACTTGTGCAAATACCCAGCGTGCTTGGGTGTTGCCGTTATTTGCAGCATGGGCAATGCACTTCCAGGCAAACAAAGACTGAGCTAAACCCAAGCTCTCATCTAAATTTAAATTATCAGATACAAAATTAAAAAAACTTTCATTAAATTCAACACTTAGAGATGCTTTTTCAAGCCATAGCAAAGCATTTTGAGTATTTTGTGGCGTACCCTGCTCTCCAAGCATGTAAATCTCACCAATTCTCTGTTGCGCCAAAGCATCACCAGAACGGGCTAACTTCATGAGTTTCAGAAATTCTCTACTTGCCATGTGACAAAAACACTGCTTTTATTAGGGTTAATATGTAATTAAAACTAAGTTTCCTTTGAAAACAGACAAAAATGAAGTCGTATGTTGCTCAGATGCAACAGAATTAATAAAATAGCGCAGTAACGACAGAAAAACCCTTACCCGCAATAGTTCTGACACAATAGCAGACGAGGACTTATTGCAATATAGGGCAGTCCCTAGTTAAGCCTAGGTACATTTATTTCACATTAATGGAGATTTACGAATGAAAAAATCGCTTATCGCATTGGCTGCATTGGCAACTGTTGCAACAGTTGCACAAGCTCAGTCAAGTGTGACTATATATGGTATTGTCGACGCAGGTGTGCGTC
>JALQYK010000063.1 GCA_023254115.1 Polynucleobacter sp.
ACCAATTTCTCAACATCTCTAATTTATAAAAGATTTTTGAGATTTTTGTTACATTGATTGCACTAACTGTGCATTACTTAGGCGCCGAGTTTATTGGCGCTCACTGGGCTGATCCACAATAAACATAATCAGCATGGCCAACAAACTCAAGAATCCATATGGGTTAATAAAAAATAACTTATATGGGGTTTCCGGTATTAGAGAAAAAACACCTCAGAGCCTACTTTGGTAATAGTTTTGGTAAAAAAGGGCTAGAGTTCCCTCTAGCCCTTTTAGCACCTATTGACTTGGCGGAAGCTGTGAGATTCGAACTCACGGAGGACTCGCATCCTCGGCAGTTTTCAAGACTGCTGCATTCAACCACTCTGCCAAGCTTCCAAAACAGCCGTGATTATAGAGGTATCTGAAACCGACTGTCGATTTTTTTCACTTTTTCGTCATTTGAAGTTGTTAAAATTCATAAATGTCTAAATTAATTAGCGCTGTAGACCTAACTCTAGATACGGCATATCAAACAATCAACGATGCAGATTGGCGTCAATTAATTGATATGGCCAAAGAGCGTGGCGTCTTTGAAAGACGTGATGCGATCTTCTCAGGTAACGCAATTAATCAATCTGAGGGGCGCGCAGCACTTCACCCAGCTCTACGTAACTTATCAGCCACCCCCATGATGGTGAATGGGGAAGATGTTATGCCTTTGGTTAAAGGCGTATGGCAACGTATCGAAGGCTTTTGCAATCAACTAATTGGTATTACTGACGTAATTTGTCTTGGCATTGGCGGATCAGATTGGGGTCCACGTCTTGTATGTGACGCTCTTTACCAAATTAACCCGCAAGACGGCAAAGCTATCCGCTTACATTTCGTTGCTAACGTTGATAGCGCCGAACTAGCTACTACGCTAGCCAAAGCTCAACCACGTAGCACTCGGGTTTTGATTACATCTAAGACATTTACAACGCTTGAGACAATCAGAAACGCTCAAACAGTGATTAACTGGCTAAAACTTCATCAAGTCAGCCCATCACAACTCAAAAAGTGCCTGATTGGCATTACCGCCAACCCAGAAGCTGCAGAAGCCTTTGGGATCGCCCCAGAAAATATTTATCCATTTTGGGATTGGGTAGGTGGTCGCTTCTCAGTTTGGTCAGCCGTAGGCTTTCCGATTGCAATCAAGTTTGGCTTTGATACATTCAAACAATTCTTGGCCGGCGCACACGCGATGGACCAGCATTTCTTGAATGCTCCTGCCGAAGAAAATATGCCATTAATTTTGGCACTGACATTGATACACAATCAAAATCGTCATGGCGTTACAGCCAAAGCTATTGTGCCGTATGCACATGCACTAAGATTTTTACCAGAGTGGTTACAACAGTTAGAAATGGAGAGTCATGGTAAGAGCGTGACGATGGATGGCAAGTCATGCGACCCAACCTCTCCAGTTGTTTTTGGCAGTGCAGGAAGCAACTCTCAACATAGTTATTTCCAAATGTTGCATCAAGGTACGCAAATCATTCCAGTCGACTTTATTGCTGTCAAAGAACCGATGAGCGATTTACCTGAGGCGAAAGAGCATCACCAATCATTGGTGGCTAATTGCTTGGCACAAGCACAGGCACTAGCCAACGGTTCAGAGGTGCAAAATGCCTACGACTCATGCCCAGGCGGTCGCCCAAGCAATCTTATTTGGTTACCCAAGTTGGATGCCTATCACTTAGGTGCCCTCTTAGCACTGTATGAGCATCGCGCTATCTGCTTAGGAGCTATTTGGAATCTAAACAGCTTTGATCAACCCGGCGTTGAATTAGGCAAAAAATTAGCCAAGCCAATTCAAGCAGCTCTCAGAGGTGAAAATCCTTCCCTAGAGGGCATTGATAACATCACTGCCGCCAGAATTAAGTGGCTCAACTCTTAACTTAGTAAGCTCATGGAATTATCCCCTTCAATTTTTAAAGCGTATGACATTCGTGGCGTCATTGATAAAACTCTAGACCCTAGTATTGCCAAATTAATAGGTCAATCATTTGGCAGCGCCATGCGCGACAAAGGTGAAACCATCTGTGTTGTAGGTCGTGATGGTCGCTTATCTGGCCCATCCCTGATGGCTGGCCTCACTGAAGGTCTTTTGTCAGTAGGTATCAATGTGATTGATTTGGGCGTGGTTGCAACACCGATGGTGTACTTCGGAACAAACATCAGCATTCAAGGCCAACAAGCCAAATCAGGAATCATGATCACTGGTAGCCACAACCCTCCCGATTACAACGGTTTCAAAATGGTTCTAGGTGGTTCAGCTATTTATGGTGAGCAAATCCAAGCTTTGCGCGAACGTATTGTTGCGAAGAATTTTTCAAGTGGGCAAGGCACTCGCTCTGAACACAATATTTTTCCAGAATACCTACAGCGCATTGTGGGTGATGTAAAACTCAAACGAAAAATCAAAATTGCAGTTGACTGTGGCAATGGTGTTGGCGGTGCATTTGCTGGCAGACTGTTTAGAGAATTAGGCTGTGAAGTAGAAGAGCTATTCTGCGAAGTTGATGGCACATTCCCCAATCACCATCCTGATCCAGCGCATTTGGAAAATCTACAAGATCTCATCAAGAATCTACAGACAACTGACAATGAATTGGGCTTAGCTTTTGATGGCGATGCTGATCGCTTAGGTGTTGTAACTAAGACTGGTGAAGTAATTTTCCCAGACCGCCAAATGATGCTTTTTGCCAAAGATGTTTTATCTCGCAATCCTGGCGCACAAATTATTTACGACGTTAAATGCACCCGCAACTTAGCGACTTACGTGAAGCAACAAGGTGGCGTACCCTTAATGTGGAAAACTGGTCACTCATTGGTTAAAGCCAAGCTCAAAGAAACTGGCGCACCTTTGGCCGGGGAAATGAGTGGTCATATTTTCTTCAAAGATCGCTGGTACGGTTTTGATGATGGTCTATATACAGGCGCTCGCCTTCTAGAAATATTGAGCGCAGAGCAAGACCCTAATGCCACACTGAATCAATTGCCAAATGCTATCTGCACCCCTGAATTGCAAATGCCTTGCGCTGAAGGTGAAGCGTTTAGTTTGCTCGACAAAATTAAAGCTGAAGTAGCTAAGGGCACTCAGGCTACTTTTGAAACGGCAGAATCAGTAAACACCATTGATGGCGTACGCGTCGAATATGCTGACGGTTTTGGTCTAGCAAGACCATCCAATACAACACCCATTGTGGTGATGCGTTTTGAGGCCGATAGTCAAGCAGCCATCGAGAGAATTCAGGCTGAATTTAAAAAGGTTTTTTTGGCAGTCAAACCGGATGCCAAGATGCCGTTTTAATGACTCATTAAGGCTCATTAAGGTCTTATAGAAGCATCCTGTGGCACATAAAACAAAAGGCAGCCTTGGCTGCCTTTTTTGTCATTGACTTAATACAAATGATTATTTGAGTTAAATCGTGATTTTTTTGATTTCTTTGATTTTGTTCTTCTCATCGACCAAAATCACTTTAGGAATAAATGTCTTCGCATCAGTCTCAGTCATTGAGCCATAAGTACAAATAATCAATAAATCGCCCACGTGCGCCTTACGTGCCGCCGCACCGTTTAATGAAATTGCACCAGAGCCTCTGGCTGCCTTAATGATGTATGTGGAAAAACGTTCGCCATTATTGATGTTGTATAGCTCAATACGCTCGAACTCACGCATATCGGCGGCATCCAATAGATCCTCGTCGATTCCACATGAACCCTCATATTCCAAATCGGCCTCCGTCACCGTTACACGGTGTAACTTGGCGCGCAACATCACTCTTTGCATAAATTTCCCTCCGGGTGCGGATTCTACCTTGATAGACTGTCATTCGCTGTAAAATTTGATACGTATGACAATTAATTCTAATTTTTAGGGGTTTTTATGGCTGATAACAATCAAAACGGTTGCCTGACAGTGGGCGAAGGCGTGAAACTAACAGGCACCTTTGTAGTACCTGATATTGCCTCTATTTCTGGCACTATCGAAGGCGAATTAACAGCTCGCGAGATCCTAGTAGGTAGCACTGGCGTACTAAAAGGCAAAGTAACTGCTGAAGTTGTAGACGTTCGCGGAGAAATCCATGACAACCTATCAGCTAAAAAATCATTATTCATTCGCTCAACTGGCAAAGTAATTGGCACTGTTCAATATGCGGAAATTGAGATTGAAAAAGGTGGCGACCTACAAGGTAACCTTCTTAAATCAGATAGCGGCTATAGCGCATCTTAAGCAACTGCTAAGGAATGAATATGTTCGGTAAAAAAACAGATAACGAAACTCCAGAGTTAGAAACAGAACAAGTCGAATCAAACGAAACGGGCGAAGAAAGCTTGGGTTTAGATGCACTGCCTACTCAAACAACTCCAAGCTCACTAAAACCATCCATCATCAGTGAAGGTTTTGAATTTACTGGTGACATGAAATCTGGTGGTTCAATTACAGTGGATGGCACATTCAAAGGCAACCTATCAGTGCAAACATTGTTAATTGGCGCGAATGGTTATGTTGATGGCACAGTCAGTGCAGACAACATCAATGTTAAAGGCCGCTTGGCTGGCACTGTGTCTTGTCGCGATATCGTGATTGGTGGCAGAGCTACAGTCGATGGCGCGGTAACTTACACAAGTATCACCATTCAGCGTGGCGGTACGGTGAAGGGTGATTTAAAGCGCAAGTAATTAGCCCCATAAATAAAAAGGCTCACGGATTTTGATTAAATCTGTGAGCCTTTTTGAATTATTGAGTGAAATACTATTTATATATTTGCCAAATTAACGTCGATCTTGGACTGCACGAATTAAATCTGATGCTTGATTGGCAGTTTTCTTATCAATGCCCTGAATCACTAAACCAACCACCTTGGCACCATGCTCGATACCAATTGAGCCGTATGTAACATCCCCTCGCACCTGCGCTGTTTGATGAAATTCAACACGCTCAGTGGCATAAATATTACCTTCCACTTTTCCAGCAACCATGACGCGGTAAGCAAAAATATCGCCAACCACCTCACCACTCTCGCCGATAGCTACAGTGACTTTTGAATTATCTTCACATTCAATATTGCCAACCACCTTACCGTCAACACGCAAGCTATCACCCACGACCATACGACCGTAGATTTCTGATGATTTACCAATCAATGTATCGAATCGCTCATTGGTAGGTAAAAGCAGTGATGTCTTACGCTTGCCAAACATATTGAATCTCCATAGATACTCAGATTTTAAATCCTTTTGATTAACTCTAGACTTTTCTAATCAAATAACAATTAGCTTTCAGGTTAATTAAGAAAATTGCCTTAATATTCATACATGAACAAAGAATTATTTGATTACCCAAAACAAGATGCCTCTGGAGCTACTTGTATCGCTCAAGCATGGGCAAAAGTGCCAGAATCCTTGAGTAAAGAAGAAAAATCTCAAACAATTCAAGCAATTAAGTCTGAGCTAGAAAAGCAAAATGCCGTTTTAGTTGCCCACTACTATGTCGATGGCGATATCCAAGATCTCGCCTGGGAAACTGGCGGCATGGTGGCTGATTCTCTAGAAATGGCTCGTTTTGGTAAAAATCACTCAGCGCAAAAACTTATCGTGGCTGGCGTGAAGTTCATGGGCGAAAGCGCCAAAATACTCAGCCCAGAAAAAACTGTTCTCATGCCTGATCTGGATGCAACCTGCTCACTTGATTTGGGTTGCCCAGCTGACGACTTTGAAAAATTCTGTGATGCACACCCTGATCGTGAAGTAGTGGTTTATGCCAACACGAGCGCAGCTGTTAAAGCCAGAGCTGATTGGATGGTTACAAGCTCATGCGCTTTAGCCATCGCGCATCATCTCCATCAACAGGGTAAGAAAATATTATGGGCACCCGATCGCCATCTTGGTAGATATATTCAAGATCAAACAGGTGCTGACATGTTGCTATGGGAAGGTCACTGCATCGTTCATGACGAGTTCAAAGCGATTGAACTAGAAACTTTAAAAAAGAAACATCCTAAAGCTTTAATTTTGGTTCACCCAGAATCACCTGAACATGTTGTTGAGTTAGCTGATGTTGTGGGTTCAACTTCTGCCATGATTAAAGCAGTGGTTGAAGGAACTGCCCAAGAATATATTGTTGCAACAGACAAAGGGATTTTGCACAGAATGCGTCAATTAGCCCCCGGCAAAACTCTGATTGAAGCACCCACTGCCGGCAATAGCGCTACCTGTAAGAGTTGCGCACACTGTCCTTGGATGGCGATGAATGGCCTCAAAGGCATCCTTCACTGCTTAACTCATCAATCTGGGGAAATTTTGATCGAGCCTTCTATCAGCCAAGATGCCAGCCGTTGCATTGAGAGAATGCTCAAGTTCACAGCTGATCACCCTGATTTATTAGCAAAAGCGCAGCATGGTTTTGTTAAAAACATCGGCGCCGTTTAATTAAAAAATATTACAAATTTAGAAATTATTTATGTTTGACCATAACGAATCACTCGAACAAGCACGCCAACGCAATATCAATGATGCTCTTTTGGAAGATATTGGCAAGGGTGATTGGACAGCCATGCTCGTGCCAGACGATGGCACCGTCACAGCCAAATTGATTGTGCGACAAGAAGCTGTTTTATGTGGTCAGGCCTGGTTTGAAGGATGCCTAAAGAAATTAGATAACTCCGCTCAAATTAAATGGTCTTATGACGAAGGTGATTTGATGCAAGCAAATACCACTGTTTGTGACATCGTTGCCAAACCAAGAGCGCTATTGTCTGCAGAACGTCCTGCGATTAACTTTTTGCAAACACTCTCTTGGACTGCAACGATCACAAGTGAGCACGTCAAGGCTATTGAAGGAGCCAGCCCCAATCCCAAGGGGTGCGCAGTATTAGATACCCGCAAAACTATTCCTGGACTGCGCCAAGCTCAGAAATATGCAGTGACAGTTGGCGGAGGAAAGAATCAACGCCTAGCTTTATGGCATGGCATCTTAATCAAAGAAAATCACATTGCTGCAGCAGGTGGTGTTTCTGCAGCCATGAAAGCAGCGATTGCACTGAACTCAGGTGTAGATATCCAAATTGAAGTTGAAAACATGAGTGAGCTTCAAGAAGCTTTATCAGCTGGTGCAAAAAGTATTTTGATTGATAACTTCAGTCTAGATCAAATGCGTGAAGCTGTTGCCATTACTCAAGGCGCAGCATTACTTGAAGCTTCTGGCGGTGTGAGTCTAGATCAACTCAAACACATTGCGGCTACTGGCGTAGATCGCATATCAATTGGCAAATTAACCAAAGATGTTATTGCTGTAGATTTTTCTTTACGCGTGCAATGATTGATTGCTGTTTGGCAATCAATGGCGATTCAGAGGCGTTAAGATCGTAGGGTATGAAACTGTCCAACTTTGTGGATAGTCACGGCTGTAATGGAGTCCACGACTTTCTTTACGCATCAATGCAGAACGTACAATAAGTTCAGCGCAACTTAGCAAATTACGAAGCTCCAATAAGTCTCTTGTCACTCTAAAGTTAGCGTAATACTCCTGCACTTCACTTTGAAGAAGTTCAATGCGATGTAGCGCCCTCTCTAAACGACGATTGGTTCTAACAATGCCCACGTAGTTCCACATCAATAAACGTAGCTCGTCCCAGTTATGAGAAATCACCACACTTTCATCAGCATCTTCCACGCGACTCTCATCCCAAGCAGGGACTTCAGGCATATCTTTAAATGGATGTTGATTAATTTGTGCCGCCGCTGACTTACCAATCACCACACATTCCAACAAAGAGTTACTAGCCAAGCGATTGGCACCATGTAAACCCGTATAGGTTGCCTCACCAACAGCATATAAGCCTGGTAAATCTGTTTTACCTTCTAGATCAGTCACAACTCCACCACAGGTGTAATGCGCTGCAGGCACAACAGGAATGGCTTGTTTAGAAATATCAATACCTAGAGCTGCGCAACGAGCATAGATGGTTGGAAAATGTTCTTTTAAGAAAGTCTCGCCCAAATGAGTTGCATCTAGCAATACATAATCAAGGCCATGCTTTTTCATTTCAAAGTCGATGGCACGAGCCACAATGTCTCTTGGCGCCAACTCTGCACGCTCATCATGAGCCGTCATAAAACGGGTACCATCTGGCAACTTCAATTGCGCACCTTCACCACGTAACGCTTCAGTGATTAAGAATGTTCTATCTTGTGGGTGATACAAGCAAGTTGGATGAAATTGCACAAACTCCATATTGCCAACACGACACCCAGCACGCCAAGCCATCGCGATACCATCGCCAGTAGCTGTCTCAGGATTACTGGTGTAACGATAAACTTTACCTACACCACCAGTGGCTAAGACCACTGCAGATGCAGGAATTGCATCAATCTTACCTGTAGAAATATCTAAAGCGTAAACACCGTAGCAACGATTAGGATGCTGATTTTTTTTATTTTTTAGATGATGGTTAGTAATCAAATCCAAAGCCATCCAACGCTCTAACAACTGAATATTAGGATGAGCTTTAGCTTGATCTAATAAAACCTCATGAATCGCTTTACCTGTGGCATCTGCCGCATGCGCAATACGTCGATGACTATGGCCACCTTCTCGCGTTAAATGAAGACCCTTAGGACCTGCGGGATCGGTTGTAAAGGGTACACCCTGATTAACCAACCAATCAATTGCATCCGCACTTCTTTCGGCTATATATCTGGCGGTTGATTCGACGACCAAACCTGCACCAGCTTCAACAGTGTCTCTCACGTGAGCATCAACACTGTCTTGCTGATCAATGACGCCGACAATGCCACCTTGCGCCCAGGCTGTAGCAGACTCTGACAAACCCCTCTTAGCCATGATGATGACTTGACGATTCTTGGCCAATTCAAGTGCGACTGTTAAACCAGCCAAACCCGCGCCAATAATGACAACGGGCAAAGAATCAGAGGCGCTAGTTTTTGACATAAGTAGATATTAACTTGAATACTTAACTAAGTTTGCTAGCGTGTTCCCTAGTCTCATGAAAAACAATTTGAGGCCAACGCTCTTGTGTAACTCTTAAATTAACAGCAGAAGTTGCCAAATATGCCAAATTTTCGGCGGCATCAATAGCTAACTGATGACCAGCTGATGAATTTTGAAAATCAGTCATGATCTTCTTATCATCGCAAGTTACCCAACGCGCACAGTTAATGCTGGCCGTTTCAAAAACAGCATCTACGCCGTACTCATTCATCAAACGACTGGCAACTACCTCAAACTGTAAAGCACCCACAGCACCCAAAATTAAGTCACTACTATTAACGGGCTTAAATACCTGCACAGCACCCTCCTCACCCAACTGTTGCAAACCTTTTTGCAGTTGTTTAATTTTCATTGGGTTACGAATGCGTGCCACTCTAAAAAAGTCGGGCGCAAAATAAGGGATGCCAGTGAACTGCAACGCCTCCCCTTCGGAGAAGCTGTCACCAATTTGCATGTTGCCGTGGTTCGGTAAACCAATAATGTCACCTGCGTAAGCCTCTTCAACCTGCTCTCGACTAGACGCCATAAATGTGACCACATTGGACACTTTCACATCACGATTAATCCGCAGGTGATTAATCTTCATGCCGCGCTCAAACTTGCCCGAGCACACTCGCAAAAAAGCAATGCGATCTCGGTGAGCCGGATCCATGTTGGCCTGAATCTTAAATACAAAGCCACTGAACTTCTCTTCGCGAGGATCCACAGATCTAACAGTGGCATCACGCTCCCTTGGACCTGGTGCCCAATCTAATAGCGCATTCAGAATCTCACGAACGCCGAAGTTGTTAATTGCTGAACCAAAAAATACGGGGGTTTGCAAACCGCCTAGAAAACGCTCTAAATCAAATGGGTGGGATGCGCCTTGCACCAACTCCACTTCCATTTTTAGTTGCGCCATCTCATCAGGGAACATTTTATGAAGTTCAGGATTATCAATCCCCTTCATCACCTGAAACTCTTGATCAGCACGGTCATTACCCGCTGCAAACAATAAAATTTCGTCATTAATCAAGTGATAAACACCGCGGAAATTCTTACCCATACCAATGGGCCAGGTAACCGGTGCGCACTCAATCTTTAAAACCGACTCCAACTCATCCAAGAGCTCCATCGGATCTCTTGTTTCACGGTCCATCTTATTAACAAAAGTAATAATCGGAGTGTTGCGCATGCGACAAACATTGAGCAATTTAATCGTCTGCTCTTCCACACCTTTGGCCGCGTCAATCACCATCAGCGCAGAGTCAACCGCCGTCAAAACACGATATGTATCTTCTGAAAAGTCTTGGTGACCTGGGGTATCCAATAGGTTCACCACGTGATCACGATACTCAAACTGCATCACAGAACTCGCAACAGAAATACCACGTTGCTTTTCAATTTCCATCCAGTCAGAGGTGGCGTGTCTACCGCTTTTACGAGCTTTTACCGTGCCCGCCAATTGGATGGCTCCCGAGAACATTAATAGTTTCTCGGTTAAGGTTGTTTTACCGGCATCAGGGTGAGAAATAATGCCAAAAGTCCTACGTCTTGCGACTTCGCGGACAATATCATTGCTGTAATTCATAGGCTTTTCAATCAAATAGCCCTATAGTTTAGTTTAGACGAGCCAAACAGGCATTAATTGAGTGTGTATTTAGAATATTGGAGAGTTATTGAGCCCTTTTCATACGGTAGAGCAAAAAAGTGACAAAAAAAGAAATAACTGACCAAAAACACGAGATTAGGCCTACTCAATCTATTGAGCTACTCAAGGAATTACATATCCTTACCCGAGACGGCAAACTCAATCAAGATACCAGACGCAAACTCAAGCAGGTTTATCACTTAGTTCAGTTCATTGAACCTTTGCTCAAAGAAGTTCTCACGAAAAAAAATCACTTATCGATTGTGGATCATGGCGCTGGCAAGTCTTATCTGGGATTTATTCTGAATGACTTGTTTTGCAAATTGCAAAGTCAGCCATCCACCATTTACGGTATTGAAGTTCGTGAAGAATTAGTCAATAAATCTCAAGAGTTAGCAACGCGTTTAGATTTTAAAAATATGTCTTTTCTACACCTAAGTGCTGAAGACTCCCTACACTCTGATTTATTACCGGACGAAATCGATGTCGTGACAGCCTTGCATGCCTGCAATACAGCCACGGACGATGCCATTCGCTTTGCGTTAACCAAGAAAGCTCAGCATGTTGTTTTAGTGCCTTGCTGCCAAGCAGAAGTTGCTGCCACCCTCAGAAAAACAAAAGCTCAATCACTTAAAAATGAGCTCTCCGAAATTTGGCGCCACCCTATCCATACAAGAGAATTTGGTAGCCACATCACTAACGTGTTGCGCTGTTTGCAATTAGAGTCTCACGGCTACGATGTTACCGTCACAGAATTAGTAGGATGGGAACATTCCATGAAGAATGAGTTAATCATTGCCACCCAAAAGAACTTACCAGGCAAAAAAGCCCGCGAGAGAAAAACCAAGCTCTTAGAAGAGATTGGCTTAAGTAGCCTTGAGGAACGTTTTGCTTAAATTGGCTTAATCAGCTTAGTTAGCCCAACTTAAATGAAAGCATGCTGATAGAACCAATATCAATCCCATCGGCGATGATCTCAATAGCATCTTCACTGTCTTGCAACCCCAGAGCATACACAGCAGGCCAATAATGCTCCCAGGTAGGGTTAGAAATCAAAGCATCCTCTCCAAATAACTCCGGATTAATGAGAGCATCATGATGCCCAGCAAGTAACTCAGCCTTAAAAAATTCATTAAAGCGATTTGCCCATGGATACTGCTGGTTACCTGAAAAATCAACCAACCTCAAGTTGTGAACCACATTGCCACTAGCGACAATGAGGATTCCCTCTTCTCGCAAATCCTTTAATTCTTTTGCGAGCTCATAATGCTCCTTTGAGCTCAATCTCATATCTAAGCTTAGTTGCACAACCGGAACATCCGCACTCGGATACAAACTTTTTAGCACTGCCCAAGCGCCATGATCCAAGCCCCAATTCTGGTGATCCAACTCGATGTTTCGACTGGTTACGAGTTCCTTCACTCGCTTTGCCAATCCTATACTTCCGGGCGCAGGATATTGAACATCAAAAAGTTTTTGTGGAAATCCGCCAAAATCATGAATAGTTTCAGGATGTTCCATGGCGGTCACAGACGTTCCCTCGGTCAGCCAATGCGCCGAGATAGCCAGAATAGCTTTGGGCTTAGGCAACGACTTCCCTAACTGTTCCCACGCTTGAGAATAAATATTGGATTCAATGGCGTACATCGGATTGCCATGCCCTAAAAAAATTACAGGCATTTTTTTAGTATTTGATTTCATGTGAGGATTGTCCATGAAATTACCCAATTTGTAGAAAGTCTGGGCAATAAAAAAGGCCGCCTAGGCAGCCTTTTTTATTCTCACGAATGAGGAATTACTTGCGCTTGTTAACAGCGTCTTTAAATGCTTTACCAGCTGTGAACTTAACTGTTTTAGCAGCTGCAATCTTGATTGCTTCGCCAGTTTTTGGGTTACGGCCTGTACGTGCAGCACGCTTGCCTGAACCAAATGTACCAAAACCGATCAATTGAACTTTGTCACCTTTAGTAACTGCTTTAATGATTGTCTCGATTGATGTGTTTAAAACACGTTCTGCAGATGCTTTAGAAATGTCTGCATCTTTTGCAATTTTTTCTACTAATTCAGCTTTATTCATTATTAACCTTTCAACATTGAAACTGGGAATATATACAAACGATTTTTAGTTTTTAAGAAACCAAGAACCTTTGTATTGCTTGTATTAAAGCACAGAATCTACCTGTGAGCCAGTATTTATATGAATATTTAGGGTTTAACCTATGCCCCATCTTGGTTCGAGGCAAAGTGTTCTAAAAAGAATCAACAATTCATTAAATTGACATGATTTGAAGGCCACCCATGTATTGTTGCAATGCTTTAGGTACTTTGATGCTACCGTCTGGTTGCTGATTATTTTCTAAAATCGCCACTGCTGTTCTGCCTACAGCTAACCCAGAACCATTTAATGTATGCACCAATTCGGGTTTTGCTTGCCCTGTCTTAAAGCGAGCCTGCATGCGCCTAGCTTGGAAGTCACCCATATTCGAACAAGAACTAATCTCTCTGTAGGTGTTTTGAGCTGGCAACCAAACTTCTAAGTCATAAGTTTTAATGCTACCAAAGCCCATGTCACCCGTGCATAGCAACACTTTTCTATATGGCAACTCCAATTGTTGCAAGATAGATTCGGCATTCGCAGTCAACGCTTCTAAAGCATCCATAGAGTCTTCAGGTTTGGTAATTTGAACCAACTCAACTTTTTCAAACTGATGCTGACGAATCATGCCGCGAGTATCTCGTCCATAACTGCCCGCCTCAGATCTAAAGCATGGTGTATGAGCCACAAATTTTTTCGGTAACTGTTCTGCGGCAGTAATAGTGTCACGCATTAAGTTTGTGACTGGAACTTCTGCTGTTGGAATCAAATAGAAGTTTTCGTAGCTTGTCTCAACAGATTCATCTTGGTCATCCCCACCTACTTTGCGTGGCACCTTGAATAAGTCTGCCTCAAACTTTGGTAACTGACCTGTACCTCTCATTGAATCAGCATTGACAATAAAAGGAACATACACTTCTCTATAGCCAGACGCGATATGGTTATCCAACATAAATTGAATCAGGGCTCTATGCAAACGAGCCATGTGACCGTGCATCACAGCAAATCTAGAGCCAGTGATTTTTGCAGCATTATCAAAATCCAAGCCTAGCGGGGTGGCTAAATCAACGTGATCTTTTACTTCAAAATCAAATTGGCGCGGCTGTCCCCAGCGCAAAACCTCCTGATTACCTGACTCATCTTTACCGGTCGGCACAGACTCATGAGGAATATTCGGAATACTCATCAAGAAATCATTCAATTGCGCCTGAAGCACTGTTAATTTTTCAGTCAAGCTTTGTAGTTCTTGATTAACCGCACCTGATTCAGCAATTTCAGCGCTAGCGTCTTCGCCCTTGCCTTTTTTCATGCCAACTGCTTTAGCTAACTGATTGCGCCTAGCTTGTAATTCTTCTGTGCGACTTTGAACTTGTTTACGCTCAGACTCCAAGGATGTGAATTGGCCTTTATCCAAAATAAATTTTCGATCCGCCAAACGACTTGTCACGGCATCAATGTCTTTGCGTAAAAGCTGAATATCAATCATGCGATTCTCAATACTATTATTGTTTGTCTTTATTGGACGTTTAAAACGTCTGCGCCCGGTGGCGGATTAAATTTAAATACTTCCGACCCCAAATTGCCATTAATACGAATTTTACTCAGGTTAATCAATGTGATCGTACCAAAATTGTCATGTAGTTCTAAGCCAGCCGGCAAACCATTAGCCATACCAACACCAATACGACTATACGGGATGTCTGCCGAGACTCTATCTGCCTTAGGCTTTAACTCTAGCCAATACATCCCGCCTTTTTCACCACCTGGAATCAATTCAAAGCGCTCATCAATAGCAACCTGACCAAATAAGATCGCAGCAGGACTAGCGCTCAAACTTTTACCAGCAGGTCTAATTGTTAACTGATTTAAATCTTTGTCCCACAGCAAAAGTTTTTGCCCGTCAGCAATCACTTTCTGTTCAAAAGGTTTAATTGTTTGCCACACAAACTTACCAGGTCTCTCAAAAACAAAACGGCCTTGGCTTTTTTTAAGAACTTTAGGTTGGGTTTCGCCAGATCTTGGTGGTCTAATTTGTTGCTGCGAGAATTCGCCTTCAGCATTTTTTACATTAGCAATAAATTCTCTAAATTGTGTAACGCCCTCATCAGCTTTCACAGAATGAGTAAAAGCCGCGCCAAACATAACCGTCAGCAAAATAACTTGCTTGATTATTCTTTGAAATAACATTTTAGTTATCGCTGGAGCCACGTACTAAGATGTCGCGATTTCCGTTGCTACCCATCTTCGAGACTAAGCCGGCACGCTCCATGTCTTCTAATAATCTAGCGGCACGGTTATAACCAATTCTCAAGTGTCTTTGCACCAAAGAAATTGAAGCTCGTTTGTTTTCCAAAATAATCGCAACTGCTTGATCGTAGAGCGGGTCTGCCTCGCCGCTGGCTGAAGCCTCTCCTCCAAAACTACTATCACTCTCAGATTGAGGTTCCAAGATTGATTCAATGTAATTTGGTTCACCATGTTTCTCTTTTAACCAAGTCACCACGCGATGCACTTCATCGTCAGTAACAAAAGCGCCATGCACACGAATAGGTAAACCAGTACCTGGTGCCATGTACAACATATCACCCATACCAAGTAAGCTCTCGGCACCTTGCTGATCAAGAATCGTACGGCTATCAATTCTGCTACTTACTTGGAAAGAAATACGTGTTGGCACGTTTGCTTTAATCAATCCGGTGATGACATCGACGCTAGGACGTTGCGTTGCCAAGACCAAATGAATACCGGCAGCACGAGCTTTTTGTGCGATACGCGCAATCAATTCTTCAATCTTCTTACCAACCACCATCATCAAGTCAGCCAACTCATCAATGATGATCACAATCACTGGCGCTTTGTGTAATGGCTCAGGATCATCTGGCGTCAAGCTAAATGGGTTATATAAATACTCACCTTTGGCTTCAGCATCAGCAATTTTTTTATTGAAGCCCGCCAAATTACGAACACCAAATTTACTCATTAACTTATAACGACGGTCCATCTCAATCACAGCCCAATTAAGAGCGTTATAAGCTTGCTTCATGTCCGTTACTACTGGGCACAATAAATGTGGGATGCCTTCATACACTGACATTTCCAACATCTTTGGATCAACCATGATCAAACGCACTTCATCTGCTTTCGCCTTGTAAAGCAAAGACAGAATCATTGAGTTAATCCCCACTGATTTACCAGAACCAGTTGTACCAGCTACCAAGCAGTGTGGCATTTTTGCTAAATCAGCAACCACAGGTGCACCAGCAATGTCTTTACCCAAAGACATGGTCAACAAGGATGTGTTGTCGTTATAAATTCTTGAACTAAGAATTTCAGTTAAATGAACAGCCTGACGATTAGGGTTGGGTAATTCAAGACCCATACAAGTTTTACCTGGTATGGTCTCCACCACCCGCACACTCATAACACCCAAAGCACGCGAAAGATCTTTTTGTAAATTAACAATCTGACTACCCTTCACACCCATTGCTGGCTCAATCTCATAACGAGTAATGACAGGACCAGGATGTGCTGAGATAACCTTCACCTCAATATTGAATTCTTTTAACTTTCTCTCAATCAAGCGAGATGTAAATTCCAGAGTATCAGCAGAAATCGTTTCCTTGACTGGCGGCACCGGGTCCAATAGTGATAAAGGTGGCAACTCAGAATCTGACATGTCAGCAAACAAAGGCTGCTGCTTCTCACGCTCAACACGCTCACTCTTCACAACTGTTAAAGGCGCCCTAATAATAGGTACTGGAGGCAACTCTTCAATCTTGACGCGTTCTTCTTCTACGATTTCTTCGCGCTCTTCAGCTGCTTGCTCACCAATGCGGCGATCTTCTTCAGATTCGCGACGTTCGCGAATTCGCATAAAGCTCAACTCTAAGAATCGCCCCACTTGCTCTGCGAGTGTTAGCCAAGAAAATCTTAAGAACAAAGACATACCGATGGCCAAAACTACCAACAACACCAAAGTGGCGCCCGTGAACCCGATTGCCATTTGCAATGGGTCACCAAGCAATTCACCTAAAACACCACCAGGAGGTCTTGGTAAATCCATGGTCATGCTGTGCATACGGATAGATTCCAAGGCCATACTTGAAACCATAGTCAAGGCAAAACCTAAAAATCTTGGCAAGAAAGGCTCGGGCTCGAGCTCATTGCCAGGTAATTTTGCTGCGGTGAGCTCTTGCCAACCTCTAACGGCGCGTTTTAAGAGCAGAATCACCCACCAGTAGGCTGATGCACCAAAAACGTAAAACAGGATGTCAGCAAGCCAAGCACCTAAACGACCCCCAATATTTGAAATATTTACCACCTGATTAGCGTGAGACCAAGCTGGATCACTTTTGCTGTAGCTGGCCAACACCGCAAACAAAGCCAATGTCAGAGCCATGAAGGCAATCCATTTGACTTCACGCATAAGCCTGGTCAAACGGGTATCAGGACCTCCTACAACTGGAGGGCGATTTTGAGGGGTTGCAATTCTAGCCATGTTCTCCTGATTGTAATCAACAAGAAACGTTCAAAGTCTTATAATTGAAAAATGACTACAAAAAACTCTAAACACGCAAAAGTACTCATTTTAGGATCCGGCCCTGCAGGCTACACAGCAGCTGTTTATGCAGCTCGGGCCAATCTAGATCCAGTTCTTATTACCGGTATCGCTCAGGGTGGCCAATTGATGACCACCACAGAGGTGGAAAACTGGCCCGCAGACCCAAATGGCGTTCAAGGTCCAGAACTAATGCAACGCTTTTTAGAGCATGCGGAACGTTTTAAAACAGAGATTGTGTTTGACCACATTCACACGGCAGCCTTGACAGAAAAACCCATTCGCTTAGAAGGTGATGCGGGCACATATACCTGCGACTCACTAATTATTGCGACTGGTGCCTCAGCTCAATACCTGGGTTTACCAAGTGAAGAAGCCTTCATGGGTAAAGGTGTCTCTGCATGCGCTACTTGCGATGGCTTTTTCTACAGAAACCAAGATGTGTGCGTGATTGGCGGTGGCAATACTGCTGTCGAAGAAGCGCTATATCTAGCCGGTATTGCCAATAAAGTGACAGTAATTCATCGTCGCGACAAATTCCGCGCAGAACCGATCCTAATTGATCGTTTAATGGCTAAAGTGGCAGAAGGAAAAGTAGCTATTGAATGGAATAGTCACTTAGATGAAGTATTGGGTGACAACACTGGCGTGACTGGTGTGCGTATTGCCAATGCTGGTGGCGAGAAAAAAGACATTGCGCTCAAAGGCGTCTTCGTAGCAATTGGCCACAAACCAAATACGGATTTATTTGTCGGCCAACTTGACATGGAAAATGGCTATCTCAAAACCAAAACTGGCTTAGTAGGTAATGCAACAGCCACCAATATCCCTGGCGTATTTGCTGCTGGCGATGTGCAAGACCACATCTATCGCCAAGCAATCACAAGTGCAGGCACGGGCTGTATGGCTGCACTTGATGCACAGCGTTACTTAGAGACACTATAAGTCTGCTAAATAAAAATAAAGCCCAGACTAGTCGGGGCTTTATTGTTTTGGAAAGTAGCTAATTAGATAGCTGATTCGTTAGTCTCACCAGTTCTAATACGAATCACTTGCTCAACAGCCGTGACAAAAATCTTGCCATCGCCAATCTTGCCTGTGTGGGCAGCTTTAACAATCGCATCAATCACTGCGTCTACGCGGTCATCAGCAACTACCACTTCAACCTTGATCTTAGGTAAAAAATCAACAACATACTCTGCGCCACGATAGAGCTCAGTGTGACCTTTTTGACGGCCAAAGCCCTTTACTTCAGTCACTGTTAAACCTGTAACGCCTAACTCAGCCAAACCTTCACGAACCTCGTCTAGCTTAAATGGCTTAATGATCGCTGTAATTTGTTTCATATTCATCTCCTAATAAATTTGATGATACCTAAATTTCATCCATTCAGCTAAAAAATTAAGCCCTGAACTTATTGGTAATTGGGTAACGCCAATCCCTACCAAAAGCTCTTTGAGTGATTCTGACTCCAATAGGGGCTTGCCGACGTTTGTACTCGTTGATCTTAATTAAACGCGTGACCTTTTCAACATCCTCTGCTCGGTAGCCTCTAGCAATAATGGATTCAATGGATTCATCTTGCTCCATGTAAAGAGCCAAAATAGCATCCAAAACGTCATACTCAGGCAAGCTGTCTTGGTCTTTTTGATCTGGTCTTAATTCTGCAGAAGGCGCTCTAGTCAAAATACGCTCAGGTATTACAGGGGCTATTGAATTTCTGTAATGACACAATCGGTATACCAAGGTTTTAGCAATGTCTTTAATCACTGCAAAGCCGCCAGCCATATCGCCATACAAGGTGCAGTAACCAACTGCCATTTCACTCTTATTGCCGGTAGTTAAAACGATACGCCCAGACTTATTTGACATAGCCATTAATAGAGAGCCTCGCACGCGCGCCTGAATATTCTCTTCAGTTGCATCGACTGGCAAGCCCTTGAATTCAGCAGCCAAAGATTGATCAAAGGCATCGACCATTGGAGCAATCGTGATCTCATCGTATTGAACCCCTAAGTTGTCAGCCATCTGCTTAGCATCAATCCAAGAAATATCTGCGGTATAGCGTGAGGGCATCATCACTGCGCGCACTTTATCGGCGCCCAAAGCATCAACTGCAATAGCGAGCACCAAAGCAGAATCCACACCACCTGACAAACCAATGATGGCCCCCGGGAAACCATTCTTACCTAGGTAATCTTTTACACCTAAGACTAACGCGTCATAGACTTGCGCCTCTAGAGAACTTGGTGCAGTGATATCACTTTTAACAAGATCAGAATTTTTATATTCAATAAAAGCCAAATCTTCTTTGAAATGCGGCATCGCTAAAACAAGTTGCCCCGCTTGATTAAAGGCAAATGAAGCGCCATCAAACACCAACTCATCTTGCCCACCAACGGCATTCAAATAAATCAAGGGCAAACCTGTTTCTACAACTCTAGCTTTGACAACATCTTCACGCAGAGATTGTTTTTCCACATGGTAAGGAGAAGCATTAGGTATCACCAACAACTGCGCGCCATGATGCTTAGCCTGAGCTGCTGCTGAGGCATGCCATGCGTCTTCGCAAATAATCAATCCTACTTTTGTGCCGTCAATATCAAATACACAAGCATCGTTACCTGGCACAAAATACCTAACCTCATCAAACACTTCATGATTGGGTAGTTTTTGTTTGGCATATGAGGCAATGATGTCACCACGATACAAAACACTCGCCATGTTCTGCAAACCTGTCTCGGTACGCTTGGGGTGTCCAACAATAACTCTTAAATCGGGGTATACGGATAAAGCTTTAGTTAAAACTGCCAACTGCTGATCAACCGCTTGAATAAATGCATCTCTTAACAATAAATCCTCAGGCGGATATCCAGTAAGAGATAACTCAGGCGTCAGCAATAACTTGGCGCCTTTATTAGCAGCCAATTGAGCTGCTTCAGTAATAAGCTGAACGTTCTTGGATAAATCACCAAGAACTGGATTGGATTGGGATAAGGCAATAAAAAACGGAGGCATAGGAATCATTATCCCATTGCCTCCGTTTGGAGTCAGCACACTAATTACTTAGACTGGTTGTATCTCTCAATACCTTCCAAAATTTCTTGCTTAGCAGCTTCTGGGCCTTCCCAACCTTTTACCTTAACCCACTTACCTTTTTCAAGATCTTTATAGTGCTCAAAGAAATGTTGAATTTGCTTTAAACGCAATTCATTCATATCTTCTGGTTTTTGCCAGTGAGTATAAATTGGCAAAATCTTGTCTTCAGGTACAGCCAATAGTTTTGCATCACCACCAGCCTCATCATCCATCTTTAAAACGCCAATCGCACGACAGCTAACGACCACGCCAGGAATCAATGGAAATGGAGTAATAACTAATACGTCTACCGGATCACCATCATCAGAGATAGTTTTTGGAATGTATCCATAATTACATGGATAGTGCATGGCCGTACCCATGAAACGATCTACGAAAATAGCCCCAGATTCCTTATCCACTTCATACTTCACTGGGTCTGCGTTCATTGGGATTTCAATGATGACGTTGAATAAATCTGGTACTTTTTTACCTGGTGTGACGTTATCTAAACTCATTCTTTCTCCATTGGGTCAATATTTACCCCCGAATCTTAACAAACCTGACTATCAGCAAGCTGACAGGTCCGTTTAATCAAATCAATTTACTCAAATTTCAGTAATAGTTAGGGTTTACAACTAGGTATTGGCTATTGCTTATAAAAATCCCTGCAATTAGCATCATTGAGGGCACACCCCTACAATAAAAGGAGTTAGCAAAAATGAGTAACATCCAACTCGGACTGTATTTAGCTCTAGCCTGCGGCCTTGCTGCAGTTCTGTATGGTTTTGTAGCAAGAAGCTGGATCCTTGCACAAGATGCCGGCAATGCAAGAATGCAAGAAATTGCCGGAGCAATTCAACAAGGCGCTCAAGCCTACCTTACGAGACAATATAAAACCATTGCACTAGTAGGTGTGGTGCTAGCTGTACTTATTGGAGTTTTTCTTGATAAAAACACGGCTATAGGTTTTGCTATTGGCGCAATTTTGTCTGGCGCTTGCGGCTTCATAGGCATGAACGTATCAGTAAAAGCCAATGTTAGAACTGCACAAGCCGCTACCAAAGGCATGAATGAAGCACTAAATGTTGCTTTTAAAGGTGGCGCTATTACAGGTATGTTGGTAGTTGGTTTAGGACTTTTAGGCGTTGCTCTTTTTTATATCTGGCTATCTAGCCAAGACTCTGCAAAAGAATTAGACGTATTGCTAAAACCACTCATGGGATTAGCGTTTGGTTCATCACTTATTTCAATTTTTGCCAGACTAGGCGGAGGTATTTTTACCAAAGGTGCAGACGTTGGGGCAGACCTAGTTGGTAAGGTTGAAGCTGGTATTCCAGAAGACGACCCACGCAATCCGGCAGTTATTGCTGACAATGTGGGCGATAACGTGGGTGACTGCGCTGGTATGGCTGCTGATCTTTTTGAAACATATGCTGTGACCATCATCGCTACAATGGTGTTAGGCGCATTAATGATTAAAACAGCTGCGGTTGAAGCTGTCATTTACCCCCTTGTTCTAGGCGGCGTATCCATCATTGCATCTATTATTGGTTGCAGCTTTGTTAAGGCTACTCCTGGCATGAAAAACGTGATGCCTGCCTTATATAAAGGATTAATCATTGCAGGCTTACTGTCTTTAATTGCCTTTTACTTTGTAACAACATGGCTCATCCCTGATGATGTTTTGGGTAGCACTGGCAGCCAGATGCGTCTATTTGGCGCAACGGTAGTTGGCCTATTCCTAACAGGTGTATTAGTTTGGATTACGGAGTACTACACAGGCACTGATTTCAAACCAGTGCAACACATTGCTGAGGCGTCAACCAAAGGACACGGCACCAACATTATTGCCGGTTTAGGCATCTCCATGAAATCTACTGCATGGCCTGTTTTGTTTATCTGCCTAGCAATATACGCAGCCTATGCATTAGCAGGCATTTATGGCATTGCCGTGGCAGCCACTGCCATGCTTTCTATGGCAGGTATTGTTGTGGCCTTAGATGCTTATGGTCCTATTACTGACAACGCAGGTGGTATTGCCGAAATGGCAGAATTGCCAGACTCAGTTCGCGATATCACAGACCCGTTAGATGCTGTTGGTAACACAACAAAAGCTGTGACCAAAGGTTATGCAATTGGATCAGCAGGTTTAGCAGCTTTAGTTTTATTTGCTGACTATACCCATGCCCTAGAAACATCGGGTCACCACATCACCTTTGATTTATCGAATCACATGGTCATCATTGGACTGTTCTTAGGCGGCCTAATACCTTACCTATTTGGTGCGATGGCTATGGAGGCTGTAGGTCGAAGCGCTGGCGCAGTAGTTGAAGAGGTGCGCCGCCAATTTAGAGAAATCCCAGGCATCATGAATGGCACCGGTAAACCTGAGTACGGTAAAGCCGTAGATATGCTAACTACTGCTGCCATCAAAGAAATGATCATCCCATCACTGTTACCAGTAGTAGCCCCTATTTTGGTGGGACTATTGCTCGGTCCAGCAGCCTTGGGTGGCCTTTTGATGGGCACCATCATCACAGGTCTGTTTGTGGCCATCTCTATGTGTACAGGTGGTGGCGCTTGGGATAACGCTAAGAAATATATAGAAGATGGTCATTTTGGCGGAAAAGGGTCCGATGCTCATAAATCAGCTGTAACGGGTGATACTGTAGGCGACCCGTACAAAGATACTGCTGGCCCAGCGGTTAATCCACTCATCAAGATTATTAATATTGTGGCTTTATTAATCGTGCCGCTGATTCCATTAATGAAATAATTAATCAATTAAATCAACACTCAACGGGGGCTTGCCCCCGTTTTTTATTCTGCAACGCAGCAATTAATCCTGAACTATGGCATAATCTGCCTTGTAGTATGAAACATCGTCCCCAGCCATTGTTCTGAAGTTAAGAACTGCATGCCTTTTTGTTTGTCTGTTGGTCGATGCCTTAATTGACCAAACCACAGAAAGGACATCCCTCTCAAGGGATGTGCATGACTATGACTATTAGTTTTAAAGAACTGGGCTTAGCCCAACCCCTACTTCAAGCCACTGAAGCGCTTGGCTATACACACGCCACTCCAGTACAAGAAAAAGTGATTCCAGCTGCGCTATCAGGCGGCGACTGGATGGTAAGCAGCCAAACAGGCAGCGGTAAAACAGCAGCCTTTTTATTGCCTTTATTAAACCAATTGATGGCAGCCAATCCAAACGGCAAACCAATTCCTGGTCGTGCTGAGCCACAAGTGTTGGTGTTATGCCCAACTCGCGAATTAGCCCAACAAGTAAGTGCTGACGCTATCAATTTAGTTAAATTTGCCCGCGGTATTCGCATTGCAACCATCATGGGTGGCATGCCTTATGGCAAACAAATTTCTCAGATCAAGGGTGCCAACCTAGTGGTTGCTACGCCTGGTCGTTTACTTGACTTAAGCAACAGCCGTGCAATTCGCTTGGACAAAGTGAAATGCTTGATTGTTGACGAAGCAGATCGCATGTTAGACCTTGGTTTCCAAGACGATATCGAAGCGATTCACGAACTAAGCTCACAACGTAATCAAACTTTGATGTTCTCTGCAACTTTTGCGCCACGCATTATGCAGTTGGCTACAAGCCTCATGAACAATCCTGGCCGCATTGAATTAGCAAGCGCTCAAGATAAACATGAAAACATTGCTCAAACATTGCACTGGGCTGATAGCGTTGCACACAAGCACAAGCTATTAAGTCACTGGTTATCAGATCCAACTCTAGAACAAGCGGTTGTGTTTGCTAGCACCCAAGTAGACAGCGAAACAATTGCTGACTCATTGCGTGCTGACGGTCACGAAGCGACAGCTCTTCATGGCGCTATGCCACAAGCAGTACGTAACCGTCGTTTACAGTCATTACGTAAAGGTCAAACTCGTATTTTGGTAGCTACTGATGTGGCTGCTCGCGGTATCGACGTGCCAACGATTACTCACGTGATTAACTTTGGCTTACCTATGAAAGCTGAAGACTATGTTCACCGCATTGGTCGTACAGGTCGTGCAGGTCGCAGTGGTGTAGCGATTACTTTGGCTGAACACCGTGATCGCTCTAAAGTTCGCGCTATTGAACAGTACACACAACAGCCATTACAAGCTGAAGTAATTCCTGGTCTTGAGCCACAAGAAAAACCTCGCAAACCATCACACCGACCAGGTTCTGGTCGCCCAGGCCGTTCATTTGGTGGTAAAGGCAAGAGTAACGCTTCTAACCGTCAAGGCGAAGGTAAAAGCTTTAAACAAAATCACTTTGCAAAACCAAGTGGTCCAAAATTTGCTGGCTCAGGCAAACCTTCTTCAGGTCCAAAATTTGGCGGCGGCAAATCATCAGGTCAAAAGCGCTCATTTGCATAAATGAAAAAACTTCGCCAGTCTTGGGTGAATCTTGATCACGTGGCACTGCACGCAGTGCCACAGATCTGGCAAGACTGGTTAAGTGATGCAGGCTCTCTCACTCAACTGATTGCCAATAAAACGCAATCAACTGTTAGCGTAGAAGTCTTAAGCGATCACAATCAAGATCTTCTAAAAGATGAGGCTTTGTTATTTGATAAGCCTCTTAATCGTTGCCGTGTCCGCGAAGTGTATTTGTGCGTGAATGACGTTCCTGTTGTTTTTGCGCGTAGCATTTTGCCCACCAGTAGTTCTACTGGTATTAATCGTGATGTATTGCAACTGGGCAGTAAACCTTTAGGCGAGGTGTTATTTAAAAAAGGTAAAGCACCCATTTTGCTACGCCAAATTACAGAAGTGCCTGGCCTAGGATGGGGAAGGAGAAGTCTCTATCAATTAAGAGGTCACCCAATCCTCATCACTGAATTCTTTTTACCAGAGTTGTTAGGTCAAATTAAGATTTAATTTGACAGATGGTCAGTCGATTGACCATGACAGAGACAGATAATAAAAAAAGCTGCCTAGGCAGCTTTTTTGATGAAACTTTTATTATTAATTACAAAACGTAACCAATATGTGCAGCAGCTAACGCGAACAAAATCGCCAAGCAAGTAGCGCCTGCCAACATCACGATCATGGTGATGATTTTCTTGTTAATTTCTTCTTTACTTTCGCTGTGCCATTCGTTCATTACAAGCTCCCTCATCAAAAATTAGGCTATGAACCGTATTATCCATGAAAAATGGGCATTATTTGATATTTATCAAATTTCGCACCTCAAGGAGCACCTCCGAGGGTGTCAGGCCAATTGGACCAACACCTTGATTTAAAACGTTATCAGCCGCCCCAGAATGCAATTCAACAGCAAGACAGGTCGCTTCATAGGCGTTCAGACCGTGCCTAATGCCTTGGGCAAGGATTGCTGCAGCAATGCCCGTTAATACATCACCCATGCCACCAACCCCCATCCCTGGATTTCCCCTTAGGCAAACCTGCATTGATTGCTGTGGAGCATGTACGAGGGTGTGATGTCCTTTCAGAACAACTATTGATCCAGTTAGATCAACTAGCTTTTGAATCACTAACTCACGGTTACTTTGAATTTGTTCTGTTGTTTCTTTGAGTAGATTGGCCGCTTCACCTGGATGAGGAGTTAAGACAGAGCTCAATGATGGTCGAGCCTTTAATTGGTTAAGTAGGCTTGAATCAGATGCGATGAGATTCAAAGCATCTGCATCAATCACTAGCAAAGCACTTGATTGCAAAACCTCAGATAAAAGTTGCTTTGCCAAATCTCCTTGACCCAAACCAGGTCCAATTGCGATGACATCAGGATTAATTTGCGCAGCATCTCCTACCTGTGCAACTCGGAGCATTAACTCTGGTTGATCTGAGAGCGCTGAAATAGCACGTTCATCAACAAAATCAAGAATGACCCAACCAGCCCCAGCATGCAAAGCAGCTCTACCAGCCAATAATATGGCTCCCGCCATACCTGCTGCACCGCCAATCATCAACACCTTCCCTGCATGCCCTTTATGCTCATGAGCCTGCCTTTGGAGACGGGAAATTAGATGAAAGGTATTGAGTGTTTGGATAGTCATGAAAATTGGCTAAAAAGTCTATACTCAAGGTTACAACAAAAAAGGAGACCCCAATGAATTTACATCTGTATTACTGCCCTGGTACATGCTCATTTGTTCCTCACGTTGCCTTAGAGCTTGTTAAAGAAAGTTCTGGTCAAAATTTTGACGGCACTGTGATCAATCTAAAAAATGGTGAGCACTTAAAACCTGAATACAAAGCCATTAATCCAAGAGGTCAAGTACCCGCATTAATTGTCGATGGCAAGTTGATCACACAAGTCATGGCTATCACAGGCTTTTTGCACGATTCTTTTCCAAAAGCACAAATTTTTCCTACAGACCCCATGGCAAAAGCTCAGGCTGTTTCAATCTTGGCTTGGATGAACAACACTGTTCACCCGACCTTTACAAGAGTGTTTAGGTCAGAACGCTTTGGTGATGAAGCAGGTAAAGCAGGTGTTAAAGCTATGGCATTAGAGGCATTCAAAGGCCACTTAGCAGAAATTGATGGCTTAGTTTCTCAAGGTCAAACATACCTTTGCGGCAACCAATTAACTCCTGCCGATATTTACGCGATTGCATTTATACGCTGGGGTGGTTTGGCTGGCATTAATCCAGCTAACTACCCAAATTACCAGGCCTATGTATCTCGTATTGCATCTCTACCTGCCGTAGAGCGCATCATGAAAAAAGAAGGTATCAACTTAAACACCTTTGCCGGTTAACAACCATCTTTGATGCTCCTGCTCATTAATAGTTAGCAATTCAACTTTTACAATCAGAAATTATGAGACGTTAAAAGTTGGAACTGAGTTGGCGTGGAGATCTATAAGTAAAACGGGAAGTTTTGTGATGGGAATTAAAGGAACCGGAGGTTATCAAGAAGGG
>JALQYK010000055.1 GCA_023254115.1 Polynucleobacter sp.
CAATCTATATTTTTGTTTTCATTCTGCTGGTGAGGAACTCTTCACATATCTTAGCGCAATAAAAAACCGCCCGTAGGCGGTTTCTATAAAAGGCTGGTAGAGCATCACTCCACTGCTTTAACCATATCTTCCACAACTTTCTTCGCATCACCGAAGACCATCATTGTCTTGTCCATGTAGAATAGCTCGTTATCTAAACCAGCGTAACCAGATGCCATTGAACGTTTGTTAACAATTACTGTCTTAGCTTTGTATGCCTCTAGAATTGGCATGCCAAAGATTGGGCTGCCTGGTGTTCTAGCCGCTGGGTTAACAACGTCATTGGCACCGAGAATAAGTACAACGTCAGCTTGACCAAATTCGCTATTGATGTCTTCCATTTCGAATACTTGATCGTATGGAACTTCAGCTTCAGCTAAAAGAACGTTCATGTGGCCAGGCATACGTCCAGCCACTGGATGAATCGCATATTTAACAGTAACACCAGCATGAGTTAACTTTTCTGTTAATTCTTTTAGAGCATGTTGTGCACGAGCAACTGCTAGACCATAGCCTGGAACGATGATGACTGTTTCAGCATTCGTCATTAAGAATGCTGCATCATCAGCAGAGCCTGATTTAACGTTACGTTGTTCTTGTGCGCCACCAGCAGCGCCAGCAGCAGCATCACCACCAAAACCACCAAGAATCACGTTAAAGAATGAACGGTTCATCGCTTTACACATGATGTAAGACAAGATGGCACCAGATGAGCCAACTAATGAACCTGCCACAATCAACATGGAGTTGTTTAATGAGAAACCAATACCTGCTGCAGCCCAGCCAGAATATGAGTTCAACATTGAAACTACCACAGGCATATCAGCGCCACCAATTGGGATGATGATTAGCACGCCAAGAATAAAGGCTACTACTGTCATCACAACAAAGTAATTCCATGCTGGCTCAGCACCTGGTGCAATCGCAAACATCACACCACTACCTACCATCACAATTGCTAACGCTAGGTTAAGCATATGTTGGCCAGGGAATGTTACTGGAGCGCCCTGGAATAAGCGGAATTTATATTTGCCAGATAATTTACCGAATGCAATTACAGATCCTGAGAAAGTGATTGCACCAACAAATGTACCGATGAATAGTTCAAGACGATTGCCTAGAGGAATAGGTTGTCCTGCTGCAACAATACCAAAAGCATTTGGCTCAGCAACAGCGGCAACAGCAATACACACAGCAGCTAAACCAATCATGCTGTGCATGAAAGCTACTAGCTCTGGCATTTTTGTCATCTCAACACGTTTAGCCATGATGGCACCAGCGCCGCCACCAATTACTAAGCCTGCTAGTACATAAGTCATACCTGTGACAGCAGACTCTTGTGCAAGCATCATTACTAGGCCAACTGTGGTGGCAATAGCAATTGCCATACCAGTCATACCAAATAAATTACCTTTAATTGATGTGGTTGGATGAGATAAGCCTTTAAGGGCTTGAATAAAACAGATTGAAGCTACTAGATAGAGCAGCGTGACAAGATTTAAGCTCATGCTGTTTCTCCCTTAGCTTTTTTATCTTTTTTCTTAAACATTTCTAGCATGCGTCTTGTGACCAAGAAGCCGCCGAATACGTTCACGGCAGCAAGTGCTACAGCAATCGTACCCATTGATTTACCAAGAGTGCCTTCTGTTAGCGCAGCAGCTAGCATGGCACCAACGATGATGATGGCAGAAATAGCATTAGTCACAGCCATTAAAGGTGTGTGCAATGCAGGGGTAACGTTCCAAACAACGTGATAACCAACATAAATGGCTAAAACGAAGATGATTAAGTTATATATAGTTGGGCTGATCATGTCCATGATTTTTTCCTTTTAATTCTTCTTATGCGTTCTGGCGAAGAACTTGACCACTTTGACACATCAAGCAAGCTGTAACGATGTCGTCATCAGTAGGGATAGCCAATTTGGCTTCCTTATCAATGATCAGTTTCATGAAGTCTAATAAGTTGCGTGCATAAAGAGCTGACGCATCTGCAGCAACCATGCTGGCTAAATTGGTGTAACCAACGAGTTTTACCCCGTGTTTTGTCACCACTTTATCGGCTTCTGTCAGAGGACAGTTACCTCCGCCGTTCTCACCCTTGCCAGCAGCCAAGTCAATGACCACAGAGCCAGGTTTCATTTGAGAAACTGTTTCAGAATGCAACAGTGTTGGCGCTTTACGACCCGGAATTAAGGCTGTTGCAATCACAATATCAGCTTGTTTTGCGCGCTCAGCTACTAAAGCAGCTTGTCTTTGCATCCAAGAAGCTGGCATTGGGCGAGCATAACCGCCAACACCTTGAGCGATTTCACGCTCTTCTTCCGTCTCGTAAGGCACGTCAACAAACTTAGCGCCTAATGACTCAATTTGTTCTTTGGCGGCGGGACGAACATCAGAAGCTTCAATCACGGCACCAAGACGTTTTGCAGTAGCGATGGCTTGAAGACCTGCTACACCTGCACCCAAAATTAATACGCGAGCAGCTTTAACGGTGCCGGCTGCAGTCATCAACATTGGCATAAAGCGTTGGTATTCATTAGCTGCAACCATCACTGCTTTATATCCAGCAATATTGGCTTGAGAGGAGAGCACATCTAGGCTCTGAGCCCTTGTAGTTCTTGGGGCTGCCTCCAATGCAAAGGCTGTAATGCCTTTAGCAGCCATCGCTGCATTATTACTGTTATCAAATGGATCTAACATGCCAAGTAAAACAGCGTTAGCATTCATTTGAGCTAACTCGTTGGCGTCAGGCGCACGAACTTTTAATACAAGTTCAGCACCTAGTGCATCAGCAGCAGAACCAATAGTTGCACCTACAGCTTCATAAGCTGAATCAGGTTGGCTACTTGCTAGACCAGCATTACTTTGAATTACGACTGTGTGACCTTGGCTGATGAATTTCTTCACAGTTTCAGGTGTTGCAGCAACGCGCGTTTCATTCGCCCGCGTTTCTAAGGGCACGCCAATGCGCATGGGTTTCTCCCTGTTGTTATATAAAAGTTTAAGATTACCCTAAATTAGGGATATTTCTAAG
>JALQYK010000092.1 GCA_023254115.1 Polynucleobacter sp.
GGGCGTGACCACCCAATTCCAAGGCTACTTTCTTAATTGTGGGGGCGCACTGCTCCATTAGTATCCGACCCACTGGTGTCGATCCTGTGAAAGATAGGTGTCTGACCACAGGGGAAGCGCAAAGCGCTTCTCCGATTGCTAGGGAGTTGGCTGTATCGGCTGTCACTATATTAATGACGCCATCTGGAATACCGGCTTCTTTTGCTAACTCGCCTAAAGCCAGTGCTGATAGTGGTGTCTGTTCAGCCGGTTTAATCACGATGGTGCAACCTGCTGCAATAGCAGGAGCCACCTTGCGGGTGATCATGGCTAACGGAAAGTTCCAGGGAGTAATTGATACGCATACGCCAATGGGTTGCTTAAGCACCATCATTCGCTTATCTATCCATGGACTGGCTGGTACTGCCCCCATAACGCGTTTGGCTTCTTCGGCGAACCATTCAATAAAAGAGGCGGCGTAGATAACTTCGCCTTTTGCTTCTACAAGCGCTTTACCTTGTTCCTCGGTCATGAGTTTGGCTAGGCGATCAGCATCTCGGTTCATGAGGTCAAACCAGCGTCTCATGATGGTCGCTCGCTCTTTGCCAGTTTTAGCTCGCCAACTTGGCAGGGCAGCCTCAGCTCTTTGAACTGCCGCCAGGGCATCGGCGGGGGTCATATTTTTAACTTGGGCAATGACTTCTTGATTGGCGGGGTTGGTGACGTTGAATGTTGGGGTCGTCATGCGATGTCTCTTGAATTCTATTTTAGTTGTCTAAGTTTTTTATTAGCCCAAAGGTTAGCACGCTTATATCAGCTTGATGACAGCGGGCAGTCATACTCAGGTAAAACCCTAATATTTATAGGGGTAGTCAATCAATCTATCGTTTTTAGGGAAAAAATTAGACTAAATATAGGTTTTTCAGAATAAGAAATTAGTGCTTACTAACATTAAATTTAACCTTATGGGTCAATGGTTCACCTACCTTATCCACAGAACATATGGTACTTCATACAGTCTTTTAATAACTAAATAGAATAATAATTAATTTTTATATTCTTGACAGTGTATATAAGTCTTCCTAAGATGCGTCAACTGAAAGAGATGTTGCGGCGCACAAATTTTGAACCTAGTTTGAAACCAGTCACCAAAATGTTTTTTTAAATAAAGATGGATATGAAGATAAACACGTTCAATATGACTACAGCAGTGATGCAGATCGGTGGGACCGAGTCTGAAGCGCAGCTATTAGCCTTTAAAACGAAGTTTAAAAGCATTCTGAGTAGCTTATATATCGGGGCAGCCTTCTTAGTGGCAGCTCTTTGGATGAGTCAGCCTAGCAGCAAAATGGAAGTTGCCACTTTGCTGATACCGGCAGAAGCTTATGACATCTTGAGTACTGGATTCTCGCCGGTACCCTCAGTGGCTCAGGAGGCTTCAAAGATTCCTACTAATTTAGTAGACAGCCAAGCGATAGACCAAAATGTTTTGCGTAGCTACGCAGAGCGTCAGGCAGTAGCACGTTATTTAGCAAATAAATACAAAATTGAGCATGCTGATAGTATGAATTTTGTAGAAAAGGCCATTGCCGTTAGTCGTGAGGTTGGCTTAGACCCAACTCTGATTCTGGCTGTGACAGCAATTGAATCTAGTTTTAACCCAGTTGCGCAGAGTAAAAAGGGTGCACAAGGCTTAATGCAGGTCATGACTCGTGTACATGCTGAAAAGTATCAAATTTTTGGTGGTGATCACGCCGCTTTAGATCCTGATGCCAATATGCGTGTAGGTTCTTTGATTTTGCGTGAGTACATTGCCAAGGGTGGTTCTTTAGAAGCTGGCTTGCGTCTATACGTTGGTGCCTCATCGATGTTTATCAGTGATGGTGGCTATGGTGAAAAGGTCTTGGCTGAGCGTGAACGCTTAAAGCAAGCCGCTGCTCTAAAAGTGGCTGTGATTCGCTCTAAAGTTCTTTGATCTGTACCAAATATATAGAAATAAAAAAGCCTGCTATGAACAGCAGGCTTTTTTATTTCTATATGACTTCTAAAAAGTTTGATGACTACAAATGGCTGAGTTAACTCATTACATCTCGTGAGGTCTAAGTTGTTGCGCTAATTTATCTAATACGCCATTTACATATTTGTGACCATCAGTGCCACCAAACACCTTAGCAAGCTCAACAGCTTCGTTAATAGCCACTTTAAATGGCACGCTGATGTCTTGTGCTAACTCAAAAGCAGCAATCAATAGGGCGCCATACTCCACTGGAGATAGTTCTTCCATGGGGCGATCAATGTGTTGCTTGATTTGACTCTCTAGGGTGTCGTAATGATTTACAACACCAGCAAATAAATGATCAAATAAATCCTTCTGAGCCTTTTTAAAGCCTGGATCTTCACCCAATTGTTTAGCAATCGTCG
>JALQYK010000008.1 GCA_023254115.1 Polynucleobacter sp.
CAGGACCTGGACGCGTGACGCCAGGCACAAATACGCCGTAGCCAACAAAGCTCGCTACAAAGCGACTGGCTGGGCGGTGATAGAGGTTATAGGCGCTATCCCATTGAACTAGTCGACCATCAACCATCACGCCAATATCATCAGCAATAGCAAAAGCCTCAAATTGGTCATGAGTAACCAATAGGGCTGTTGTGCCATTGGCTTTAAGAATGTCTCTGATTTCACCTGCTAAGCGCTCGCGTAAATCCACATCCAAATTAGAGAAGGGTTCATCTAATAGTAATAACTCTGGTTCTGGCGCCATTGCTCGAGCCAGTGCTACACGTTGTTGTTGACCACCTGATAATTCATGGGGGTAACGAGAGCCAACATTTTTAAGGCCAACACGTTCCAACCATTCTTCAGCTTTTAGCAAAGCATCTTTTTTGGATAAATCTCTTAAACCAAACGCAACGTTCTGAGCATTGGTTAAATGAGGAAATAGTGCGTAATCCTGAAACACCACGCCCACGCGTCTTTTTTCTGGAGCCAGGGTTGTCTCTGGCGAGCTCACCACCTGCTTATCTAAAGTGATTTCACCCGCTTGAATTGGCTCAAAACCGCAAATCGCTCGCAATACTGTGGACTTGCCACAGCCTGAGGGACCTAGCAAACAACCAATCCGACCATGTCTTAGTTGCATGGTCAGACCTTGGACAACTTCATTCCAGCTACCAGACTTTTCGCCAGGGTAGCCCACATGAATATCCTTTAAATTTAAATGAATTGGTGGCGTATCGATAATCATTCTTATAATTGTCGCATCTTGCGACCACGTTTAACACCCATACTCCTGTCATTAATATTGGCTTTACCAATATTAGGGATTTTTGCCGCTCTTTTAAACCCCCAAGCAGCCAGTGGGGATGTGCTGGCTCACCTAATAACCACGGTGCTTCCGGGTTATGCTTGGACCACTTTATTGATGGCGATTGGAGTGGCCTGGGGGGTCGCTAGCATGGGGATTATTACTGCCTGGTTGGTAGCTACTTGTGATTTTCCGGGTAAGCGTATCTATGAGTGGGCATTGATTTTGCCTTTAGCCATGCCAACCTACGTGATGGCATATGCCTATACGGATTTTTTTCAGTTTTCAGGCCCTATACAGACTTTTTTGAGAGATCTATTGGGTGTTTCTAAATTGGAGTGGTTTCCTGAGCCAAGATCGGTTTGGGGGGCTGTTTGCGTTTTAAGTCTGGCTTTGTACCCATATGTCTATTTGTTGTGTCGAACAGCTTTCTTGGAGCGCAGTCCACGCTTGATTGATGCCGCGAGAACTTTAGGTGCCGGCCCTTGGAGTGCCTTTTGGCAAGTTGCCTTGCCAATGGCAAGACCAGCGACTATGGCAGGTGTGGCGTTGGCTTTGATGGAGGCTGTCGCAGATTACGGTGCGATGTCTTACTTTGGCGTACAAACCATGACAACAGGTATTTATCGAGCATGGTTGGGTATGGGGGATCGCATCGCAGCTGTGCAGTTATCAGCAGCTTTGCTAGGGGTGATTTTCTTACTGTTGATGTTGGAGCATGCAAGTCGTCGACAAATGCGCTTTGCAGCCAGTGGTCAGCGTTTTAGACAAATTAAGCCTTGGCGTTTACAGGGTAAAAAAGCTTTCTGGGCAAGTCTCTCATGCGCATTGCCAATGATCTTTGGTTTTATATTGCCCGTCATCATCATGGCGTACTTAGCTCTCACTAGTGGTGAAGCTTTGAATGAGCGTTATTGGACGTGGTTGACTAATACATTGACTCTTTCAACAGTGACAGCTATTTGTGCGGTGATCATCGCAGTTTGGTTGGCTTACAGTGCTCGCATGGCAAAAGGTGGTTTGCAGTTGCTAGCTAATCGAATGGTGAGCCTGGGTTATGCTGTTCCTGGTGCTGTGCTAGCGGTAGGAGTTTTGATTTTATTGGCCCAATTAGATTTGGCGTGGTTACTATCGGGTTCTATATTGATTTTGGTTTACGCCTATCTCACTCGCTTTTTGTCTTCTGGTTTGCAAACAGTGGAAGCGGGTTTGAGCAAAATCACACCGAGTATGGATGCCAGTGCTATGAGTTTAGGTTCTGGCAAGTGGGAGTTGCTCACCAAGATACATTTGCCGTTATTACGCCGCAGTTTGTTGACGGCTGGTTTATTGGTGTTTGTGGATGTGATGAAAGAGTTACCAGCCACCTTGGTGTTAAGACCATTTAACTTTGATACTTTGGCAGTGATTACATATCAGTTAGCGGCTGACGAGCGTTTGGCAGAGGCTGCTTGGCCCGCATTAACAATCGTTTTGGCGGGTTTGTTACCTGTGATTATTCTTTCAAGGGCGATGTCTCGCGACTCCTAAAATTTCATGTAATTTTGTAGACGTGGTTGTGTATTGCAGTACAACTGGTTCATCTGGATGAATCAATTCTGCGCAAGCAAATGCAGCCAGTGTTGCCTCATGAAAACCACTGACAATCAACTTTCTTTTGCCTAGGTAAGTATTGATGTCACCTACGGCAAAGATGCCTGGCACATTGGTTTGAAACTTTGCAGTATCAACAGGAACTTGCTTACGTTCTAAATCTACACCCCAGTCAGCTATCGGACCCAGTTGAGGCGAGATGCCCAAATACACCAATAGGGCATCGAACTTTAGATTGTTGGTGCTGCCATCTGGGTGCATCACTTTGATTTCATTGTTGGGTGTATTGCTTCTTGATAGCTCAGTGATTTGCCCAGCTTTAAAAGTTACTCGGCCACTGGTGCGTAGCTGCTCAAATTTTGCCAATAAGTGATCGGGTGCTTTTAAAACATCTCGACGATGCATTAACGTGACACTTTGCGCTATGTTGCTTAATTCAATGGCGGCGTTCACAGCGCTTTCATCCCCGCCATAAATCACCACATTTAAATCTTTAAATTGAGATAAGTTATGCGGGTGATAAAAGACTTGGGTGCCGACTAGGGTCTCGATGCCATCAACATTCAATGTCTTTGGTTTGAATGCACCAACACCAGTGGCCAGCACAATCGTTTTGGTGATAAAGGTATTTTGACTTGTTGACACCTCTAATTCACCATTGGGAAGGTGTGACAAACCACAAACTTCTTGCCCCCAATGAAACGTGGCATTCATGGGTTCAATTTGTTTTAAAAGATTGTTCACCAATTCTGAGCCAGTGCAATATGGAATGCCTGGGATGTCATAAATTGGTTTGTCCGGATACAGTTCGGCGCACTGCCCGCCAGCATAAGGTAGGGTATCAATCACATGCGACTGTATGCCTTGCAAACCCAATTGAAATATCGCAAATAAACCTACGGGCCCTGCACCAATGACTAATGCATCAGTTTTAATAGGAGCTTTGTTTAAAGGATTTTGTTGATGCTGTTCTGACACG
Organism: Polynucleobacter sp.; assembly: GCA_023254115.1. GTDB lineage: Bacteria > Pseudomonadota > Gammaproteobacteria > Burkholderiales > Burkholderiaceae > Polynucleobacter. The sequence goes on from JALQYK010000008.1 coordinate 3,420, forward strand.
CTATTTGCCCATCAAGTTGGGTTGCTATTGTTCAATAGCGTTTACGGTACAGCAAAATGAAATCGCCTGCTATAGCAGGCGATTGAGTAGGGTCTTTAATGGTTAATTAACGAACCAATTCACCCAATTTATTTTTAACATCTTTCCACTCTTCAGCATCTGGAAGAGCTTCTTTTGACTTCGTGATTGATGGCCACTTAGCTGCTAGCTCAACGTTGAGTTTGATGTACTCTTGTTGATCGCCTGGTACATCATCTTCAGCATAAATAGCATTCACCGGACATTCTGGAACACAAACAGCGCAATCGATGCACTCATCAGGATCAATGGCTAAAAAGTTAGGGCCTTCGCGGAAGCAGTCTACTGGGCATACATCTACGCAATCAGTGTATTTGCAACGAATACAGGCTTCGGTAACTACATATGTCATGGCAATAATTTCAAATAAGACGAAAAGCGTTATTTTATCTTAGTGTGAGAGTATTCTTGCCCTAAAGGCTGGTTTATTTAGATGAATTAGTAATTTTCATATGATTTAAATCAATGACATACAATCATCTGACGAGCAAAAGTCTCGCAAAAACACATAAAAAATACTAAAAACAGGAGATCAAGATGTCTAAACAGGTGCAAAAGCCCAAGATTTTGGTAGCTAGGGCTATTTTTCCCGATATTTTGGCTAGATTAGAGCAGGTCGCTGATGTGCAATCTAATCAAGAGGACCACTTGTGGAGCGCTGCTGACCTTAAAGCTGCGATGGCTAATAAAGATGCAGCAATTGTGACGGGCGGTGAGCGAGTTGATGCTGAGATCCTCAAAGAATCGCCACTACTCAAGATAGTTTCAAATATCGCAGTCGGCTATAACAATTTTGATATGGCGGCTTTTAGTGCGGCTAATGTGATGGCCACCAACACACCGGATGTGTTGACAGATACCACAGCTGATTTTGGTTTTGCTCTGTTAATGGCAACAGCCAGAAGAGTGACTGAGAGCGAGCATTGGCTAAGAGCAGGTAACTGGAAGAAGTTTTCTATTTATGACACACCATTGTCAATGGATATTCATCACAGTACTTTGGGCATCATGGGTATGGGACGTATCGGGCAAGCAATCGCTAGACGCGCTCGCGGATTTAATATGAACGTTAGGTATTACAACCGCTCACGCCTATCAGCAGATTTAGAGAAGGAGTGTGGTGCAACTTACGTCGATCGAGATACCTTGTTAAAAGAGTCTGATCACATTATTTTGGTGATGCCTTACACACCGGAAAATCATCATCTCTTTGGTGAAAAAGAGTTAAACATGATGAAGCCTACTGCAACCTTGGTGAACATCGCACGCGGTGGCATTGTGGATGAGTTAGCTTTAGCAAAAGCTCTTCAAGAGAAAAAAATATTTGCCGCAGGCATTGATGTGTTTGAAGGCGAGCCAACTGTTCGACCTGAGCTTTTAGCACTAAAAAATATCGTACTGGCTCCACATATTGCTAGTGCCACAGAAAAAACTAGGCGAGCGATGATTGAGTTAGCGATTGAAAATTGCTTGGCTGGTTTAGCAGGCAAGACGCCACCTAACTTATTAAAAGCCTAATCAATCTAAAAAAATAAAAAACAAGAAAAGAAATAAAAAAGAAATTGTTCAAACAACCAGACTAGAGATTAGTCTTGAGAAGAAACAGGTTTGGTGTCAGTGACAGTGGTTTCGCGAACGGCCACTTCAATGCCGCCAAACTTTTCGGCTACCCAGTTGTATACCTTACAGGCTAACCAGAGTAGACCAAAGCCAATTAATGCATTCAGAATCAATGCGGAGATCACTGTGAAACCTGGTAGTTCGCCATCTCTGATAAATGCTACAAAAAGTGCAAGCAACACCACTGGCACAGAAAAGCTCAAGTAAACCAACACCAGCGTTTTGGCTGTGTGTAGAGGGTCTACATAAACAACTTCTTTTTTGGTGTATTTGGTGCTTGGCATTTTTAAATCGACAGTGATAGTTAGCTCTGTAGTCGCGATTCTATACTAATTTTTCCAACAATGTTGCGATGCAATAAGAAAAAACAACACAATATCCTCAGACTAGTCCCTCAAATAGGATCACTCCCACGGTATCTCCTGCATTGATTTGGTCCTGATCGTGCTCCAAAACGATGAAGCAATCTGCCTCACTCATTGATCTAAGCACTCCAGAGCCTTGGGCGCCGGTAATGCGCACTGTTCTAGTGCCAGTGGCATCCGTTGATAAAACGCCTCGTTGAAACTCTGTGCGACCTGGGCGTTTACGGATAGCTTCAACAGCCTTGGCTTGCATGACCAATGGGGCAACATTGGTTGCACCACTCATGGATAACAATGCATTGCGCACAAATTGGTAGAAAGTCACCATCACGGCAACTGGATTACCGGGTAGTCCAAATAAAACTGCCTGATGGTTATCGCCTTTAATCGAGCCAAATGCCATAGGGCGACCAGGACGCATGGCGATTTTCCAGAAACTCACATCACCAAGTTCGCGCATGATTTGTTTGGTGTAGTCAGCTTCTCCAACAGATACTCCGCCAGAGGTGATGACTGCATCACAGCGTGAAGCCGCTTGGCTAAAAGCCGTGCGCATTGCATCAGGTTCATCGCGTACCACACCAAAATCATGCAGTTCGACACCCAAGCGTGAGAGCATGCCAAAAAGGGTATAGCGATTGCTGTCATACACGCAGCCATCATCAAGATTTTCTCCGATGGAGCGTAGCTCATCTCCAGTGGAGAAGAAACCCACACGCAAGCGACGTTTTACTTCGACTGTGCCAATGCCCAATGAGGCAATCAAGCCTAAATCAGAAGGGCGAATAATTTTTCCTGCGAGTAGCGCTGGTTGACCAGCTGTTAAATCTTCACCTTTTAAGCGACGGTTGTCGCCAGCTTTAATTTTTGAAGATTTAAAACTAATTTGATCGCCATCTGCTTGCACCATCTCTTGTGGAATCATTGTGTCGCAACCATCAGGCATCACCGCACCTGTCATGATGCGTACACATTGACCAATACCTACGGTACCCTCAAAGGCATTACCTGCTAAACCTTTGCCAATCACCGTGAGCGTGGTGAGCTCACTTTTAGAGATTGATGAGCCCGCAAACGCATAACCATCCATGGCTGAGTTGTCAGCCGCCGGTACGTTGATTGGGGAAATGATATCTTTAGCTAAGATGCGACCAAGGGCGTCATAGATGCCAACAGATTCAGTGGGGAGTGCTAAAGCGCCTGGGCGAACAAAATCTTGCACAATTTTGATTGCTTGATCGACTCGAAGAGACTCAGGATCATAGTCTGACATGCAAGTCACTACAGAATTTAAGCTAGGTAAGTTACTCATTGTTGGAATAGTTTAATGGCGAACAGTTCAACCGCCAATGTAAGACATTTCTACTTTTGCTTTACCAGCTAATTCTGGTGAGCCACGAAGTTCAGAGTAGCGGTCAGTGCGATGTGACCAAACTTGCGCAATCGCGTTGCTGATTTCTAAATCAGATTTACCTTCTCTAAGAAGAGCTTTTAGATCATGACCTTCTGTGGCAAATAAACAGAGATACATCTTGCCTTCGGTAGATAGACGAGCACGGCTACAGTCTTTACAGAACGCCTGAGTAACGCTTGAGATCACGCCTACTTCGCCTGAGCCATCAAGATATCTCCAGCGCTCGGCAACTTCACCAGGATAGTTAGGGTCAATATTGGTCAGTGGAAATACAGAATTAATCTTTTCAATCACTTCTGCTGAAGGTAATACTTCAGTCATATTCCAACCATTGGATGCGCCCACGTCCATGAACTCAATGAAACGCAAGATCACGCCGCTGCCTTTGAAGTACTTGGCCATTGGAATGATTTCATGTTCATTGGTACCTTTTTTAACCACCATGTTGACCTTGATATTTTCAAAGCCCACCTCACGTGCTGCTTCGATACCATCTAATACATCGCCAACTGGAAAGCCAACATCATTCATTTGCTGAAAAACAGTATCGTTCAAGCCATCCAAGCTCACGGTCATGCGGGTGAGTCCAGCATCTTTTAATGCGCGAGCTTTTTTACGTAGCAAGCTGCCGTTGGTCGTCAGTGTTAAATCTAAGAGTTTGCCACTCAGAGTGCGCAGGGATGCTAGTTGTTCAATAAGTCTTTCAAGATGTTTGCGTAACAGTGGTTCACCACCAGTCAAACGAATCTTTTCAACACCGTGTTCAATATAAATTTTTGCTAAGCGTGTGATTTCTTCAAAGCTCAACAAATCCCCATGAGATAGATAGGGGTAATCTTTGTCGAATACTTCCTTTGGCATGCAATAAGTGCAACGAAAGTTGCAACGATCAGTGACTGAAATTCTCAAATCGTGAAGTTGGCGACCGCGTGTGTCAGCAAGAAGACCATTGGGAGCCACTAATTTAGCCGGTATTACCGGAATATGGCTGCCAATCTTTCTTTGACGTTCATCAATGAGGGGTATGACTCTTTCTGACATATCCCTCATTGTAGAACTAAGTTACTTTTATTACTTTTCGATCTTATTTTTGAATCGTTTGTTCTTTTCCACCGGTTTCTACTAGAACCATAGGACCTGTTGAAATCTCAACTGGTGGCTTTGGTTCACGTGGTGGGTAAACAATAGCTGGTTCAGCAGCAATTTGCGCACGAACTTCTTCAAGTTTTTGGTGATCTGTATTAACCCAAACCATACCAGCTGATTCAATCACAGAGGTGAGTTCAGAAGTTTGTAGCGGTTTGAACTCTACCTTTGGTAAAGGTGCCGGTGCTGCAGGAGCTGCAACTTCAGCT
>JALQYK010000057.1 GCA_023254115.1 Polynucleobacter sp.
CTTCCTGAAGTACAAAATAGCGCCTTCTATTTCTTTAGTTCCCTCTGTATATTCTATTTTGTACTTAATCTTCTCTGACAAAAGATCAGCAATTTTCTTTTTTGCTATCGTGATAGGTGTTATTACTGGTCTATTGAAACACTGTTTCGGGCGGATTATGACGATGGCAGTTTAGAGTTGATGGTTATGACCCCACACCCGCTGTCACTTTTGGTGATGTCAAAAGTGATTAGCCATTGGCTCATTGCCAGCGTGTTGGTTTGCTCTGATGCATTTACGTGCCATTAGCATGTCACTTTTCTTATCTGTGCTTGTTCTAGTATGGGCTGCAGATATTGGAGCCTATTTTGCAGGCAAGGCATTTGGTAAACATAAATTAGCGATTCGTTTAAGTCCCGGTAAGTCGATTGAAGGTGCCGTGGGTGGGTGGTTATTGGTTTTATCTATCGCGCTCTTATCGACATTAGTTTTGTCTGACTATGACTTAACTCGTAGCAATTACTTTTATATCCTGCAAGATAAACTAGGTTGGTTGGGTTTATTTACTCTCGTAAGTCTTAGTGTGGCTATGAGTATTCAGGGCGATTTGTTTGAATCACAATTAAAAAGAATTGCCGGTGTCAAAGATAGTAGTGCTTTATTGCCTGGTCATGGTGGATTCTTAGACAGAATTGATGCTTTATTACCAGTGTTGCCGTTAGCTGCACTTTTAATGATTTTGGTTGCTTGAGAAGCATGAGACACGTCTGCGTATTGGGGTCGACTGGATCTATAGGTGTTAACACCTTACAGGTAGTTCGTGCGCATCCTCAGTTATTCCAGGTTAAGGCATTAACGGCTCATTCTAACGTTGAGGTGCTAGCTCAGCAGTGTGTTGAGTTCAAGCCAGACTTAGCAGTTGTTGGTAGTGCTAGTGCTGCACAAAAGTTACAAGATTTACTGTGTGCGGCGAACATTAAGACCAATGTTCTGTATGGGTCGGAGGCGCTGGTAAGTGCATCGACATTATCTTCAGTAGATACGGTGATGGCTGCAATTGTTGGTGCGGCTGGTTTAGTGCCAACTATTGAAGCGGCCAAGCAAGGCAAACGAATTCTGTTGGCAAACAAAGAGTCATTGGTGATGGCTGGTGACATCTTTATGGCGGCTATTGCACAAAGTGGTGCTGAGCTACTGCCTATCGATAGTGAGCACAATGCCATTTATCAATGTTTGCCTGATGCTAATACTTCGAATGGTGGAGCTAGAGGTCAATACAGCACCTTGGGGGTTAAAGAAATTCTTTTGACTGCATCGGGTGGGCCTTTTAGAAATTATTCGGTAGATCAACTTGTCAGCGTTACCCCAGACCAAGCTTGTGCGCATCCCAATTGGGTGATGGGCCGCAAAATTTCGGTTGATTCGGCAACCATGATGAATAAAGGCTTGGAGGTAATTGAGGCTCATTATTTATTTGGTTTGCCAGCTGAACAAATTAAGGTCTTAATTCATCCACAAAGCGTGATCCATTCTATGGTTCGTTATGTGGATGGGTCTGTGATTGCCCAACTTGGGCAGCCCGATATGAAAACTCCCATCGCCTATGGTCTAGGTTGGCCTAATCGGATTGATGGTGGAGTGGAAGAATTGGATTTTCTCAAGTTAAGTCAACTTCATTTTGAGGAAGTTGATCATCAAAGATTCCCATCATTGAAATTAGCTTATCAGGCTTTATCGATGGGCGGGGTCATGCCAACTGTTTTAAATGCTGCTAATGAAGTAGCGGTTGAGTCGTTTCTTTCACAAAAAATTAAATTTACTCAAATTTCAGAAGTGGTAGAAAAAACACTTGAGCAATTTAATGCATCACCTGCGAATCACTTAGACGTGATACTGGCTACCGATCAAGCATCGAGAGTGGTTGCTCAAAATATTATTGGAGCCTGTCGCTAATGACCGCCCTGATGTCTCTGATTGCTTTTTTAATTGCCATAGGTTTATTGGTCAGTTTTCATGAGTTTGGCCACTACAGTGCGGCTAGGTTGTGTGGTGTCAAGGTTTTAAGATTTTCTGTTGGATTTGGTAAGACTCTTTGCACCTATCAAAAAACTCCTGATTCAACTGAATGGGCTTTGAGCAGTTTGCCTTTGGGTGGGTACGTCAAAATGGATGAAGATTCATTCAGAGGCAAGGCGCTGTGGAAGAGGTCATTGATTGTGGCAGCGGGCCCCTTGGCTAACTTTCTATTAGCGATTGTTTTTTTGGCTACTTTATTCACCTCTGGAGTACCTCAAATCCCCTCGAAATTAGCTGAGCCTATTCAGGCAAGTTTGGCTTATGAGGCAGGGGTTTTTGGTGGTGATACCGTGACTGGTTGGAAGCAGGGTGATGACGCATCCTTTAGACCAATTGTTAGCTGGAATCAGTTGAGATGGCGCTTGCTAGATGCTGTGACAGCTAAGGAAGGCTTTGTTTTGCAGGTTAAAACTGCCAAGGGTGATGAGCAAGCCATTGTTTTTAAAGAAGAAAAAATGCCAAAATTGGCTCCAGATGTTGATCCATTGGTTGCATTGGGTGTTAAGCCTGATTTAAATGAGCCTGTGGCTATATTTGAGTTGAAATTAGGCTTATTTGACTCATTAAAAGTAGCTGTAGAGCGTGTTTGGGATGTCAGCGTAGTCTCTTTGAGGATGTTGGGCGGTATTTTTACCGGCGAATCGTCAATCAAGCAGATAGGTGGACCTCTGAGTATTGCTGATATGGCAGGTAAATCAGTCCAAGTGGGGTGGCAATCTTATTTGGGCTTTTTGGCCTTAATTAGCATCAGCTTGGGGATTCTTAATTTGATGCCTCTACCTATGTTAGATGGTGGTCAGCTACTGTATGATGCATGGGAATTGCTCACTGGAAGCAAGGTTCCTGAAGCATGGCAAAATGTACTTCAAAGAGTTGGTGTTGGTAGCCTAATGTTATTAACCATATTGGCTTTGTTTAACGATATTTCTAGATTGTTTTTACGTTGAAACCAAGTAAAAAATTTATTCGTACACCTCTAGCTGCGATTGCAGCAGGTCTTCTATGCAGCTCTGTTTGGGCAGCTGATCCATTTGTAGTTAAAGATATTCGTGTCGAGGGCTTACAAAGGGTTGAGCCAGGTACTGTTTTTAGCTACCTACCTGTCAAAGTTGGTGAGACTTTTACGGATGACAAAGGTGCTGATGCCATTCGTGCTTTGTATAACACTGGTTTCTTTAAAGATGTCAAAGTGGAATCCGATGGCCAAGTATTGGTGGTCACGGTTGAAGAAAGACCAGCTGTTTCACAACTTGAATTCACTGGCATTAAAGAATTTGATAAAGATGCTTTGAAGAAGTCTCTCAAAGCAGTGGGTGTTGCAGAGGCTCGTTACTACGACAAAGCTTTGATTGATAAAGCAGAGCAAGAACTTAAGCGTCAGTATGTCTCACGTGGTTACTACGCCGCAGAAGTGATTACAACTGTTACGCCAGTTGAGCGTAATCGCGTGGCGATTGTGTTCAACGTAGATGAAGGCCAAGTTTCTAAGATTGTTCAAATTAATATTGTTGGCAATCAGGCATTCAAAGAAAAGGATTTGCGCGAAGAGATGCAGCTCTCTACGCCAAACTGGTTATCTTGGTATACAAAGAATGACTTGTACTCAAAGCAAAAGTTAACAGCTGACTTAGAGGCAATTCGTTCTTTCTATTTGAACCGTGGTTATTTAGAGTTTGTAATTGAATCAACGCAAGTTTCAATCACGCCAGATAAAAAGGGCATTTACCTAAATATCAATATTCGTGAAGGTCAGCAATACAAAGTGGCTTCTGTGAAGTTGGCGGGTGAATTATTAAATAAAGAAGAAGAATTAACTAAGTTAGTTAACTTAAAGATTGGTGATGTTTTCTCATCAGCTAAATTAACTGAGAGTACTAAAGCAATTGCTGATAAGTTGGGTGCTTATGGTTACGCGTTTGCCGCAATTAACCCGCAACCTAATTTACAAAAAGATAAGCAATTAGTGGACCTTAATTTGATTGTTGATCCAGGTAAGAGAACCTACGTTCGTAAGATCAATGTTTCAGGTAATGCTAAAACACGTGACGAAGTTATTCGTCGTGAGATGCGTCAGCTAGAGAGCTCTTGGTTTGATAGCGAAAAGCTCAAATTATCAAAAGACAGAATTAATAGACTTGGCTATTTCACCGATGTTGAAGTTAATACTGAAGACATTCCAGGTGTATCCGACCAGGTAGACGTGGGTATTAAGGTTGCCGAAAAACCAACAGGCTCTCTTAGTTTGGGTGCCGGTTTCTCATCAACTGATAAATTGATTTTGACTGCTGGTATTTCTCAAGAGAATGCATTTGGTACGGGTACAAGTATTGGTTTGAACGTTAACACTGGTAAAACTAATAGAACTTTGGCCCTATCTAACTACGATCCTTATTTCACGGAAGATGGTATCAGTCGATTCACAGAGGTTTACACCAGAACTTCTAGGCCGTTGTACTACTTAGGTGACTCCGAATACAGAATTGTTTCAACCGGTGGTAGCTTTAAATTAGGCGTGCCGTATTCTGAAGTCGATCGCGTGTTCTTTGGTTTGGGCATAGAGCAATTGTCTATGGAGACATCAGCAAATACTCCAACTAGATATATGCAGTATGTGGGGTCTTACGGTAAGAGCAATTTAAACGTGCCATTCACAATCGGTTGGTCACGTGATGCCAGAGACAGTGCTTTGATTCCTTCTCGTGGTACGTATCAACAGGTTAACTTTGAGTACGGTACTCCACTAGCTGACTTGCAGTACTACCGTATCTACTACCAACATCAATATTTCTACCCATTCTCAAAAGGCAACATCTTGTCTTTCAATGGTGAAATTGGTTACGGTGATACCTATAACAAAAAGCCATTCCCTGTGACAAAAAACTACTTCGTGGGTGGTATTGGTTCAGTCAGGGGCTATATGCCAGGTTCTTTGGGGCCTTCATATACCAATACACTTAATGGAGTGATTACACCAGTTGGTGGATCATCGAAGTTAGTGGGTAACGTGGAATATACTTTCCCTGTACCTGGTTCAGGAGTTGATAAAACATTACGTATTTTTGGCTTCCTTGATGCTGGTAATATTTACGATGGAGTTCCAGATTTTTCAGGTTTGAGAACTTCTACTGGTTTTGGTTTGTCATGGATTTCTCCATTGGGTCCACTTAAGTTTAGTTATGGTTTCCCATTGAATACTAAGCCTGGTGATCGCCTACAGAGATTCCAGTTCCAGATTGGTACAGCGTTTTAATTTTTTTAAGGTTTATATATGAATCGCATCAACTCAAAATTAATCCAGTCAACATTAGCGGCTCTGCTTGTTTCTGTTGGTCTTACATCTACAGCAGTATTAGCAGCGGATGAGGCTAAAGACTTTAGCGGTCGTATTGGTGTTGTTAATTCTGAGCGTATTTTCAAAGAATCTAATATGGCTAAAGCTAGCCAAGCAAAGCTTCAAGCTGAGTTTGCTAAGCGCGAAAAAGAGTTGCGTGATGACGCACAAAAAATTAAAACTGCAGCAGAAAAATTAGACAAAGATGCTGCTGTGATGCCTGATGCGGAGCGTGTGCGTAAGCAACGTGAGTTAGCTGACGCTGACCGTGAGTTGCAACGCAAACAACGCGAATTCACTGAAGATGTGAACCAACGTAGTTTCGAAGAGCGTTCAAAAATTGCTCAAAAAGCCAACCAAGCTCTAAAGGTTGTTGCTGAGCAAAGAAAACTTGATTTAATTGTGCAAGAAGCTGCCTACGTTAGTCCAAAGATTGAAGTGACTGATGACGTGATCAAGGCGCTTAACAACCTTCGTTAATTATTTCTAGTAGGTTACTAATGCCAACCATTGCTGAGTTAGCCGAACGCTATTCGGCTCGCTTAGCGGGCGATGGCAAGGCGCAGGTTTCTAGTTTTGCGCCGCTCAATCAAGCTGGCGCCAGTCAGCTTGCTTTTCTTGCAAACCCTCTGTATCGGAATGAAGCCGCTGCCAGTAAGGCGGCAGGTTTAATTGTTTCTGAGGCTGACTATGAGTTTTTGCGTGCTGATGGTGCGAATAGTCAAAGAAGTTATTTGATTCATAAAAATCCTTATGCACTCTTTGCCAGAATCGCGCAGGAATTTGCAAAGAATGCCATTCCAAAGTACCAGCCTGGCATTCATCAAAGCGCAGTGATTGAACCAGGGGCTGATATTGCTAGTTCAGCACATATCGGTCCTTTGTGCTTTGTGGGTAAGGGCGCAAAAATTGGAGAGCGTGCTGTATTAGTTTCACAAGTTCATGTTGGAGAAAATGCCACGATTGGTGATGATAATTTGCTGTATGCAAATGTGACTGTTTATTACAACTGCCAATTAGGACTTCGAAACATTATTCACAGTGGTGCCGTGATCGGTTCTGATGGTTTTGGTTTTGCTCCAGACTTGGCTGCTGGTGAGTGGGTAAAGGTACCGCAAACTGGACGGGTGCTGATTGGTAATGATGTGGAGATTGGGTCAAATACATCTATCGATCGCGGTGCGATGGCAGATACTCGTATTGATGATGGCTGCAAAATTGATAACTTGGTACAAATTGCTCACAATGCCCATATTGGTGCTTTAACAGTAATTGCTGGCAATACAGCCGTTGCTGGCAGCACAACAATTGGCAAAATGTGCATGATTGGCGGTTCTACCAGTTTTGCTGGACATATTCAGATTGCTGACAGAACTACTATTTCAGGTGGAACATCCATCATGAAATCAATCACTGAGCCTGGTCAGCAGTACACCAGTGTCTTTCCGATGTTGCCTCATAGAGAGTGGGAAAAGACAGCGGTATTGGTTCGCGGGCTAGATAAAATGCGACAAAAGATTAAAGATTTAGAGCAACAAATTAAAACTATTACTCAAGATAAGAAATAAAGGGATTGTCATGACTGAACTTGTTAATTTTGATATCAATCAGATTCTTAAGATGCTGCCGCATCGCTATCCTTTTTTGTTAGTTGATCGTGTTTTAGAGTTGGAAGCTGGTAAGCGTGTTAAAGCTCTAAAAAATATCTCTATGAATGAGCCTCAGTTTACAGGCCACTTCCCTGAGTTCCCTGTGATGCCTGGCGTTTTGATATTAGAGGCATTGGCGCAAACTGCAGCACTTCTTACATTTGGCCAAGATGCTATTGATGATTCCGTGTATTTCTTTGTGGGCATCGATAACGCACGTTTTAAAAAGCCAGTAACTCCAGGTGATCAATTAATTCTTAACGCCTCAGTAGAACGTTTTAAAGGTGGAATTTGGAAATTCAAAACCTTTGCTACGGTTAATGATGTGGTTGTAACTGAAGCTGATTTGATGTGTACGATTCGTAAAAAGGAAGCCTAAGATGGCTTTGATACATCCAACGGCAATTGTTGACCCTAAGGCTGAGATTGCCGAAGGGGTTGAAATTGGCCCTTATGCTGTGATTGGCCCAAATGTCAAAATTGGCGCAAAGACTCAAATCGGCGCACACACTGTTGTTGAGGGTTGTACTACCATTGGTCAAGAGAACAAAATTGGTCATTTTGCCTCGGTAGGTGGTGCGCCGCAGGACATGAAATATCGCGGTGAGCCGACTCAGTTGATCATTGGTGATCGCAACATGATTCGTGAATTCACCACCTTGCACACAGGCACCATTCAAGATCAGGGCGTTACAAAAATTGGTAATGACAACTGGATCATGGCGTATGTACATATCGCCCATGATTGTGTGGTTGGTAACAATACAATTTTTTCAAACAATGCTCAAATTGCAGGGCATGTTCATGTAGACGATCACGCCATTTTGGGCGGGATGTCTGGTGTTCATCAGTTTGTACGTATTGGCGAGCATTCAATGATTGGCGGTGCATCTAAGTTGGTGCAAGATTTACCTCCTTATGTGATTGCGTCAGGACCTATTGCTGAGCCACATGGTTTAAATGCTGAAGGCTTGAAACGTCGTGGGTTTAATCCTGAGACAATCACTGCACTTAAGCAGGCATATAAACTTTTATACAAAGAGGGTTTGAGTTTTGAAGATGCTAAAAAAGCAATTGCTAGTTTGGCTGATCAAAAACAATCCACAGAAGCTCAAACTGCTGAAAAACTAAGAATATTCCATGACTTTATCGCCGCTTCACAGCGCGGCATTGCCCGCTAATCAGTTGGCAGATAGTTCTTATCTTGCCTGTGTGGCTGGTGAGCCATCTGGAGATATGCTGGCTGCCAGCGTTTTGGCAGCCATTAAAGCAGAATCACAACTAGAGCACCTCAAAACTAGAGGGATAGGCGGCCCCAAGATGATGGCTGAGGGTTTTGAGGCTCTCTGGCCGATGGAAACCTTAGCAGTGCGTGGTTATGTTGAGGCAATCAAACAATTACCAGCAATTTTGTCAGTTAGACAATCGTTGATTAAAGAGTTGATAGCTCATCCACCCAAAGCGTATTTAGGTATTGATGCCCCAGATTTTAATTTAGGGGTTGAAAAAAAGCTAAAGGCGGCAGGCATTCCTACGATTCATTTTATTAGTCCATCCATTTGGGCTTGGCGTGGTGGGCGTATCAAAGGCATCAAAGAGTCTGTTGATCATATGCTTTGCATCTTCCCGTTTGAATCAGCGATCTATGATCGCGCGGGTATTCGTGCAACCTATGTTGGTCATCCATTGGCATCAACGATTCCTATGGTCCCTGATTCTGATGGAGCCAAGAAAAAATTAAATGTGAAACAAGGCTCTGCTGTGGTAGCTGTATTGCCCGGTAGTAGAAAGTCAGAGATTGCCATGATTGGGCCTGGGTTTTTTGAAGCAATTGGCAAAATGCACGAGCAATACCATCAAGATATTGAATTTGTTGTGCCTATTGCTACTGATAGTTTGAAACCAGCTATTGAAGAGTTAACTGAGCGAATCAGGCAAAGTCATCCTGATGTTGTAATTCATTTATTGAATGGTCAGGCTAGTTTGGCGCTTGAGGCGGCGGATGTTGTGTTGATTGCTAGTGGAACTGCAACACTAGAGGCGGCTTTGTGGAAAAAGCCCATGGTGATTTCATATAAAGTGCCAGCCTTGACAGCGTGGATCATGAAGCGACAAGCTTATCTACCTTATGTAGGCTTACCAAATATTTTGGCTGGTGAGTTTATTGTTCCTGAGTTGCTGCAGGATGCTGCTACGCCTGAGGCGTTAGCTCAAGCAACGTTGGCTTGGTTAGAGCAGCCTGCAAAAGTGGCAGATCTAAAAAGTTGTTTCACTGCCATACATGAGGCTTTGCATTTACCAACGGGTAAGTTAGTCGCTAATGTGATTGCGGAAGTTATCAATGGTCAATGAGTACGAGTGGGTTTGTGGTGTTGATGAGGCGGGTAGAGGGCCTTTAGCTGGATCAGTTGTTGCGGCCGCTGTTATCTTGGATCCTCTAAAGCCTATTGATGGGCTTAAGGATTCAAAAAAGTTAACAGCAAAAGTTCGCGATGAGTTATTTGACATCATTATTCGTGACTCAAAAGCCTGGTGTATTGCAGAGGCCTCTGCTGCCGAAATTGATTCAATCAATATTTTGCAAGCGACCATGTTGGCGATGAAGCGTGCAATTGAAGGTTTGGAAAAAACCTTGGGCCGACTTCCTGATAAAGCATTAATTGATGGCAATCGTTGCCCCAAAGTAAATATTCAGATGGAGGCGATTGTGAAGGGTGATAGTAAGGTTCAGGCTATTTCTGCTGCTTCTATATTGGCAAAAGTTACTAGAGATCGTGATATGCAGGCATTACATGAGACATATCCTATGTATGGTTTTAATCAGCATATGGGGTATCCAACCCCAATGCATTTTGATGCGTTAAAAGAATTTGGACCGTGTCCTGCGCATCGGAAAACATTTGCGCCTGTTAGAGAAGTGATGGAAACTAAGTTGCTATGAAAGATGCCAAATACATCAGCTCTACTGAAAATTCATTGGTTAAACGCCTCAAGGTTTTATTAGAGGGGGGTGCCAAAGCAAGCAAGACTCGTCAAGAGCTTGGTCTTGCTGTGATTGAGGGTATTCATTTGGCTCAAGCTTGGTTAGCTAGCGAGGATTTGGTAGAAATATTTACCACCGAGGCTGGTATGGAGCAACCTGAAATAGCAGCCGTTATTGATATGCAGTTGGCGGCTGTTCCCAACACAGATCTTTATATTTTGGATGAGTCTCTTTGGAAAAAGCTATCAGAATTAGAGAATGCTCCCCCAATCATGGCTTGTATTCGTATTCCAAAGCATGAGTTCCCGGCAGACTTTAAAAAAGATGTCCTGATCTTGGACTGTATTCAAGATGCGGGCAATGTTGGTTCGATGATGAGAACGGCAGCAGCAGCTGGCTTGTCTTATGTGATTTGTATGAAGGGCACGGCGCAAGTGTGGTCGCCCAAAGTTCTTAGGGCGGCGATGGGAGCTCACAGGCACCTAAAAATATTTGAGGCTTGGAGCTTAAATCAGATTCGCGAAAAAATAAAAATTCCAATGCTTGCCACCAGTCTGGTTGCAGATCAAGATTTATACGATTTGGGGGATGAGCTCTTAGAACCACATGCCTGGGTTTTCGGTAATGAGGGTTCAGGTATTGATGCAGAATTGTTAGCCATTGCAAAAGGTGTCATCGTGCCTCAAGATCCATGTGTGGAGTCTTTGAATGTCAGTGCTGCAACAGCTATCTGCTTATTTGAAATGCGCAGAGTCCGCCGCGAGTCACAGGACTAAATATCAAAGTTAGTAATTTGGGCGATCAGGCTTGATTTCTTGCAAGATAGTCGTGGCTATTTCTTCAATCGATTTGTTAGTTGTAGATAGCCAAGGAATTCCATGTTTTCTCATCATGGCTTCTGCTTCGCTCACTTCATAACGGCAGTTTTCTATTTTTGCGTAATTACTACCGGGTCGGCGCTCATTTCTGATTTCTGAAAGGCGCATTGGATCAATTGTGAGTCCAAATAGTTTCTTGCGATAGGGTTGAATATCGACCGGCATCTGGTTTCTTTCAAAGTCGTCCGGAATCAATGGGTAATTCGCTGACTTTAAGCCGTACTGCATTGCCAAATACAAGCTGGTTGGTGTTTTACCGCTTCTTGAGACTCCGACCAAAATAACATCGGCGTCTGCCAAGTTTTGGTTTGATTGGCCATCATCGTGAGCAAGTGAGAAATTAATTGCCTCAATACGATTTTTATAAGAATCGGTATCTGCATTGTTATGAAAACGACCAATCGCATGGGTTGATTTCATGCCCAAAGCCTGCTCAAGTGGCACGATGAAGGTCTGGAACATATCCATCATGACGCCATTAGAGGCGGAAACCACAGCATTCACTTCAGAATCAACCAAGGTGGTAAAGACAATCGGTTGTAAACCAGAGGTCTTAGCGTAATCATTGATTTCTCGAACGACCTGATGAGCTTTGTCCACAGTATCAATAAACGGCATTCTGACCTGTCTGAAAGGTAGCTCAAACTGTGCCAAAATGGACTGAGAGAATGTCTCTGCAGTAATCCCTGTACCGTCAGAAACGATGAAAACTGTGCGTGGTTTTGCGCTCATATTCTTATTTATTGATAGATGATTCCTAGAGGATACAATAGAAACATTCAATAAAAGCTAGGGCAGCAATCTAGCTTTGCAACCAGTTTCCCATTACTTAGAGAGTTGTTATGTCCAATCCAAACCATGCAAATGCATACGTTTTACCCTTTGAGGAGTTGCGCATGTCTGACGTTGAGTCAGTCGGCGGTAAAAATGCCTCATTAGGTGAGATGATTTCACAGTTAAATGCTTCGGGTGTGCGAGTTCCAACTGGTTTTGCAACAACCGCATTGG
>JALQYK010000076.1 GCA_023254115.1 Polynucleobacter sp.
TGTCATATAAATTCGTGCAGAATTGAAGCAGTACCTAAGTATTTGGGTGCGTTTATTTCACATTAATGGAGATTTACGAATGAAAAAATCGCTTATCGCATTGGCTGCATTAGCAACTGTTGCAACGGCTGCTCAAGCTCAGTCGTCTGTAACCGTATATGGTGTAATGGATACTGGTATCGCGCGCTCTACAGGCTTAGCAGCAGGATCCGTTACATATATGCAAAACGGTGGATTATCTACATCACGTTTTGGTTTTAGAGGTGTTGAGGACTTAGGCGGTGGCTTGAAGGCCAAGTTCAATTTAGAAGGTGGATTGCTCGATTCAAATGGCGCATCAGATGCAACACCATTATTTGCGCGTGCTGCGGTTGTTGGTCTTGAAGGTGCTTTTGGTGAAATTAAATTAGGTCGCCAAAATACCATTGCGTATGACACGACTGTTAAATTTGATGCTATGGGCGCTGGCAACATCGGCGGTCTGATTACTACTGTGGACGGTACTGCAGCAGCTAGTGGTTCTGGTAACGTGTTCAATGCATTTGGCGCATCACGTTGGGACAATGCTGTACAGTATTACACTCCAAAAATCAATGGTATAAGTGCAAACGCTCAATATAGAGCTGGTGGTGTAGTGGGTAACGCTTCAGCTGGCAAGGGTATTGCCGGTGGTTTACATTATGATGATGGCAAGTTTGCAGCTTCTGCAGTTTATTTAGCGCAGTACGCAGCAGCAGCAGCTACTGGTTTTGCTGCGGGTGATAAGCAACTCCAATACTATTCTGTTTATGCTAGCTATGATTTTGGTGTAGCCAAAGTGCTTGGTGGTCACAGCGAAACTAAAGGTGAAGGCGCAACTGGTAGCGCATACAAAGTTGATTACATAGGTGCAATCGTTCCTATCACTGCACCTTTAAGTGCGCGTTTGTCCTATGCAAAAATTGATAATAATCAAACAGGTAAGAAACCTGATCAATACGCAGCAGGATTACACTATGCTATGAGCAAACGTACAACACTTTATACAGTTGTGGCTTTTGCTAGCCAAGATGGTAATAGTGCTTTGAATACTGTAGATTCAGGTAAAAACGCACCAGGCTATGGCGTGGTTGCTGGAAATGATTCAAAAACTTATGCTGTAGGTGTACGCCACACATTCTAACTTCTTGCTGGTTTAACCAGTTAGATTTAGTGTGACTTAAAACCCACTCTGTAAACGGAGTGGGTTTTTTGTTTTATGGGCATGGTTAAAACTTATCGTAATTTAAATTAAATTGATGTTAAATGTGCAGTGAAGTGATAATAAATAATTATTAAGGAGTCGTTATGAAAAAATCATTAATTATTGCGATCTTGGGTCTTGGTTTGATAGCGTCAAGTCAAGCAAATACTCTAGATAAAATAAAATCTTCCGGATCTGTAACAATGGGTGTTCGCGAGTCATCTGGAGCATTGTCGTATACAGTGGGCGATGGCAAATACGCTGGTTACCATGTAGAAATCTGCCAACGGGTGCTTGGGGACATCCAAAAACAATTGAAATTGAAATCTCTCAATATCAATTACCAAGCAGTCACTTCACAAAATCGTTTACCCCTAGTGGCTAATGGCACCGTTGATATTGAGTGCGGGTCAACAACTAATAATGCAACACGTCAAAAAGACGTAGCTTTTGCTGTTACAACGTATGTTGAGGAAGTGCGTATTGCTGTCAAGGCTAATTCTGGTATTACATCCTTGAATCAACTAAATGGTAAGAAAGTTGCCACTACAACAGGTACAACATCAGTTCAATTGTTGCGTAAGCATGAGCGTGCAACAGGTGTGAACTTTGATGAGGTATTTGGCAAGGATCATGCAGACAGTTTCTTGTTGTTAGAGTCTGGTCGCGCTGATGCATTTGTGATGGATGGCTCAATTTTGGCTGGCAACATTGCAAACTCTAAAAATCCTGGCGACTTCAAGATTGTTGGTGAGGTGATTGCTGTTGAACCAATTGCCATCATGATTCGTAAAGACGATCCAGATTTTAAAAAATCTGTTGATGACAGCATTAAAAAAATGATGAAGGATGGCACATTGGCTAAGTTGTGGGATAAGTGGTTCTTGCAACCGATTCCGCCAAAAGGTAATAAAGTTGGTTTAGCTTTATCAGCTAGTACAAAAGAGGCATGGACTAATCCAAACGACAAGCCAGCTGAAGAGTACGCAAAAAAATAATTCCTGACCAACAAGAAGGATATACATTTAGATGTCTTGGAATTGGGAGGTATTTTGTAAGAGTACTTTAGAAGATGATTTCTCTCCTGTATGTTTTGGTACAGGTGGAGAAATTACCTACCTAGATTGGATGTTGTCAGCTTGGGGTTGGACTATATCTGTCTCAGCTTTAGGTTTATTGGTGGCCATGATTCTTGGCATCATCATGGGTACACTCAGAACATTGCCAACAGATAATTTGCTGAGCAAGTCATTAACTTCTGTGGCTAATTTCTGGGTTGAGCTGTTTAGAAATATTCCAGTTCTTGTACAAGTATTTCTTTGGTATCACGTTATTCCCGCACTTTTCCCAGTAATGAAGGGGTTGCCATCATTTATTTTAGTAAGTCTTGCGCTTGGATTTTTTACATCGGCGCGTATTGCTGAGCAAATTCGAGCTGGTATTGGTGCTTTACCAAAAGGTCAGCGCTTTGCCGCTATGGCGATGGGGTTAACAACAACTCAGTCATATCGTTATGTGATTTTGCCAATGGCGCTTCGAATTGTGATACCACCTCTTACCTCTGAGTCAATGAATATTATTAAGAATTCTTCAGTGGCCTTCGCCGTATCAGTTGCCGACTTAACGTTATTTGCAATGCAGGCTCAGGAGGAAACATCGAAGGGTATTGAAATTTACTTAGGGGTCACATTGCTATATGTGCTTTCTGCCCTCGTAGTTAATCGTGCGATGTCGTTTATTGAGGCTAAAACTAGAGTACCAGGTTTTATAGTTGCAGCAAGTAGTGGTGGTCATTAGAAAGATGAATGATGAATATTGACTTATCTTTCTATAGTTGGGATTTGATTCGCAGCTATGTATTGAATGGCTTTTTATTTAGTATTCAATTAACGGCGATAGCTACTGTGGGTGGTATTTTCTTTGGCACTCTATTGGCTTTGATGCGCCTTTCAGGTAAATCGTTCTTGGAAATGCCTGCATCGATTTACGTGAACATGATGCGGTCTATTCCGTTGGTGATGGTTATCTTGTGGTTCTTTTTATTAATGCCAGCTATATTGGGTAGACCAATTGGCGCTGAGCTATCCGCGATAATTACTTTTATTGCGTTTGAATCCGCATTTTTTTGCGAGATCATGCGATCGGGTATTCAGTCTATACCCAGAGGGCAAATATACGCAGGTCAGGCGATGGGTATGACGTATGCTCAAAATATGAGGCTAGTGATTTTGCCACAAGCCTTCAGAAATATGATTCCTGTGTTGTTAACTCAAACAATAGTTTTATTTCAGGATACTTCATTGGTTTATGCAATCGGTGCTTATGACATGCTCAAGGGTTTTGAGGTTGCAGGCAAAAATTTTGGGCGACCCATTGAAACCTATTTGGCCGCAGCAGTTATTTACTTTTTAATTTGCTTTAGTTTGTCTAAGTTGGTGCGAAACCTGCAAAAGCGGGTTGCAATCATTCGGTAAATACTTAGTTAAATATCTATAGAAAATACGAGCTGAACATGATTGAACTAAAAAACGTCTCTAAGTGGTATGGTGATTTTCAAGTTCTAACCGATTGCACTACCAATATTAAAAAAGGCGAGGTTGTTGTAGTTTGTGGGCCATCCGGTTCAGGTAAGTCAACACTAATTAAAACAATAAATGCATTAGAGCCATTTCAAAAAGGTGAAATTACAGTTGATGGTGTGGCGGTCCACGATCCAAAAACTAATTTACCTAAGTTGCGCTCACGAGTTGGCATGGTATTTCAGCATTTTGAATTATTCCCACACTTATCAGTAACTGAAAATTTAACGCTTGCGCAAATCAAAGTTTTAGGTCGCACAAAATCAGAAGCTTTAGAGCATGGGCTGAAGTATTTAGATCGTGTTGGGCTATCTGCTCATAAGGATAAATTTCCAGGGCAATTGTCTGGGGGTCAACAGCAACGTGTTGCAATTGCCCGTGCGCTAAGTATGGATCCAATCGTTATGCTATTTGATGAGCCAACCTCAGCGCTAGATCCAGAAATGGTTGGCGAGGTCTTGGATGTAATGGTTCAGTTAGCAAATGAAGGTATGACAATGATGTGCGTGACTCACGAGATGGGTTTTGCAAGAAAAGTTAGCAATCGAGTCATATTCATGGATCAGGGAAAAATTGTTGAAGATTGTCAAAAGGATGACTTTTTTGACAAACCACAAGATCGATCCCCAAGGGCTAAAGAGTTTTTATCTAAGATTTTGGCGCACTAAATTAATTGCTTTTTGGTGTTTCAAAACGGAACACTTTTATTTGAGATGGCAGGCTTACGCCAGTAAATACCCTGAAATTTCAGGTAGTTTGACTTGAAAGACATATCAGCAATCAAAACTAGGGTTTTCCCGATAGACGCTATACCTTGCATCCTTGATGATTCATTCATAAATGAAAAATTGCATATTTGCGATTTAAGTAACTTGTGGAGAGAAAGATGCAAAAATCGTTGCACATTAATGCTGATAAATGTACTGGTTGTCTGCAATGTGAAATGGCCTGTAGTTTTGAAAACTATGGCGTATTCAATACAGCACAATCACGTATCAAAGTATTCGACTTCCATCACACTGGTAAAAAAGTACCTTACACATGTACACAATGTGACGAAGCTTGGTGTTTACACGCTTGCCCAGTAGAAGCTATTCAAGTGGATGCTGCTTCTGGCGCTAAAGTAGTTCATGAAGACATTTGTGTTGGCTGCAAAGTTTGCACGATCTCTTGCCCATTCGGAACAATCAACTACGTTCAAGAAACTGGCAAAGTTCAGAAGTGTGATTTATGCGATGGCAATCCTGCTTGTGCGGATGCATGCCCAACTGGTGCAATCACTTATGTGGATGCTAACTGGACTGGTTTAGACAAAATGCGCGAATGGGCCGATAAAGTCGGTAACCAAGCAGCGGGCGCATAAGTAAACAATATTACTGGAGAATCAATATGGCATGGGCTGGAAAATTACTACGTGTAAACCTAACAACAGGTACATGTAAGTCTGAACCCCTCAATATGACATGGGCCAAAGATTATTTGGGCTCACGTGGTTTGGCAACAAAATATTTCACAGAGGAAGTGGATGCAAAAGTTGATCCGCTCTCAGTGGATAACAAAATTATTTGGGCAACAGGCCCTCTAACTGGAACAATGGCTTCAACAGGTGGTCGTTACACTGTTGTGACTAAAGGCCCTTTGACTGGCGCAATCGCTTGTTCTAACTCAGGTGGTTACTGGGGTGCAGAGCTTAAGTTTGCTGGTTGGGACATGGTGATTTTTGAAGGTAAATCTCCAAAACCAGTTTACTTATTTATCGAAAATGACAACGCACAGTTGTTAGATGCTGATTACATCTGGGGTAAAACTGTTTGGGAAACTGAACCTGCCATCAAAACTAAACACCAAGATCCATTGATTCGTGTTTCTTCTATTGGGCGTTCTGGCGAAAATGGTGTTTTGTACTCAGCGATTGTTAATGACTTACACCGTGCAGCAGGTCGCTCAGGTGTTGGCGCTGTGATGGGCAGCAAGAACCTTAAAGCGATTGCAGTTCGCGGTACAAAAGGCGTTGGTAACGTGAAGAATCCAAAAGCTTTTATGGCTGCTGCAAAAGAAGCCAAGAAAGTATTGGCTGGTAACGCAGTAACAGGCCAAGGCTTACCTGCATACGGTACGCAAGTATTGATGAACGTGATTAACGAAGTGGGTGCTTTGCCAACACGTAATCACAGAGACGTACAGTTTGAAGGTGCTAAGGATATTTCTGCTGAAGCAATGGCTGCACCAAGAGCAACAGACGGTAAAGCGCACTTGGTAACTAATCAAGCTTGCTTTGGTTGCACTATTGCGTGTGGTCGTATTTCTAAGATTGACGAAACACACTTTACAGTTCAAAACCGTCCTCAATATTGGGGTGCTAATGGTGGCTTAGAGTACGAAGCTGCTTGGGCGCTAGGTGCTGCAAACGGCGTTAAAGATCTTGAGGCGCTACAGTTTGCTAACTTAATCTGCAACGAAGATGGTATTGACCCAATTACATTTGGTGCCACAGTTGGTGCTGTGATGGAATTGTATGAAATGGGTGTTTTAACCAAGGAACAAATTGGTATCGAAGCACCATTTGGTTCAGCTGAAGCGCTTTGTCATCTTGCAGAAATCACTGCGCGTAGCGAAGGTTTCGGTAAAGAGATGGGTTTAGGCTCTAAGCGTTTAACAGAGAAATATGGTCATCCAGATCTATCAATGTCTGTTAAAGGTCAAGAGTTCCCAGCTTACGACGGTCGTGTGATCCAAGGTATTGGTTTGGGTTACGCTACTTCTAACCGTGGTGCTTGCCACTTGCGTGGTTACACGATTGCTTCAGAAGTTCTTGGTATTCCAATCAAGACAGAGCCAACAGACACAGACGGTAAACCAGAGTTGTTAAAAGCTTTCCAAGATGCAACAGCTGCATTTGATGCTGCCGGTATCTGTATCTTCACAAGCTTTGCTTGGACACTAAATGATGTTGCTCCACAAGTTCAAGCTGCTTGCGGTGATGAGTTCACAGTTGAAAACTTAACACTCATCGGTGAGCGTATTTGGAATATGGAAAAAGACTTTAACTTGCGCGCAGGTTTCACACGTAAAGATGATGCATTGCCAAAACGTTTGATGACTGAAGCTGCTAAGACAGGTCCAGCTAAAGGTGTGGTGAGTGGATTGGATAAGATGTTGCCAATTTACTACCAAGTTCGTGGTTGGGACGAAGAAGGTCGTATCAAGCCTGAGACACGCAAGCGTTTAGGTTTGTAATCTTTTTCAGAAGTTTGAGGCGGCCTCTTAATTAATTAGGCCGCCTTTTTATATGGAGTTTTCTGATGAAACACGTAATTCTAGGTAATGGTCCAGCCGGCGTTATTGCTGCTGAAACAATTCGTCAACACAACCCTTCTGATGAAATCATCATGGTTGGTTCTGAGCCAGAACCACCTTATTCCAGAATGGCGATTCCTTACTTGCTAGTTGGCAATATTAAGGAAGATGGCACTTATTTACGCAAAAAAAAGAATCACTTTCAAAGCTTAAATATTCAAGAAGTAAGCGGCTTAGCTGAAACTGTTGATATAAAAAACAAACAAGTTAAATTGGCCGGTGGTAAATCATTGGCTTACGACAAATTATTAATCGCTACAGGTTCTCAACCTGTACGCCCACCAATCCCTGGTATTGATTCTCCAGGTGTCCATCCATGTTGGACATTAGAAGACGCTAGAGCTATTCAGAAACTAGCTAAACCAGGCGCGCGAGTATTACAAATGGGCGCTGGTTTTATTGGTTGCATCATTTTGGAAGCATTAGCAAGTCGCGGTGTTGATCTCACTGTTGTTGAGATGGGTAACCGCATGGTGCCTCGTATGATGACTGAAGGCGCTGGTACTCTGATTAAAGAGTGGGTTCAAGCTAAAGGTGTTGCTGTTTATACAGACACACGTGTTGAAGCAATCACGCCAGTTAAATCATCAGGTGGCATTGTTTCTAAGATTGCTGGTGTATTTGGAGGTTCTAATGCATCACCATTAGAAGTCAAGTTATCTAACGGTAAAACAATTGAAGTAGATTTAGTGATTTCAGCAACTGGTGTTCGCCCAAACATTGCGTATCTAAAAGACTCTGGTATTGAAATCAATACAGGTATCTTGGTTGACAACAAAATGCAAACATCAGTACCTGATGTGTATGCAGCTGGTGATGTGACTGAAAGTGTTGATTTCTCAACTGGTAAGCGCATTGTTAATGCGATTCAGCCAAATGCTGCTGAGCAAGCAAAAATTGCTGGTGCAAATATGGTTGGTGGAAAAGCAGAAAGTCAAGGAACTATTCAGATTAACGTATTGGATACCTTGGGCTTGATTTCATCTTCATTCGGCCAGTGGTGGGGCGTTGAAGGTGGTGACCATGTGGAGTTACGTGATGCTAAAAACTTTAAATACATGCGCCTAGAATTTAATGGTGATGTATTGATCGGTGCAACAAGCTGTGGTTTAACAGAGCACGTAGGTGCATTCCGTGGTTTGATTCAAACTCGAGTGCCGTTGGGAGAGTGGAAAGATCACTTGATGCATGACCCAACAAAAATTATGGATGCATACTTAGCTAAGGCTCAAGCACGATCTCAGTGGATGAGTTAAATTAATGTGATGAAAATCACATTTAAGTTATTTGCAACATTATCAGACTACCTGCCGCCAGAGCGGCAGGGCAACATTCTTCCAATAGAAGTTCCAGAGGGAACTTCTATTATGGATATCGTTAATAAATTCCAATTGCCAGTAAAACTTGTTCATTTAGTTTTAGTTAATGGTAAATACATCAAAGCAGAAGAACGAGATACATATCATTTAAAAGAGGATGATGTTCTTGCTATTTGGCCCCCAGTTGCTGGTGGCTAATGTCTGAAGTTAATCAAGAGAACTCTCATCAATATCATCGATTGATGGGGTGCACAGTTGAAGAGCTAATCAGTTGGTTGCCGGCAGCAACTAACTACAAAATATTCAAAATTAATCAGCAATTCCCTAATCAGATTGATTTTCCTGAGGATGGCATCAAAATAGTAGCCACTCCACAAAAAAGCCGTCAAATTGCACTATTAGTTATCCCAGTTCTTGCTGTGGTTTTTAGCTTTGACGCAAAATGGGATAAGCTCATATGTGATCAATTTATGAAGCGTTTTGATATGTATACTCAGCGCGGTGGTGGATAAAACAGTTAAAAGATTGCGTAAAGAACTTTATTAAAAAATAAGCAGGAGCACTCATGAAATTAACAAAATTAATGACATTCTTATTAATGAGCTTTTCAGCCTCATTGATGGCTGCGCCATTTGCGTATGTGCCCAATGAGGGATCTGGCACTATTTCGATCATAGATACTCAAACTGATGCAACAGTTGGCGAGATAGCAATTGGTGGCAAACCCCGTGGTATTGCTATCTCTCCAGATGGTAAGAGACTCTATGTTAGTGAGCAAAAAGGTGAGCATGTTGATGTTATCGATACGGCCACCAAAAAGTTTATAAAAAAAATACCAGTAGGTGATTCTCCTGAAGCAGTCTATGTTAATCAGGATGGCTCTTTGATTGCCGTAGCAAACGAAGAAGCGAATACAGTATCTCTCATTGATGCAAAAGCTCTAAAAATTAAAGCGACTATCAAGTTGAGCGGCAAAAACCCAGAGCATGCTGTGTTTAGCCCAGACGGCAAACTTATTTTTGCCTCAGCAGAAGAGGCTGATAAGGTCGATGTGGTGAGTGTTGACCAGAAAAAGCAAATTGCCCAAATTGATGTTGGTTTGAGGCCTCGTGGCATCGCATTTACTCCGGATGGCAAGAAAGCATTCGTGGCTAGTGAGTTAGTTGATACCTTATATGCAATTGATGTTCAAACACTCAAGGTAATAGGTAAGGTAAAGACTGGTGTGAGAGTTAATGGCGTGACTATGCATCCAAACGGTAAAACAGTTTATGTGACCAATGGTGGCGATGCCAATGTTTCATTTGTCGATACTGAAACACTAGAAATTAAAGCTAATGTGCCAGTAGGTAAACGTCCATGGAATATGGCTATTACGCCAGATGGTAAAAAGCTCTATGTCGCAGCTGGACGCAGTGATCTAGTTAATGTGATTGATACTGAGGCTGCCAAGACCATCAAAGAAATCCCAGTGGGCAAATTACCTTGGGGTGTGGTGATTAAGTAAATATTTAGATATAAAAATTAGAAAAATAAGAAACAAGAAGAACAAAAAAGGTCTACATATGTAGACCTTTTTTATTGTCTAAGAAATCAATTAATGAAAATCATGAATTAACACTTAGACACTTGTCGGGATATATTCACCAATAGATTTAATTGGGTATTTTTAGTAAATTTCCAGCATCTTATAAAAGGCTTGGAAATGAAAAAAACCTATTTAGCAACCAGCGTTGCAGCACTATTTGCAGCACCAATCACAACTGCTATTGCAGCAGATACATTGCTTGATGATGTTGTGGTATCGAGCAGTCGATCAGAGCAACGAAGCTTTGATGCGCCGGGATCGATTCAATCTGTGAATAGGGCTCAGATTGAAAATGGTGGGCCGCAAATTAACTTGAGTGAATCACTTGCAGCCATTCCAGGTATTAATGCAGCGAACCGAAATAACTACGCCCAAGATCTTCAAGTTTCGATACGTGGTTTTGGTGCTAGAGCTCCATTTGGAGTTCGTGGTGTAAAGATGTTTGTAGATGGATTGCCTGCTAGCTTGGCGGATGGCCAAGGTCAAACATCACAATTTGCATTAACTTCTGCTGATCGGATTGAGGTGTTAAGGGGTCCAATCTCCTCTTTATATGGCAATGCATCTGGTGGGGTTTTGCAGGTATTCACAAGAAATCCTGGAGCGGAGCCAGAATTAGTTATTGCTGACACTTTTGGTAGTTATGGTTTGAATCATAAGAATGTTCAATATTCTGAAAAGCGTGGGGATGTAGGTATTGTCGTAGATTCATCAAATTTCAAAAGTGACGGATTTAGACAGTATTCAGCAGTAGAAAGAGAGCATCTAAATGCAAAATTTGTGATTGAAACAGAGCGTGGTAAAGCATCATTCATTGCAAATTATTTAGATAATAAATATGCTCAAGAGCCGGGTTCATTAAACGCTGCTCAATATCGTGACACCCCATACATGGCGCAAAGCGCAAACATTACTGGTAAATATGGAAAGTCATTTATTCAAGAACTTTATGGCCTAGTTTTTGACGGAAAAATTAGCGCTGATACTAGTTATTCCTATCGTTTATATAGTGGTAGCCGAAAATTAGATAATCCTGGTGGAGTCTATTTTGTTATAGATAGAAAGATGCAAGGCGGAGCCGCATCGATATCAACTAATACAAATATAGGTAATACTCCAGTCAGGTTGACCAGTGGTTTTGAGTATGACTACTACAAAGATTACCGCCAAGGCTATGTGAATTCTGGCGGAGTTAGGGGAAATCAAAATAGAAATGAAGACAACATAGCTAGCAGTTATGGCGGCTATGTTCAGAGTGAATGGTTGCTATCCGATAAATATACTGGATTACTGGGGGTTAGGTACAGTTCTGTAAAAATTGAGGTTAATGATTTTTGGCCGATTTCTTCATCAAATCCTGATGGTTCTGGATCAAAAACATTTAATGGAGCTTCACCAGTTCTTGGGTTAACTCATCATGTCAATCAACAAACAAATATTTATGTCCAGGTAGGTCGAGGATTTGAGTCGCCAACAATGAATGAGCTTTTATACAAATACAAGAGCACTTCTCCTGGATTTACAAATGAATACGATTACTCGCTTGGTGCCGCTAAGAGCTTGCAGTCAGAGGTTGGTATGAAGTGGCGAGATCAAAATAGAGCAACCTTAGATTTAGCCGCTTTTCATATTAAAACCAAGGATGACATCCTGCCTTTAGTTAGTAGAACAACGGGATCAACTTGGTTGAATGCTGATACTGAAAAATATGGCTTGGAGTTGAGTGGCCTAAAGGTATTGCCTTATAACTTGGCCATGAGAGGCGCTGCAACATTAATAACAGCAAAATATAGTGAATCAGCAGGGGTAGCGGTCAAAGGTGGAAAGATTCCTGGCATTCCTCAATCACAAATTTACCTAGATTTATCATGGCGTAGTAATGGATGGCTAAACAAGTCAAAAATGACATACACAGAAGCTGGGGTTGACTATAGATCTACAGGCAAGTCATATGCCAATTCTGATAATACTGAGGCTGCTAGCGCATACCAATTATTCGGCATTAAGGTGTCCCATAATATTAAGGAAGGGGCACACAGTTTGTCCTTGTTCGGCAGATTTGATAACATTTTTGATAAGAAGTATGTGAGCTCTGTTGTTGTTAACCAACAAGATAGACAGTATTACGAGCCAGGTATGCCGCGCAACTGGATTTTAGGAGTTAAATACTCGCTAGTAATCAACTAGTCATTAAGGTTTAATCAAATCATGTCTCAATGCAATCAAAGTCAAATCTGATTGTGTTGAGGCATTTAGTTTTTGTTTGATGTTATATAGATGCGTACCGGTTGTTCTTGGAGAGACATGAAGTATTTCGGCAACATCATTTGCACTTGCACCTTTAGCAAGATGTATAAAAACCTCAAACTCTTTCTCAGATAGCACATCAATAGGGTGTGGATCAGAATTCTCTTTACGTTCTGCAATTAAATCTTTGAGATGTGGGTCAATAAATAATTGACCTTTATGAATAGCTCTAATGGCTGTAATTAAAGAGTCTGGAGCGCTTCTTTTAGATAGGTAAGCGCTAGCTCCTGCATGCATCATGTGACGGATGTAGCTTGGATCTTCGTGAGCAGATAGACCTAATATTTTGGTATCTGGTTTGTGACTGATGATTCTTCTAGTGGCTTCAATCCCGCTGATACCACCCATCGTTAAATCGATTACAAGTACATCAAATTCAACTTGCTGATTAATGATTAATTGGCAGGCACCTTCACCAGAATCAGCTTCTGCAATCACCTCAATATCAGTTTCGTTTTCAAGAAGCATCTTGAAACCCATTCTGACAAGAGCGTGGTCATCAGCTAAAAAAATCTTAATCATGATTTTGGTATTTTAAGTTGTACGATTAGTCCGCCACTAGGAAGCATTTCAAAAGACAATTCACATCCTAGGTAATGAGCTCTCTCTTGCATGCCTTCAATCCCAAAGTGGCCAGTATTGCTGAGTTGATTAGGTGATTGCCCATCATTCTTTATGGCTAAGATGATTGAGTCAGATGTTTCATCTAAATTGACATCAATCTGACTTGGCTTGGCATGCTTGAGGGCATTGTTAACAGCTTCTTGTGTAATTCTGTATAAAGCTAATTCAACATCTTCTGCTTTTTTAGAGCAATTGATATTCAAGTTAAATTGAATATTTGTATTAGTGTTTTTCAAGCGATTAAACATATCAAGCAGGGCACCCTCAAGTCCTAATTGATCAATGGCAATCGGTCTTAATTTAGGTATGAGGCGCAACATGCCATCGTAAGTTTCACCAGCTGCTTGAAGTAATAGTTGAGTTGATTGTTGTAGCTGTGAATTGTCTTTAGCTTGTTTAT
>JALQYK010000083.1 GCA_023254115.1 Polynucleobacter sp.
TACTTTTTCTGCCGCAGGCAAGTCCTGCCAATAGGCTCGAATGCTTTCTAGTAAGTTGAAGGTGCCGACTACGTTGGTTTCAATAAAGTCACTGGGGCCATGGATGGACCTGTCGACATGGCTTTCGGCGGCAAAGTTCAGCACCGCACGCGGCTTGTGCTCTGAGAGCAATTCATCGACAAGAACGCGGTCACCCATGTCGCCTTGCACAACTCAGTCTTACCAACACCAGTAGGACCTAAGAATAAGAAAGATCCATAAGGTTTACCTTCATCAGACAATCCTGCGCGCGAACGACGTATGGCATCAGATACAGCAGATATGGCCTCCTCCTGACCAACTACACGATTGTGCAGATAGGTTTCCATTTGCAACAACTTATCGCGCTCACCCTGCATCATCTTCGAAACAGGTATACCAGTAGCACGAGAGACTACTTCAGCAATCTCTTCCGCACCCACTTGTGTACGTAACAATTTATTTTTTCTAGAACTGGCTTTTTCTTCAGCAACAGCAGCGGATTTCAATTTACCTTCTAACTCTGGTAATTTGCCATATTGCAATTCTGCAACCTTTTCCAATTTTCCATCACGCTGTAACTTAGTGATTTCAGACTTGACTTTATCAATCTCTTCTTTGATTGAAGCAGTACCTTGTGCAGCACCTTTCTCTGATTTCCACACTTCTTCAAGGTCAGCATACTCCTTACCTAAACGCTTAATCTCCTCTTCGATCAAACCAAGACGTTTTTGAGAAGCCTCATCTTTTTCTTTTTTGACAGCTTCACGTTCAATTTTTAACTGAATTAAACGGCGATCCAATTTATCCATCACCTCTGGCTTTGAATCAATTTCCATTCTGATACGAGAAGCGGCCTCATCAATCAAATCGATTGCCTTATCTGGCAAGAAACGATCGGTGATGTAACGGTGCGACAACTCAGCAGCTGCAACAATCGCTGGGTCAGTGATTTCTACACCATGATGCAACTCATATTTCTCTTGTAAACCACGCAAGATAGCAATGGTGTCTTCTACACTAGGCTCACCCACCATGACCTTCTGAAAACGACGCTCTAAAGCTGCATCTTTTTCAATGTACTGGCGATACTCATCAAGAGTAGTCGCCCCAATACAATGCAATTCACCACGAGCCAATGCAGGCTTTAGCATATTGCCCGCATCCATTGCTCCATCAGCCTTGCCTGCACCTACCATGGTATGAATCTCATCGATGAAGACAATCGTTTGCCCCTCATCCTTGGCAACATCATTAAGAACTGCCTTTAATCTCTCTTCAAACTCACCACGATATTTAGCACCAGCCAAAAGCAAAGCCATATCTAAAACCAGAACTCGTTTATTTTTTAGAGTTTCTGGCACCTCACCATCAACAATACGCTGCGCCAAACCTTCAACAATGGCTGTCTTACCAACCCCAGGCTCACCAATTAGTACAGGATTATTTTTGGTACGACGCTGCAAAATTTGAATTGCGCGACGAATTTCATCATCACGACCAATCACAGGATCCAATTTACCTAAGCGCGCACGCTCTGTTAAATCCAAAGTATATTTTTTTAACGCTTCACGTTGATTTTCTGCATCAGCACTATTCACAGATTGCCCTCCACGCACTGCCTCAATGGCAGCTTCTAATGTTTTACGAGTAATACCAGCAAGCTTCAGAGACTTACCTATCTCACCTTTGTCGTCAGTTAAGACCAACAAAAATAGCTCTCCAGCAATAAAGTCATCGCCACGCTTAGTAGCTTCTTTCTCAGTCAAATTTAAATGAGCTGCCAGAGATCTACCAATCTGTACATCACCACCAGTGCCTTGTACTTGAGGTAGTTTTGCAACCATGGCCTGGATGGACTTCTCCAAGGAAGCAACATTGCCACCAGTGCGACTGATCAACGATTTTGCTGTACTGTCAGATTGTTGCAACATAGCTAAAAGGACATGCTCAGACTCAATGTATTGATTGTCAGCGTTCAATGCCAAGCTTTGGGCTTCCCCCAAGGCTTCTTGAAATTTACTTGTTAACTTATCTAATCGCATGGATATCTCCCATATTCAATGTCTAGTATGTAAGCACTAAAGCTGGGATTTCAAGTGATTTAGATCAAATAAATTGCTAGCTTTATCATAGAGGTATGTCATGGTGTTTATATCTCTTGGAATGTTCTGATGGAAGCTACTACGCTGGTATCACCAATGACCTGGAGAACCGTATAAAAGCTCACAACAACGGCACCGGTGCCAAATACACTCGTGGTCGAGGCCCAGTCAGACTACTTGCTCAACAAGCCTTTGACAACCGCTCAGAAGCTTCAAAAGCAGAAAATGCCATTAAAAGACTCCCCAAAAACCTCAAATTAGGATTTTTTGTGTGAGTACCGAGCAATTAGACGAGATTCAAGACAGAATCCAAACCTTTTACGAAGCCGTCCAAGCTGACTGGCCTGGTTTTAAGGTTAGGACTGGACAAGAGCAAATGTTTGCTCAAATCGCGAGCACCCTAAGCCATGCAAAAAGCCATAAAGAAGAAAGAACTGGTGACAATATTTTGGTTGTCGAGGGCAAAACCGGTGTTGGAAAAACCTTGGGTTACCTTATACCTGCCATTGTTTTTAGCAAATTACTCAATAAAAGAGTCATCATCAGTACAGGCACTGTGGCTTTACAAGAACAATTACTGCAAAAAGACTTACCCGCCCTAGCCAAGCTATCACCAATTTCGTTTGAGTATGCTCTAGCAAAAGGACGTGGACGATATGTTTGCAATATTCGACTCGAACAAATCAGCGGTAAAACCAAACAAGCGGCACTGTTCGAAGATGCTAACTGGGACGGTCCTCCAAAAGAGCAAGACAAAGACAACTACGCAGACGCTTTAATGGCGCTGAATGAAGGTGAATGGAACGGTGAGAAAGACACAGCGCCGACAGAGATTACGGACGCCATGTGGGCAAAAATCGCCGCTGAGCGTAGTTCATGTCTTGGTAGACATTGCCAGCGCTTTAATGTGTGCCCTTATTTCAATGCGCGCAGAGAACTTGTCAAAGCCGATTTAATTATTGCTAATCATGATTTGGTCATTTCTACGATTGCTTCTGGCTCAAAAATATTGCCAGATCCATCAGAAACTCTCTACGTATTTGACGAGGCGCACAACCTACCCCAAGTTGGCATCAAACACTTTGCTTCATCAGTTGGCCTGATTGCTAGTACTCGGTGGCTTGAAAAAATCATGACAGCAGTATTGCGAGCGGATGCCCTACTTCCAGAATCAAGTGGAAAAATAGTAGAGGAAATACATGGTTATGTGGAAGACTTAATCATGCATACACGCCAAATGATTAACTCATTACGGCTAGCCAATTTTGTTACCCATGAAGAACCAATTTATCGCTTCAAAAATGGCACCCTTAGTGATGAATTTGCTAGTTATGCAGAAACAATTGGGCCACTAACGATTGGACTAAACAATCGCATCAGCAAAATTTTGCAGCAACTCAATGACCACAGAAATAACAGCATTGATAAAGATTCTTTTAGCCCTGCTATTTTAGAAATAGGTAGCTATCAATCTAAAACAGAAAATCTATCAAATACTTGGCATCTAATGCAGGCAGA
Source organism: Polynucleobacter sp. (assembly GCA_023254115.1). Taxonomy (GTDB): domain Bacteria; phylum Pseudomonadota; class Gammaproteobacteria; order Burkholderiales; family Burkholderiaceae; genus Polynucleobacter. The sequence goes on from JALQYK010000083.1 coordinate 3,642, forward strand.
TGCTAATCCTCCAATTGCAAAATGGGTTGAGTGGCAGGACTTGGGGTCAACCTTTGACTTTAAGCTTCATGCATCACCCATTAGTGCCGCACAAAACTTAGCTCAAACACTTTGGTCTACTAGTTCAGCAGCAGTTTTAACTTCAGCAACACTCAGAACCTTGGGTGATTTTCAATATTTCCTCGCCCAAACTGGCTTGAATTGGTTTCCAAAAACCAATACTTTTGAAGCTGAGTCACCATTCAATTATGAAGAGCAAGGCACATTTATCGTTCCTGAAATGATTCAATGTCCAAGCGCGAATGCAAACGGGCACACTGAAGAACTTTCTACTGCAATCCCACAACAACTTCAAGACCTTCAACACGGGGCTTTGGTTTTATTCACATCAAAAAAACAGATGAAACAAGTCTACGAGGATTTACCTGACGAATTCTTAAAAGATGTGTTGATGCAAGGAGATATGCCCCGTCATCAACTAATTAAAAGTCATGAATCTAGAATCAATGAAGGTCAACGCAGCATTTTGTTTGGGATGCAAAGCTTTGGTGAGGGTCTAGATCTACCAGGAAAAATGTGTGAAGTTGTTGTTATTACTAAACTACCATTCGCGCCACCGGATTCACCAATTGAGGAAGCAAAAGCTGAATGGCTAGAGAAGAATCAAGGCAATCCTTTTTATGAAATTAGCGTGCCAGCTGTAGCATTGAAGTTACAGCAGTGGGTGGGACGTGGTATCAGAACAGAAACTGATTACGCAAAAATTATTGTTTTAGATAAGCGCTTAAAAACCAAACCTTACGGCAAGAAATTACTAGCCGGTTTGCCACCATTTAAACGCTTGATGTAATTTAGCTACTCAAAACTTACTGCCACTTCTTGAGCGCTTCATCATCACTCAAGCGTGCATCAACCCAACGTGCACCTTCTGGAGTGTCTTCTTTTTTCCAAAATGGTGCTAGCGTCTTCAAGTAGTCCATCACATATTCGCAAGCAGCAAATGCTTCACCACGATGTGCGCTTGTTACAGCAGTTAAAACAATTTGATCCTCAATTTGAAGGGGGCCTACTCGATGAATGATGAGCACATCATAGATATCCCAACGAGCTTTAGCTTTCTCAATAATCTCTTCAAGAGACTTTTCGGTCATTCCTGGGTAGTGCTCCAAAGTCATGGCAGCCACTTCTGAACCATCATTACGATCACGCACCGTTCCGACAAACGCAGCAACTGCACCGACACGTGTATCACCCGCCCTGAGTTTTTTCAACTCTACGGACAAATCAAAATCTTCTGTTTGAATACGAACTGGCATTATTTAACCGCCCGTAACTGGAGGAAAAAAGGCTACTTCTGCTTGATCAACTAAAGCCACGCTGCCATCAACCATCTCATGGTTCAGAGCCATACGAATTGCTTTACCCTCAGCCAGCACTTCAGCCCAAAGATCACCTCTTGCTCTTAAGTGATGACGTAGGTCTGCTACTGTTGTTACACCAACTGGCACATCTAGCAATTCTTGAGAGGTCTTCAAGGTTTCGCGCAGTGACGCAAAGAATTTAACAGTTACTTTCATAACGATAGATTAAATCATCCCAGAAAAAGGCATGTATTTAACTAGATCACCTTTTTTAATTATTTGATTAGGCGGGTTATCCACCAAACCATCAGCCCAAGCGGCACTTGTGAGAACGCCAGAACTTTGATTGGGGAATAAATCTAAACCGCCTTCAGCGTTGATGCGTACCCTAAGAAACTCATTACGACGATCAGCAAGCGGCCAATCAAAATCTGAGCGCATCATCATTGATGGCGTGGAGATCGTTGAACGACCCTGCAACTTGGCTATGAATGGTCTAACAAATAATAAAAATGTTACAAAACTTGAAACAGGGTTACCTGGCAACCCCATAAACCATGCTTCAGAATTTGGTGCTGACTGTTTTCTAACAGCACCAAATGCTAGTGGTTTACCTGGCTTAATGGCTATTTGCCACATATCTAAACGTCCCTCTGCAGTAACCGCAGGCTTGATATGATCTTCCTCACCCACAGACACACCGCCAGAGGTGATAATTAAGTCATGATTTTCACTCGCTTTGCGCAATGCCGCTTTTGTAGCGTCCAAAGTATCTGGAACAATACCCAAATCAGTTGCCTCGCAACCTAAAGCTCTGATACAAGCTAATAGCGTGTCACGGTTAGAGTTATAAATAGCTCCTGGCTTTAATGGCTCACCAGGTAACGTTAATTCATCACCAGTAAAAAAGGCTGCCACTTTAATTTTTCTCAAAACAGGTAACTTGGCGTGACCTGCTGAAGCAGCAACTCCCAACTCCTGAGCTCTTAAATATGTCCCTTTGCTCAAAGCTACCTGATTAGCTCTGAGATCCTCACCTTGCAAACGGATCCACTGACCCGCTTTTGGAATCTCTTGAATAACAATTTGATCGCCATTGGCAACACATGCCTCTTGCATCACAACAGCATCAGCGCCCAAAGGAATAGTGGCACCAGTAAATATGCGCGCAATGGTACCTGGCTTTAACTCAACACCCACATGACCAGCTGGAATGCGCTGAGAGACCTCAAAGGATTGCCCAACCTCTTGAATATCAGCCGATCTAACAGCGTAACCATCCATCTGCGTATTGTTCATGGGTGGCACATCTACAAGACTGAGAACATCTTCAGCCAAGACTCTCCCCAAGGCCTCTTGAGTAGGCAGCCATTCAAGCTCAGTAACTGATTTAGCTTGCGACAAGAGGTGCTGCAATGCCTCTGCAGCAGTTTTCATTGGTGGTTTTGCATTCGCTTGTGACATGAAGTAAGTCTAATGGTATTGCGTTTATTTTGCCAAAACGCCAACAACTGACATCACATGTTGAGCAATTTGCTGAACATCATCCAAGTTCAGAACTGGAATATCCCTATTGAGTTTAGGCTTCTTCACAGCGCTCTTACCGCCTGGATAAGCAATTGCCAAAATATTTAAATCCTCATTGGCTTTGCAGCCTCGCGTAACGCACTCCTCATGCTCTGCGCGCCAAAGTTCAATTTTAGGAATGTTGGCATTTTTAAAGCCCTCAACAATCACCAAGTCACAAGGTGATAACTTGCTTAATTGTTCTTCTATGGTTGGCTCAGAGGCTTCTTTTAACTCATGCATCAATACCCAGCGCTGATCAGAAACCAATAAAACTTCATGAGCACCGGCCTTACGGTGTCTGTAGGAGTCTTTACCAGGTTGGTCAATATCAAAATGATGGTGAGTATGTTTAATGACAGCAATATTGACCCCTTGTTGCGTAAAACAAGAAATTAATTGCTCAATTAAAGTTGTTTTGCCAGTTCCAGAATAAGCGACAAAACCTATAACAGGTGTTTTGCGCTGAGACTGGGAGTTATTAGCCATCAATTACAAACCAGTGTGTCTAGCAACAAAATCTTTAACTTGATTTAAGTCTGCAGGCATCACTGTTACACGCTGTGGCTTATCTTCAATACCCACGAATGATGCAGGACGATCAGGTGCACGACCAATAGCCTCTTCAATGGTTTCAGAAAATTTAATCGGCAAGGCTGTTTCTAGCACCAACATTGGAACATCTTTTTGCAAATTCTCACGCGCTACTTTCACGCCATCTGCGGTGTGCGTATCAATCAATACACTGTACTTGGCATGAATATCGCGAATCGTATCTAAACGATTGGCGTGCGTGCTCTTACCAGAGACAAAGCCATATTTAGCGATATCTTTGTATACCGGATCACTTGATAAATCAAAACCACCCTTTGTTTCCACATCCTTAAACATTTGCGCAGTTCTTGCAGCATCTTGACCAACCAAGTCATAAACAAAACGCTCAAAGTTACTGGCTTTTGAAATATCCATAGATGGACTAGTCGTGTGAAACGTTTCTGCGGATTTGCGAGCTCTATAGATGCCTGTTTTAAAAAATTCATCTAAAACATCATTCTCATTGGTAGCAACCACCAATTTCTCAATCGGCAAGCCCATCATGCGTGCAATATGGCCCGCGCAGACATTACCAAAATTGCCAGATGGCACACAGAACGATACCTTTTCACTACTGGTCTTCGTAGCCAACAAATAGCCTTGGAAGTAATACACCACCTGCGCAACCACACGCGCCCAGTTGATTGAGTTCACTGTACCAATCTTGTGTTTCGCTTTATAAGCGTGATCATTACTCACACCTTTAACAATGTCTTGCGCATCGTCAAAAACACCATCAATCGCAATGTTATAAATATTCTCATCTTGTAATGAGTACATTTGAGCAACTTGGAATGGGCTCATCTTACCGTTCGGCGACAACATGAATACACGCACACCCTTTTTGCCACGCATAGCATATTCAGCAGCGCTGCCCGTATCACCAGATGTCGCACCCAAAATATTTAACTCTTGACCTTGCTTATTAAGGGTGTACTCAAACAAATTACCCAAAAGCTGCATAGCCATATCTTTAAACGCCAATGTTGGGCCATTAGATAGGCTCAACAAGCCAAGGCGAGTTCCTTGCTCATCTCCTAGCCAATGAATTGGCGTGATGTCTTCTGCACGATCATCAGCACGGCCATTGCAATATACTTGGGCTGTATAGGTTTTCTGAACGAGTGCTTTTAAATCTTCTTTAGGAATGTCATCACAATAAAGACTCAACACTTCAAAAGCCAAGTCAGCATAAGATAGACCACGCCAAGCATCTAACTGCGCTGGTGTGATTTGTGGATACTTAGATGGCAAGTACAAACCACCATCAGCAGCCAAGCCACCCAAAAGAATCTGAGAAAAAGTTTGATTCGCGTTATGACCGCGTGTTGATATGTAATGCATTGATGAATAATTAACTTAAATTTTCTAAACGAATCTTTGTTACTGAACCTTCCACAGTCTTCAAAGCTTCTACCTTGGCAATCGCTGCCAAAATGTTTTTCTCTTTGGTTTCGTGAGTCAACATAATCAAATCAGTTTGCTTCTCACCATCACCTGCTTCACGTTGCAACATGGCATCAATTGAAATACCGTTATCAGCCAAAATACGGGTGATATCAGCTAATACACCAGCCACATCAGCTACGCGCAAGCGCAAGTAGTAACTGGTTGTCACCTCACCCATTGGCATGATGCTCGTATTAACCATAGAACCTGGTTGGAATGCCAAATGTGGCACACGGTGCTCAGGATCTGCAGTTTGTAAGCGCGCCACATCGACCAAGTCAGCAATAACCGCTGAAGCAGTTGGTTCTGAACCTGCACCCTTACCGTAGTACAGCGTTGTGCCAACCGCATCACCCATTACTTGTACGGCATTCATCGCGCCTTCAACGTTAGCAATCAAACGCTTAGCTGGAATCAAAGTTGGATGCACACGCAACTCGATACCATCTTTAGTTTTCTTGGTGATACCTAAAAGCTTAATACGGTAGCCCAATTGCTCTGCGTACTTGATATCTACAGCGGATAGTTTGGTGATACCTTCTACGTGCGCTTTATCAAATTGCATTGGAATACCAAAAGCAATCGCGCTCATAATGGTTGCCTTGTGAGCAGCATCAACACCTTCAATATCAAATGTCGGATCCGCCTCTGCATAACCCAAACGTTGCGCTTCTTTTAGCACCACATCAAAGTCCAAACCTTTGTCGCGCATCTCAGACAAAATGAAGTTAGTTGTGCCGTTGATGATGCCTGCAATCCACTCAATACGGTTAGCTGTTAAGCCTTCACGCAAAGCTTTGATGATTGGAATACCGCCTGCTACTGCCGCCTCAAAGTTCACTGTCACGCCTTTAGCTTGGGCTGCAGCAAAAATCTCATTACCATGAACAGCTAACAATGCTTTATTTGCAGTCACAACATGCTTGCCGTTATTAATTGCGGCCAAGACTAATTCTTTAGCGATGCCATAACCACCAATCAACTCCACCACCACATCAATCTCTGGATCGTTAACTACCAACTTGGCATCGTTCACTACCTTAGCGCGACCTTTTACCAATTCCTCTGCACGCTTGGTGTCTAAGTCAGCCACAGTGCGAATCTGAATACCACGACCTGCACGACGGGTGATCTCTTCCTGATTACGATCAAGGACAGTAAATACACCACCACCAACAGTACCGATGCCCAAAAGGCCAACTTGAATAGGTTTCATGAATAAAAGCTCTTACTTAGTAAATGTGAAAAATGAAATAAATTAGTTTTCTGGTTTGAATTATTTTTTGCCGTATTTCTTGCGATAACGCTCTAAGAATTTAGCCAATCTTGCGATTGCCTCGCGCAACACATCCTCATGAGGCAAGAATACAATTCTGAAATGATCTGGATGAGGCCAGTTAAAGCCACTACCTTGCACCAATAAAACTTTTTCCTCGCGTAACAAGGTTGCAATGAACTCTTGATCGTTCTCGATTGGATACATCTCAGGATCCAATTTTGGAAACAAATACAAGGCTGCCTTTGGCTTGACACAAGTCACACCCGGAATCTGTGTCACCAACTCCCAAGCAAGATCTCTTTGGCGACGCAAACGCCCACCCTCTGCGACTAAGTCATCAATACTTTGATAACCGCCCAAAGCTGTCTGAATAGCGAACTGCCCAGGCACGTTGGCGCATAAACGCATCGAAGACAACATATTCAAACCTTCGATATAGTCCTTTGCCCCACTCTTATCCCCAGACACCACCATCCAGCCGGAACGGTAGCCACATGACCGATAGTTCTTTGACAAACCATTGAAAGTAACCGTAACAACATCTGTTGATAAAGCACCAATGGATGTGTGTTTAACACCATCAAACAACGTTTTGTCATAAATCTCATCAGCAAAAATAATCAAGCCATGCTCACGAGCTAAGGCAATGATTTCTTTCAATACCGCATCACCATACAAAGCACCAGTTGGATTGTTTGGATTGATCACCACGATCGCCTTGGTCTTGGGCGTAATTTTTGATTTGATATCAGCAATATCCGGAGCCCACTCCTGGGCTTCATCACACATGTAATGCTTAGGGGTGCCGCCAGATAAGCTCACAGCAGCTGTCCAGAGTGGGTAATCAGGCGCAGGCACCAAAACCTCATCTCCAGCATTCAGCAATGCATTCATTGCCAATACGATTAGTTCAGACACACCGTTGCCGGTATAAATATCATCCAAAGTTACGCCTTGAATGCCCTTCTCTTGGCAGTAATGCATGATTGCTTTGCGTGCAGAGAAGATACCTTTGGAATCAGAATAAGCTGCAGAATTTGGCAAATTACGAATCATGTCCAACTGAATTTCTTCAGGCGGATCAAAACCAAATACCCCCACATTACCAATATTGAGCTTGATAATTTTCTGACCCTCTTCCTCCATTTGCTGAGCGAGTTCGAGCACAGGTCCACGTATGTCGTAACAAACGTTATTCAATTTGGAGGATTTTTTTATTTCTTTCACAATAGTCACTTAAAGTCTTATAGAAACACTATAAAGTCTTAATTTATTTATAATTTTGTAATTATGACAGAGCCTGAGGGCATACCCAAGTGAAACTACAACCGGATCGACAACCCAGCTTAAATACGGTTTCAGCTTACGGGTCTAATTACATAGAAATCAACGCTCAGCGTTACGACCAGTCCATCATTTTGGGACCAGAAGGCCCAGTTCTAGAATGGTCTTGCAGCCGTTTCGAAGACCTAAAAATCGAGGATTTTGAGCTAATTGCTGGCCAAAAGCCTGCTGTAGTGATTTTTGGTAGTGGCCAGAAGATACGATTTCCTCGACCAGAACTCTTAAAACCACTGATTCAGGCCAGAATCGGGGTTGAAACCATGGATTTGCAAGCCGCCTGTCGCACCTACAATATTCTGATGGCCGAGGGACGCAACGTGATTGCAGCACTATTAATTGAAAAATGAGAAAAAGAGTCGATTTGTAGAGTAAGTCTGATATAAATACAGCTATACCAACAAAAATTAAATCATGGAGACTGTATGACCGTAGCACTTGGCAAACCAATACCCTATTTTGAAATACCGGCTACCAGTGGCTTGATTTTCACCCCAACAGCCTGTCAGGGTCGCAAGATTGTGATGTATTTCTACCCCAAAGACTCAACCCCAGGATGCACTGTGGAATCGATGGAATTTAGAGACACCATTGATGAGTTCACCAAAGCTAATACCTTGGTTGTGGGCATTTCACGAGACAACCTCAAGTCTCATGAAAACTTCAAAAGAAAAATTGAACTTCCTTTCGAACTACTTGCAGATACAGAAGAAACCCTATGCCAGCTATTTGGCGTCATGAAAATGAAAAATATGTATGGCAAGCAAGTTAGAGGTATAGAACGCAGTACTTTCTTGATTGATGAACAGGGTATCTTAAGACACGAATGGCGTGGGCTCAAGATTCCAGGCCATGTTCAGGACGTTTTGAAAGCCGCCATCGCTTTATGATTGCATTGTCATAAAAATTAGGATAACTTATCACCTAGATGTTGAAAAATACCTTTACCTCACAAGCCGCCACCCCACCAGGTAGGCGGCTTTTTCTTTATTAGGAGACCTTCGGAATGCCTCTGCCACCTATCCCAACTCAAGCAGCAGATAAAGTGAACATCAGTCGTCAACCAAAAGCAGACTTAAAAAAACGACCAAAAAGAATTGAAGTTGAGGAAGTAGAAGAAGTTACAGAATTAGCAGAAGGTTCAACAAGTTTTGATGTCGAAACCGATAACTCACAATCTCTAGCGGATATCGCTATTGAGAAGATGAGAGCCCCAAGCAAATCAAATAAGAAATCCACCGCCAATGTGGTGAAGTCATCACCTCGTGTGCGCAAAATTCCAGACGACGGCATCATCCGCATGTTTGTCCTAGATACAAACGTATTAATGCATGATCCTTCTGCTCTTTTCCGCTTCGAAGAGCATGACGTGTATCTACCCATGATGACTCTAGAAGAATTAGACAATCACAAGAAGGGTATGAGCGAGGTGGCACGTAATGCTCGTACAGTCAGCCGCTCTTTAGATCAGTTGGTTGCCAATACAAGTGGTGTTTTAGAAGATGGCATACCTTTGAATAAACTAGGTAATAAAGATGCCACCGGCAATCTTTATTTCCAAGTGCAATTAAGCAGCATTACTTTGCCTGATGGCTTGCCTACAGGTAAGGCAGACAACATGATTCTCGGCGTTGTTAGAGAATTACAACAAAGCCGAAAAGACCGTCAAGTTGTATTGGTATCAAAAGATATCAATATGCGTATCAAAGCTCGCGCCTTGGGCCTACCCGCTGAAGATTACTTCAACGACCAAGTACTTGAAGACCGCGACTTAATGTACTCAGGCGTTCTTCAACTTCCAATTGATTTCTGGCCTAAACATGGCAAAGACATGGAAAGCTGGAGCGACACCAAATCAGGCACGATGTTCTATCGTGTAACAGGCCCAACAGTTGCACAAATGATGGTTAATCAATTTGTGTATCAAGAAAATTCCGATGGCGGAACACCTTTTTATGCCCAAGTAAGAGAGGTACAAGGTCGCACTGCACTGCTACAAACATTGCGTGATTTTTCTCACCAAAAGAACAATGTTTGGAGCATTACCGCTCGCAATCGCGAACAAAACTTTGCAATGAACTTGCTCATGAATCCTGATATTGATTTTGTTACTTTATTGGGTCAAGCAGGTACTGGTAAAACATTGCTAGCACTGGCAGCCGCACTTGAACAAGTGCTAGACAGCAAACGCTACAACGAAATCATTATTACTCGTGCAACCGTGCCGGTTGGTGAGGATATTGGTTTCTTACCAGGTACTGAGGAAGAAAAGATGCAACCTTGGATGGGCGCCTATGAGTTTCAACACTGCATCGACGTGCCTTGGCGCGTGGTGCTCAACGAATACATTGAGCTTGCCAAATCTTTTGGTGGCACAGATGGCCACAAGTACGTGAACGGCGTGCTCAATGGCTTGGCGCCGAAGCTGCGCGCCCTCGAAGTCGAAGCCGACCGCGCCAAAGGCAAACTCTGACACGGATGATGAAGATTGCTGAGCGTGCGCAACGCATAGAACCTTTCTATGTGATGGAGGTGGCCAAGGCCGCCGTCGAGCGTGCCG
>JALQYK010000089.1 GCA_023254115.1 Polynucleobacter sp.
TACTTATGGCGGTTCATTTTTGTATCACCTAGAAAACAATCAAGTAGCCGTCGGTTTTGTGGTGGGCCTGTCTTATAGCAACCCATACCTCAGTCCTTTTGAAGAATTCCAACGCTACAAAACACACCCTAGCATTCGTCGCTTCTTTGAAGGCGGTAAACGTATTGGCTATGGGGCACGCGTGATCACTGCGGGCGGCCTCAACAGCCTACCGAAAACTGTATTCCCTGGTGGCGCACTCATTGGATGTGATGCAGGCTTTTTAAATGCATCACGCATCAAAGGTAGTCACGCTGCTATCAAGACTGGCATGCTTGCTGCTGAAGCAGCATTTGATGCAGTGACTGCGAATCGTGCAGGCGATGAATTAACTGCCTACCCAGAGGCATTTAAAACCAGTTGGCTACACACAGAACTTAAAAAGGCTCGCAACTTCAAGCCATGGATGGGTAAAGGTTTGTATCTAGGTACATTGATGGTGGGTATTGAGCAAAAACTGTTGGGTGGCAATGTGCCATGGACCGTGCACACCAAATTTGCTGATCATGAATACTTAAAACCAGCTGCTCAATGTCAAAAAATTGAGTATCCAAAACCAGATGGAAAAATTACTTTTGACAGATTGTCATCTGTATTTATTTCTAATACGAATCACGAAGAGAATCAACCCGCCCACCTCACTCTCAATAATCCTGTGGTGCCAGTGGTCACAAATTTAGCTGTGTTTGATGGCCCAGAACAACGCTATTGCCCAGCAGGTGTTTACGAGTTTGTGGACGGTGATGCAGGCAAGCAATTACAAATTAATGCGCAGAACTGTGTACATTGCAAAACCTGCGACATCAAAGATCCTACTCAAAATATTGTTTGGTTAAATCCTGAAGGCACTGGTGGTCCCAACTACTCAGGCATGTAATTTTGTTAGTTTATTTTTTTAGTCTTGTTTGATTAATTGTTATTTTTTAATTTGAGGTAAATATGTCAGGTCATGGTCACGTAGATCCTAGCAATAAAAAAATTGCGCTACTTATTTCAATCTTGGCACTGTTATTAGCCATTAGCGAAACAATGAGCAAGGCATACCAAACAGAAGTTTTGACCAAACAAATTGAGGCTTCCAATTTATGGTCTTTCTTTCAAGCCAAAACCATTCGTTCAACCGCTACCAAGTTAACCATTGAAACAACTCAGCTAAGCGGCAAGGCATCAGACCCAAAAACTGCGGCTGCACTTGAAAAGTGGGATGCAGCAGCCAAACGCTATGACTCAGAGCCAGAAACAGGCGAAGGTCGTAAAGAGTTGGCCGCCAAAGCTAAACAGGCTGAAGCCACGCGTGACCTTTATATGCATAAATATCACTTCTTAGAAATTGCCTCAGGCATTTTGCAAGTAGCCATCGTGCTCGCTTCAGCCACCATCATCACAGGCGTTAGCTTACTCAGCGTTTTAGCTGGTGGCTTAGGGGTTATTTCTCTTGTTCTGAGTGGCTTAGGTATTTTTGCTCCAACACTCATTCACTTTTAATCATTAAGTTTTAATGCGACCAACTATTAAGCTAGCTATGCATAAAAAAATTATTTCTACTTTTATGCTAACTGGCTTTTTGTTTGGCGCACCAAGTATTGCTAAAGAATTGTCCTTTACAGCCATTGGTGACCAACCCTACTTTAGTAATGAGGCTTTTCGACAATTAATCACCGGCATCAATCAACATCCCAGATCAAAATTTACGATCCATGTGGGAGATATTAAAAATGGTGCCAGCGTTTGTTCAGATGAAACATTTCTAGAAGTTAGGAAGCTGTTTGACGGTTTTGAAAAGCCACTGATCTTCACACCCGGAGACAACGAGTGGACAGATTGCCACCGCGCGTCTAATGGCTCATATCAACAATTGGAAAGACTTGAAAAAGTTAGATCTGTATTTTTTCAAGAAGGTAGGAGCTTAGGCCAACAAACCCTTCAACTTCAGAACCAGTCAAAAGTAATGCCTAAGTTTCGCGCTTATATTGAGAACGCGCGCTGGGTTAATCAAGATATTTTATTTGTCACTATTCACCAAGTGGGCTCCAACAATAACTTAGACCAACAAGTTCCTGGTGCTATTGCTGAATATCAAGCACGCAATAGAGCCAACATGGCTTGGCTAAACAATAGTTTTCAACTAGCTAAAAATAAAAAATATGCGGCCATCGTGGTTGCTATGCAATCAGATATTTTTGATCCAAGAGTTCCTACAGAATCTGGCTTTAAAGATTTCATCGAAAATATCTCCAAACTATCAGCCTCATTTAAAAAGCCAGTTTTATTAATACAAGGTGACTCGCATCAATATGTGGTGGATCAACCCATTAAGAACCAAGCAGGTCAAACACTGGAGAATGTGTTGCGCTTAATTGTTCCTGGCGCAAGTTTGGTTGAGGCAGTTGAAGTAACAATTGATACTGATAAAAAAACTGTTCAAGAAGTGTTTTCTTTCAGCAAATACAGCGGTAAATAATTTTTACCATTTTCTTTTTTGCTTTTTAATCTTCGTGAGTAATTTTGCTCATGCACCAGTAGCCTAAAAAACTACTCACAGCAGCCAAACCGAAAACGTGCGCAGGCGCCAAATACTCCCAAACCCAACCTGCGACTAAACCACCAACTGTACCTCCAATGCCATACGACACCGTGGTGTAAAGCGCCTGCCCCCTGGCTTGCAAAGGTCCCTTGAACCAAGTTTGCAACATTTTGATGCTCGCGCTGTGATGCGCTCCAAAAGTGGCTGCATGCATGATTTGCGCCACAACCAACACAAATAACTCAGGCAAGTAAGCGATTAATGCAAAACGGATTGTGGCAATAAGATACGCTGTTATCAAAATGTTTTTTGTGGTGTATCTGGCATAAAAGTAACTTTGGAAATAAAAAAATATCACTTCAGATAAAACACCCAACATCCAAAAGAGCCCTATCTCACCTTTTGAATATCCCAGCTTATCTAAATACAAAGAGTAAAAAACATACAAAGACGCATGACCAAATATCATCCAAAAATTAGCTGACAAGAACCATTGCACTTGAGTATTTTTTAGCACATGACCCAATTTAACTTCTACGTGATGAGCAACTTCGATGGCTGGCTCACGCAAAGTCGTTGTTAGAACTGTCATGATCAACAAAGCTGTCATGCCAAAGTATGGAAAGCTATCAATACCAAAGCGCTCAAACCAAGCACCCGCACTCAAGACCATAGCTATAAAGCCAATCGAACCCCATAGTCTTAGGCGCCCATAACGACGATCAAAGTCATTATTTTTATAAAGTGCATGAACAGTTGCCGCCTCACCCAGTGGCATCAAACTGCTAATAACAGTATTGAGCAAAAACATCCAAATTAATAAAGGGAGGTAACTTTCAAGATAAAAAATCGCTGAGAAGATGATGCACGCCATCACCGAGGTGACTCGCATGATGCCCAAACGATCGCGGCTAATATCAGCCAACCAACCCCAAGCAAATGGACCTAAGATACGTGTGATCTGAAACATCGACATCAACGCCGCAATCTCAATCGCACCAAAATCTCTACTAGCAAAGTAAAGACTAGCGTAGGGCGACATCAGCCCAATATATGAAAAGTAAAAAAAGAAAAAAGCTGCAAAAGCCAGCCGTACAAGACCGGTCATGAAAACCTTCTACTTAAGGTCTTTGAGCTGGAATGCGAGGCGTACTAACGCTCACATCACCACACTGCGCACGATGGCGCAAGACGTGATCCATGATGACCAAAGCCAACATCGCTTCTGCAATCGGAGTTGCCCGAATGCCCACGCAAGGATCATGGCGACCCTTAGTTTGTACAACTGCAGCATCACCGGCACGATTAATCGATTGTTTAGGTGACATGATTGAAGATGTTGGCTTAATGGCAATCGATACCACCACATCCTGACCACTACTGATACCACCTAAGACGCCACCTGCGTTGTTGGTCGCAAAACCATCAGCAAACATTTCGTCACCGTGCTCACTACCCTTTTGCGCAACACTCTTAAAGCCTGCACCAATTTCTACGCCCTTAACTGCATTAATACCCATCATTGCGTGAGCAATATCCGCATCCAACTTATCAAAAATAGGCTCACCCAAACCAACAGGAACGTTCTTGGCAACCACGGTTAAGCGCGCACCACAAGAATCTCCCGCTTTGCGTAACTCATCCATGTAGGCTTCTAACTTAGGAATGATGTTGGCATTTGCAGCAAAGAATGGGTTTTGTGCAATTTGGCTGGCATCCTCAAATGGAATCTCAAGTTCACCCAATTGAGTCATATAGCCATAAAACTCCATGCCATATTGTTCAGCTAACCATTTTTTAGCAACAGCCGCAGCCGCCACCACAGGAGCAGTCAATCTGGCTGATGAGCGACCACCGCCACGTGGATCACGAATACCGTATTTGTGCCAGTATGTGTAATCAGCGTGCCCGGGCCTAAAACTATCTAATATGTCTCCGTAATCTTGACTACGTTGGTCTGTATTACGAATAACTAGTGCAATCGGAGTACCGGTTGTTTTACCTTCAAAAACGCCCGATAGAATTTCTACTTTGTCTTCTTCTTTACGCTGGGTCACATGACGTGAGGTGCCTGGCTTGCGGCGATCCAAGTCTCCTTGAATATCTTCAACCGACAAAGACATACCCGGTGGGCAACCGTCTATAACAGCGCCAATTGCGGGTCCATGAGATTCACCAAAAGTGGTGATGCGAAATAAGTGTCCTAGTGTGCTTCCAGCCATGCCTAGATTATGACATTTGTCAGAGATGAAGGTTTAAATTTACGCTTCATCTCACTAATCTTTGGCAAATTATTTAGCTGCAGCCGGTTCTTCAGCCGCTGGCCAATCACGGATGTAGGCTTTGAGCATGGTGTTTTCAAAGCTTTGCGCCTCAACGACTGCCTTAGCAACGTCGTAGAAAGAAATAACACCCATCAAGGTATTGGATTCCATCACTGGCAAATAACGCACGTGCTTGTCTAGCATCATGCGGCGCACATCATCCAAATCGGTCTCTGGCGTACAAGTTAAAGGCTCTTTCTCCATGACTGTACCCACGTGAGCAGTGCCCAAGGTGCCATGACTCTTGGCCAATGTATCAATCACTTCACGGAAAGTGAGAATCCCCACCAACTTTGAATACTCCATCACTACCAAAGAACCTATGTCTTTTTCAGCCATGATGTGTACTGCAGCAGATAGCGACGTTTCTGGAGATACTGTGTAAAGAGTTGCTCCTTTAAAACGCAAAATATCACTAACTTTCATGACCAACTCCTTTGTAATGTGTTGTTTTAAGTTGTTGTTGTTTTTTATCTAGTCTATCAGTAGCAAGGGCTACTCGCTAGTCAGGGGATATCAGGGATTACACCTGTTTTAGGATTTTTTATGGGTTTTTAGGGCTTGGCTCCCAAGCCCTAACCACTGGCATATTAGCCACTACTGTCGCACCCGCCAAAGTGACCCACCATGTGACATAAATCCACACTAAAAACATCGGCAAAATGGCAAATGCGCCATATACAGTCTTATAAATAGGGAAACTAGCCACAAACCAAGTAAACATTGCCTTGGCTAACTCAAAGACCACTGCCGCCCCTACAGCGCCCCACAACGCATCTGTCCAAAGGACTTTTTTATAGGGCAAGATTTTGTAAACCACGGCAAACGACATGACCGATAGAAGAATTGGGAAGACAGCCGCTATGAAATTAAAACCATCACTCAAAGGTCCAATCAAACCCTTTGAGGCACTTAGAACCATAGAACTTAAATAAATACTCAAACCTAATAACAACGGGCCAATCACGGTTGCCACCATGTGTATGCCAATACGCCTAAAGAATGGGCGAGACTGAGTAACCCCCCAGATTCGGTTAAATGCATTCTCTACCGTGATGAGGGTAAAGAAAACGCCAATTAACAATCCCAAAGTACCAAAAATAGTTAAACCCTTTGCCTTTAGCGCAAATTGGTTCAGGTACATCAAAATTGGATCGCCAATCGCCCCAGGAATTAAGTTGTCAGATAGCCAGTCTTGAAAAGCACGACGCAACTTTAAAAATCGTGGCATGACTGTCAACAGTGCAAAAGAAACCGTTACCATGGGCACGATGGACAAAATCGTTGTAAATGACAAGCTAGCTGCCATTTCATTGATGTGACTGAGCTTTGCGCGTTGGCGCATGTAGCTAAAAAAGTCGAGGAGAGAGTCTTTATGACGAATTACTGGCACGGCTCTATCATAAGCAAGATATATATTGGAGTACACATTCTATGAATTCTGCAAATATTAACCTCTTAGTTCTTTACTACTCAAGACATGGCGCCACGCGCCAATTGGCCGAATTAATTGCTGAAGGCATTGAAAGCGTACCCGGCGCCACCGCAAGATTACGCACCGTGCCCGAGGTTTCTGCCGTTTGCGAAGCCACCGAGTCGGATATTCCTGCATCAGGCCCTCCTTATGTTGAGCATAGGGATCTCGAAGAGTGTGCTGGTTTGGCTTTAGGCTCCCCCACTCGCTTTGGCAATATGGCATCAGCCGTTAAATATTTCTTAGACAGCAGCACATCCCAATGGTTATCAGGCGCATTAATTGGGAAACCAGCTTGCGTGTTCACCAGCACCGGCAGCATGCATGGTGGACAAGAAAGCACCCTACTCTCCATGATGATTCCATTAATGCATCACGGCATGGTGATGGTCGGTTTACCGTACAGCCAACCTGAACTCATGAACACACAAACAGGCGGCACACCCTATGGCGTAACTCACTTTGCCAAAGCAGATGGTTCAGCACCCATCTCTGCAGATGAAAAGAAATTAGCCCTAGCACAAGGCAAACGTTTAGCAGAAATCGCTATCAAGTTAGCAAAATGAACACACCTATTACCCAACACCCAGACCTACAACCTAAAGATCACTGGCGTCTGATTGCTTGGTTTTCTTGGTTTAGCTTAGTGGTTCTATGCGTCTTATGGGAAAGCATACTCGCCCCAATCAAACCAGGTGGATCATGGGCAGTTATCAAGGTTATCCCAATGCTGTTTGCGCTCAAAGGCATTTGGCAAGCTAAGAATTACACGATGCAATGGTCATCAATGTTAGTCATGCTCTACTTTATTGAAGGCGTAGTACGCCTCAATGACTCAGGCCTATCAGCAGTGATGGCTGGATTGGAAATTGTTTTAAGTTTGATTGCATATTTTTCTTTATTGGCTTATCTAAAACCACTTAAAAAAGTAGCCAAACTTAAAAAGGCAGAAGAAGAAATAAAAAAAGAACAAACCCGATCTTAAAAATAATCAAACAAATAAAAATAAATGGGTTCCAGATCCGTTCTCGTTGGATCTCTGGCCACCTCTGTGGTACAGATCCTGTCTTGTCACACAGACAGACAGACGTACAGCAGACTAGCTGTCGAGGTGATACGTGGCATGTTCATGGTATGACAAGCCAGACT
>JALQYK010000015.1 GCA_023254115.1 Polynucleobacter sp.
CAAGCGTGGCTCACCTTTGGGATCATCGTAAGCATTGCTCTCTGCGCAAGCTACTTTGAAACCCAATTGAGCAGCGCGGATCGCAGCGATATAACCGCCAGGACCACCACCAATCACTACAACGTCAAAATTTTGACTCATTTATTTACTTTCTATGATCTAAATATTTGTTTTCTAATTTGTACTTTGCATGTAATTTGTTACGTTTAATGTTTGTTTAAATTTGTCCAAGTCCGCCATCTATAACAATTTCACCACCAGTCATGAATCCTGAGTCATCTGAGCCTAAAAATAATACTGCGTTAGCAATATCTTCAGGTGTGCCAAAACGGTTTAAGGGTATGCTGCTTAAAATTTGATTGGCTATTTCATTTAACTTATCTTCTGGTAATCCCAATCGATCAAAAATTGGTGTGAATGTTGGCCCGGGACTAATAGCATTAACCCTGATTTTTTTGGGCAATAAATCAACAGCTAATGTTCTTGCAAACGATCTTACTGCGGCCTTGCTAGCTGAATATATTGCGTTACCTTCCCACGCCTTCTGATTTAAAACAGAGCTGGTTAGAATTATTGAGGCGCCATCGTTGAGAAAGTCTAAAGATTTCTGAATGGTAAAAAATAAACCTTTTACATTAGTTGACATTATTTCGTCATAAAAGACTTCACTAGTTTCTTTTAGTGGAGTGGATTTATAAATTCCAGCATTGGCAAAAAGAACATCGATTTTTCCATGTGTGTTGGCAATTTGCTTATATAGTTGATCAAGCTCTTCTAGGTTTGAAACATCACACTTGATAGCTAATAAATTGTTTTCATTGGCGACAGTGCTTAAAGTTTTTAAGTTTCGCCCGCAAACTATAACTTTAGCTCCCTCGTTCTTGAATCTCAGAGCTGCCGCAAGTCCAATTCCGCTATTACCACCAGTAATCAAAACTACTTTATTACTAAATCGCATTTCTACACCCTTATTTACATAGTAGGTTTTAGATACAGCATTTTTTATGCCAATATTTTTATTTTGTTTGTTTGGAAAGCGTTAATTGGTCTAACGCTTTGATTGCAGACAACTTTTTATAATTTTTTTTTTGGAATTTTAGTGTTTGTAATATTTGGTTGTGTCCGATACAAATGTATTGAGTCAATGTGTCTGACACACTGTGTCTCTTTTTTTAAGAAAAAATTTGATTTCTAGGGTTTAGGTAGCAAGCTTAATGTTTGCGATATGGTGAACTGCTATCTAAAAATAGTTATGATCTAAGATTAATTACTGTTTATAGAGGTAGTATGACTAACAAAGCAATCTACGTAAAAACTGGTGGTGGTTTCGATGTTGTAACAGTTGGTGTATCTGACGCTGCCAAACCAAAATCTCATGAAATCACGGTTCGAGTGAAGGCCAGTTCTCTTAATTATCACGATTACATTGTGGTTAGTGGCATGTGGGGACCAACTGAGTCACGTATACCTATGTCTGATGGCGCAGGTGAAGTCATTGCAGTTGGTGATGCTGTCACTGGGTTCAAGGTCGGCGACCACGTTGTTAGTCTATTCTTTGGTGGATGGTCTGAGGGGCGTCCAAGATTTGCGGATTTCTCAACCGTACCTGGTGATGGTGTAGATGGCTTTGCAAGAGAAACTGTTACATTGCCTGCTACGGCCTTTACTCGCGCCCCTAAGGGTTATAGCGACGCTGAGTCATCTACTTTAACAACAGCAGGTCTTACGGCATGGCGAGCATTGATGGTGGATGCTGCTATTAAACCAGGTGATACTGTGTTGGTACAAGGTACAGGTGGCGTATCAATCTTCGCTTTACAATTTGCAAAAATGGCAGGTGCCACTGTGATTGCAACATCATCAAGTGAAGCAAAGCTTGCGAAGCTCAAGCAGTTGGGTGCTGATCACACAATCAATTACAAAGAACATCCTAAGTGGGGTGAAGTTGTTCTTCAACTAACTAATGGCGAGGGTGTTGATTGTGTGATTGAGGTGGGCGGACCTGCCACGATTGATCAATCTATGATTGCAACGCGTATTGGCGGTCACATTTCTTTAATAGGAGTCTTAACGGGATTTGATGGTCCGGTATCACTCATTACTGCGATTGCAAAAAGTATTAAATTGCAAGGAGTATTAGTGGGTAGTAGAGAACAACAAGTAGAAATGATTAAAGCAATTGAGGTAAATGGGATCAAGCCAGTTATTGATAAGCATTTCCCCCTAGAAAAAATTGTGGATGCTTTTAAATACCAAGAGGGTAATCAACATTTTGGCAAGATTTGTTTGGATATTTAATATCTTGTTTGTTAAAGGCGCCATAAATTGTCATGAATGAGGGTAGAGCAGTTGCTTTGTTGATTCTTTAATTAACAATGACAATTTTACTTTGCAAAAAATTGCAAAATTTCTGCTCGGGTGATTTGATACTGTCTCAGTCAGGATCGCTATATCAACACAAAGCTAATCTGTTCTACCGGTTAGCTTTGTGTTAATTAGTTTTTTAGCAATGGAAATATCTGATGGCACTAATTTGTGAGTTAATAAATCATCACAATTTACCCATGCTAAAAGATCGTGGGCAGTTGAAGCACTTAATTTTTCATAAATATTTGCAAGCATGGCGACTCGCTGAATTTTTTTACCGCCATACTCATAACTGTATTCTGCAAATATGTCATCAGAAATAATTGCATTTACGCCAAGCTCCTCTCGAATTTCTCTACGTAAACATTGAGCTAAGGATTCATTGTTTTCTAATTTTCCTCCTGGAAATTCCCAATATCCTCCAAGCGCTTGATTGGCGTTTCTCCTACCGATAAGTACCTTATTGTTCAAGATGATGATTGCAGCTACAACTATGGTTTTTTTCAAGTTATTCATAGCCCAACCTAATCATTTGATTCAAGTTTCACCTTATCCAAACCGTACAGGTTCTCTTAATTGTCTCTTCAGTATCAAATATTTTTTTAATATAAGTAATTTCTTGATCTTTTAGCGGGTCAATTTGTATTTGATTTTCGCTTTTGGCGTCAATCCAAGTCAATCTAGTATTGTTGTGGCGAAATCTAGCTTTTTGATGATCAATTAAGTGCAACCTGCTCTCGTTATCTACAGAAAACTCCATAAACCACGGGCTGTGCTTAATCTGGGTATTAATGCCAATAATTTGAGAAAAATTACACTTAAACAGTAGGGTTGTTTTTAGTATTTTTTCTATGTCTGCATCCTGAATTTCATTTGATGCATGTATGGGGGGTATTAGTGATAACCCTAATGCGATACCTATGATTGTTAATAAAATTTTATTTAGTTTATTCATGAGAATGCAGAATTAATCAGGTTTCAGTTTTTGCACGATGTTTTATTACTTTGACTGCGCTGCAAGGTTTGTTTATTGGTGGGATACTTAGTACATATGTTTAATTTTTAAGTTAAAACAAGTGAGGCGTATATGAGAAAAAATACGAAATTGCTATGGTTTACTCTAACGATAAACTTTCTACTCCAAGTGAGTCAAGTTCAGGCTAAAGTTAATCCTCAGACTGAAAGTATGGCCCCCACTGAATCAGTCATTCATGAGAATAAACAAAATTTAAGTGATGAAGAGAAAAGTTTCAAAACCGCTCTAGCCTATATAGATTCTGCTCATCAGGTAGCAAACTTGCCTGACAGGGAAAAATTGCTAAGTAATGCAAGAGTTGAGCTAACAAATGCTGTAACTAAGAATCAGAACTATCTAGAAGCTGTTTATTTTAGGGGGGTTGTTAATCTTATGTTGGGAAAATTGGATGAAGGTGAGGCTGATCTTCAACGCGCAATAGAGATTAATCCCAAGACTGCCGAGGCACATTACAACCTAGCTTGTTTATATTCAGTGAGAAACAATACAGAGCTAGCTTTGATGTCACTGGATAACGCACTTAAAAATGGATTTAAAGATACAGATTATTTGTTTCATGACCCAGATTTGGCATTCTTGAGAAATGTTAAAGAATTTAATGAAGTCTTGGCTAAAAATAAAATTTTTTAGGATTGTCTTTATAAACATTTAATTGATTTTTACAAGATGGGTTTCCCTGCAAGGTTTCTTTTTTTGACAGTAATCTATTGTGGTATCTATCTATCAACGATTACCGCATTTGCAAATAATAAAGAAATTACCTTTTATCAATGTACTAATAATCAAAATATATATTGTGAGGTTGGTACTGAATTAATTGCTGATGAAATAGCTGGCTCGCTTAAATATTTAAAAAATCAGATTGAAGAGAAGCAATTACCTTTTATAAATGAGCCAAATTTTTACATATACACATCACTTGAAAATTTCCTAATAAATACGGGAGCTAATGGTTATATGAAGGCCGTTGTGATGCATCAATCAGTGCATATTTCCCCTACAATTCATTCGTCTCACGAGTTTGGTGGCCATGATGACAGTATTAAGAAAGTAATTATTCATGAGCTTTCCCATCTTAACTTACTTCAAAATTATGGCGAGCAGATCTACTATAAAATCCCATCTTGGTTTATAGAAGGTCTCGCAACTTATTCTTCTGGTGGCGCTGGAGCAGAGTCTGTAACTGCTACACAAGCGAGAAATTTGTTGATGGAGGGAATTGGATTTTCTCCAAGTAAAGATTACGAGTTTCCTACTAAGTCAATGGTTTTGAAGATTAATCCGCAAATTTACTATAAGCAGGCTGAGGGTTTTATAAAGTTTATTTATGAGATTGAACCAGCTAAATTTAAAAAGCTAATTACTTCTATAAAAAACGGTAAAGATTTTTATGTTATTTTTTTTGACATATATCAAATGAGTGTATTGGATATTTGGCGGTTATATACCTACCGAGTTTTAAAAGAATATTAATAAAGTTAGTCACTCAAAAGCTAAAAACAATTGTGATGCAGCACAAAGGTAATTTTATCTGTAGATTAAATCAGATATAGATGTATTTTTTATTTTTGTAAATTATGTAGTAGCTCAATACTCATCGCTTAATGTCCGTTTGTTTGTTTTCTTTATAATTTCATGAACTCATCCCTAGATCAAACATGTTGACTATGGTTACAGTCCAGTATCAATCTGCTTAAATAATAAGCAAACAACTTACGAGATTGATTGTTATAGATATATATTCAATTAATACCAAGTTACCCACAGTGACAGTGGATAACTTAACTATTTGTCCTAGTCAAAACTAAATTACTGTTGGTATCAATATTTGTCGGTTTTCCCGACATTTCTCCATTGATCTAGATATAACCCCAATGTTTGCTATTAAGTCATATGTCGACACCATATGACCTGCATTAAACGCCATTAGATGCCAGTAAATTGACTGCCTAAACTACACCTGATTTGGCCAGGTCTAAACTATTGAAAATACTGTTGAAATCATCGAAATTATGAGCTTCTAAGGCGTAGGTCGCACGTTCGAATCGTGCTGGGCAGGCCAAACCTCTCGGGCTCATTCGACACTAACTCCCAAGGTTATCAATATTCCCTGCTGTAAGTGATTATCAAAATCGTGAGATCACGGTGCGAATCCTACTGACTATTAGCGACTCATGGTCATTTGTCGGGAAAACCGACATCTAATAAAAGCGATTTGACTTATAGCAAATGTATTCCGAAGTTTTTCATTAGAAGGGCAAATAAACCAAAGCAAATGATCGTGATTAGAATGCTAGCCGCGATTGTTAGACCAAACCCAATTTTTGGAAGTAGGTAAGGAAATAGCAAAAACATTGGCAATGTAGGAATTACATACCAAAAGGTGTAATAAGC
>JALQYK010000091.1 GCA_023254115.1 Polynucleobacter sp.
TAAAGACTGCATGTGAAAGTGCTGTAAAGGTATTGCGTATTACGCGTTGATCATGCCTGATTTACTTGATTCGGCAATTAAGCAACTGCGTGATGGTCATCTAGTTGCTATACCCACAGAAACAGTTTATGGGCTTGCTGCGGACGCAAAAAATGTTGTTGCAGTGAATCAGGTCTTTGCTGCAAAAGGGCGACCCAGTGGTCATCCCCTAATTGTGCATATTGCAAATCCTACTTTGCCAACCATGAGCAGCTTTGAATCGCAAAATGCTTGGCAAGAAGTCTTGCTTAACTGGTCTAGAGATGTTTCACCTCAAGCTTTGGCATTGGCCCAAGCATTTTGGCCCGGGCCTTTGACAATTATTTTGCCTAAAGCAAAGAATGTTTTGCTTGAGGTTACTGGTGGACAAGAAACTGTAGGTATTCGTTGTCCAAATCATCCTCTTACTCAGCAGTTGCTAAAGTTATTCAATGGTGCACTTGTTGCGCCATCAGCTAATCGTTTTGGGAGAATTTCTCCAACAACGGCAGATCATGTGAGAGACGAGTTTCCTGATGGATCAATTCTGATTCTGGATGGTGGCGCATGTGATGTTGGAATTGAATCTACGATTGTTGATTTATCTCGATGGGATAGCCATGGTGCAGTCATATTAAGGCCGGGCGCCATATCAAAAGCAATGATTGATAATGTTTTGCGTAATCTAAGTTCTGGTGTACGGTCGCAAACACTTAAGCAAGGTGATACTGGTCAGCCGAGGGTTTCAGGTAGTTTGAGTGCGCATTACGCTCCAAGAACTAAATTGGTTTTATATGATCCCCATGATCTTAAGTCTATGAACTTAACCAATTGCTCAGGTAAACGAGTTGCCTGGGCGCATTTTGAAAATACTATCAATATTGCCTTTCCTGTATCTAGTCATCTGAATGAGGTTGTTTTACCGGGTACCTCTGATGAATTGGCTAAATCCTTATATGCAACATTACGCGCATTAGATCAATTAAGTGTAGATATTATTTACTTTGAAAAACTACCAGATTCTGAACAGTGGGATGCTGTGAGGGATAGATTGGGTAGGGCTTCAGTAGGTTCTGGAGCCTGATGATTGAAGTGGTCCATCATCTAGGAGCCACGTTAATAATGCATCATGAATGCCTCGACCAGAGCCAGCATTTTTATGATTGATAAATGATGTCACGGTGTAGGTGTGCCCTGTTCTGCTGACTACGTAACCGGAAATTGATCTGACATCTGCCAAAGATCCAGTTTTAGTGTAAGCACCATATTTCCTGATTGGGCTTGGTAATAAAGAGGTATTTTTTTCTAGAGCTTCTGTTTCGCTTCGTTTGGGAACATATTTTCTAAATTTATCTAAAAGTCGATGCTTCATCGTGCCATCAACACCAGCAATGGGAAGTGACTCAACATAGTAGTCTCTTGACACAGAGTTAAGGCCGAGTAGGAGAACTTGATTTAAATGTTTGGGACTGATTCTTTCAATTCTGGAAAGACCTGATCCATTCTCAATGATTAATTCCGGCATATCTAACTGATATTTTTTGAGCCAGTCTTTGACTAATTTAGTTCCGTTACTGGTATTGCTGGGTTTACCTGACTTTTCAAGAGCAATTGTCAAAAGAACTTGTCTAGCCATCACGTTATTAGATAACTTATTAATATCTTTGATGGATTCATGTAGAGGTACCCCAAGATGGGTAACGATCGGCTTAAATGAGTTGTCCATGGTGGCAGCCTTAACTCTAGGCTTTCTAAGCCAACGGCCCCCTATATCTTCCCATGCAGCGATGATGCTCTGAGCTAAAAAATCATCACTGTTGGATGCAACGACGTTCCAATTAGCAGTGGGGCAACCATTAGGGAACTCGCCATCAAAGCTTGCTAACCAAGATCCATTCTTTTCCATGTTAATTGACATGGAAATATTCCTTCGCCAATCGTTACACGGGGCATCAATCACTTTTAAATTGTTATCAATTTTTAAGTTGGCAATTCGAGGTGTTTGTTTAATGATGACGTACTGGCTATCAACGCTTGGGAAAAATTGGAAGCTAAAGCTATTGAATGCAAATAAAAGGGCGTCTGGAAGTACGTTATATGACCTCGTAGTTTCCCCATCCGAGAATGAAGACTCTTTAACAGATGAGTCATAGGCACTACGATCAAAAATAAGATCGCCATCAATTTTCTTGATTCCAAAATCTTTCAGATTATTCAAAATCTTGTTAATTTCTTCTGGGATTAATTTAGGGTCGCCACTACCCCTAATGAGAAGGTCGCCTTTAAGTGTTTCTGCTTGAATTTTGCCGTTGGTAAAAATATCTGTTTTCCAGCGATATTGAGGCCCTAGTATCTCCATGGCGGCCAAACTGGTTAATAGTTTCATAGTTGAAGCGGGGTTCATTGCCACATCTTCTTGCCAGTCAATCACGTCAGCCGATTTAAATGTTTTGGTTGAGGTGTCTTGGGGGGTAACTTTTTTTACGGAAATCGAAATAGCATCTTTAGGGATATTGCTTTTGCTGATAGCCCGTTCAACATCTATTGGTAGTTTGATTTCTGTAGATGCATATGAGCTAGTTATGGCCAACAGAAAGCTTACTATGGCAACAGTGATTTTGTTTTTTGGCATGGCTAATAATATAGCCAAAATAATTCAATTAATGAATGTTTTTTCGGCAATAATTTTTTTAAGAATTTTGTTGGATTTGCTAAGTGCAATACAAAACTCATTAAAAAGCGGCTTATTGGGTTGTGGGCAAATCTTCTCAAATTGGTTCGCTACTTTAATTAAATGCATATCTCTGGTTAAGTTTGCGCCACCTAGTACTTTGTGGGCTATTGCTTTTGCTTCTTTTTCGGACAATTTTGTTTGATGATCCAATAGCCCAGCATTTAGCAAGTTAATGGCCTGTTGTTGAAAGGCGAGTATCTCTCTCGCAATTGTTAAATAAATACCTGATTTGCCTCGGCCTAACTGTACAAGTGAGGTTGTATATGTCGCATATAAATTTAACTCCCGTTTCCAATCAGATATTGATGCTGGCTTAATCAAAACAGAGTCAAAAGCACTATTCTGATCTAACAATTTTTTAGCCCCATCAGTGTGAGCGGTGATTCCATATATCTCAATATTTTCGGCGTACGCATTTCTGGCTAGTTGAGCTAACTTCTCACCATCCAACTCTGGCATTGAAAAATCAGTGACCAAGATGTCAAAGGGAGTGTTTAACAAGAAGTCTTTTCCTTGTAATGCATTTTGATAACTGTGAACACAGTAGCCCATATCTTTAAATTGGGATTCAGTAATTAACCTGCTGGGAGCGTGGTCATCAATAATCAGTACTGATTTACTGCTATTAACCTTGGTTAAGGATAGGTTTTCTCTAGCTGTTTTTGTCGCGTACCTTGGTTCATCTATAGATCTCGCTAATTGCAGTTGAAAGTTAACGGTTGTGCCTTGATTAATTTCAGACTCAATTGATAACTGACTGTTCATAAGTTTTAGTAAGTGGTCTGTTATTCCTAGGCCTAAGCCAGTTCCAATATTTTCAATATTTAGGTGCTGGGTGTTTATTTGCTCATAAGGGCGTAAGAGTCTGTTAATTTGTTCTGACGGCATGCCTACGCCGTCATCAGCGATTTCAAAATAAATCATTTGTGCAAAGTGATCATTGGCAATTACTCGTGTTGTGATGATGACTTGACCTTTATTTGAAAATTTAATGGCATTACTAATTAAGTTGTGAAGAATCTGATTGAGCTTAACTCCATCAAAAACTAGGCTAGGTGCAATTTCTGGACAGATATATGTCGTGAGCTTAACCCCAGATTTTGTTGCGACGATTGATAGTGTTCTATCAATATTTTTTAATAAATTCTTAAGGTCGCTAGCCGTTTCTTCCAGTTGAACTTTGCCAGCTGCAATCTTGGATGCATCTAGTACCTGGTTAAGCATTTCAAGCATTGATTGTGCAGATTCTTTCGCACTTTCAAGAATCTTGTGCTCGTACGTCGGCAGTGTCTTATTAGCTAATATTTTTTCATGTATGCCAATGATGGCGCTAATTGGGTTCTTAATTTCATGGCTGATGTTTGATAGTGTTAAATCTTTCGCCGAAATTAATTTTCTTAGTTGTTCATTTTCGCTTGACTTGAGCAGTATGAGCTTTTGCACTTGCTTACTTTTTAGAATTAGGTAAACAATGAATGCTAGATTTAAAACAGCCGATATGGAAATCAATAGATTGATGTTATACATCGATAATTCTGTTTGATCTGCAAAATGAAATCATGTCAGCTAAGTTGCTGACGCCAATTTTTTTATATACACGGTATTTGTATGTAGATACGGTTTTTCCACTGATATGCAAAAACTCAGATATATCAGAATTACAATAGCCATCAGCTAGGTACTTCATAACCTGGAATTCACGTGGCGAAAATGAGGCAATGATTTCTTCATCGCTATCTGGAGGATCGCCCTCATCATTGACATGAAAGAACGTATACCCCTGAGATACCGCTAGGCATGCCGCTAAGATAATGTCTGAGTTGGCTGTTTTGCTGATAAACCCATGACCACCAACTGTTCTAATTCTGGTGCCATAAATCTTGGGGTCCAAACTAGATACCACCAGAATACGAATCTGTGATGATGCAATACGTAGTCGACGAATAACATCAAGGCCATCTGTTCTTGGCATATCTAAATCAAGAATGATGAGATCTGGAGGGTTTAACCTAGCGAACTCAATACACTCCTCGCCATTTGTAGCTTCGCCGGCTATCTCAAAATGAGCATTTTCACTAAGCATATTTTTCAATGCCCAAATCATTGCAGGATGGTCGTCAACTAGTAAGACTTTTTTTCTGGCGGTGGTTTTCATGATGATTTTTTATTCAAATGACTACGCATAGCGGTTTGTTGTTTGGCACTCTTGCCTAACTTCATCACTTGATGAATGGTCATTGCAGGCATGATGTGTTGACCAAAATAACTATCAACCCCCCATTTTTCTGCTGCTAATTTTTCATATATCAGCTTAATTGGCCCTACAGTTACTTTGCAGTCATACTTTTTTGCGATTCTCATAAGAGTCAATAATTTTTCTTCACATTGACTGCCAGGGATTGCTTGCCTTAATAGCGCTCCAGAAAGATAGACATATTTAAAGTCGTGATCATTTAATAACTCGCAGTCTATTTGTGTGCCATCAAAGTTCATTAGATGGAGCAATACACCTAACCTTTGGAGTTTGATGATGGAGTCTTGAAGCGTGATCTTATCGGCTGTTGTTGGTCTATTGATTAGACCAACATTGATAAGCCCGATTGGCAAGTGACAGTTCAACAAGGCGTTTTGAAAACCTTTTAGGATGTTTTGATTTGTTAACCAGTCACATTTAACAGGGATCATGATTGCTGTTGGTTTGCTATAGCTGTGCCAGTAGCAGGATGCTCGAATGCCATCATTAAATAGCCTTAAAACATCTTCTTCTTGGCAATCTATCAATGAATTGAGCATGACAAACTGTGTCAATTGAGTCTGGGTCTCAAGAACTAGTTCGAAGAATAAGTCTTGAGCTTGACCCCACTTTTCAATTTGTTGATTGAGGTTTTGGGTGGCAGAACCATAAAGCTTTGCATTTCCCGCCTCTTTAATAACCGTTGGAGGTTTCTTGCTCCAATTTTTAACTAGGGTATATAAGCGAGACTTGGGCTTCATAATTAAATCCAATAAAAATCAATGAGTTATGTGTTTTTTTAGGTTTATAGCGTGTGTTTTAGGTAAAAATCCTTGAAAAACTTTCCCGCATCCATCTTTGAGAAAGATTTTTTTAAGGGGTTGATGTTGTAGCTACCCTTGAAAAGGTGGGGTAGCGTCCTTATAATTAGCACTCAACCAGTGAGAGTGCTAACAATCTGTTTGAACTACTTCTGGAAATTATAATTAATTATTTTTACTAACTGTTAAGTTAATACTTACTAACATACTAAAGGAGTCTATATGAATCTACGCCCTTTACATGATCGTGTGATCATCAAGCGTTTAGACAATGAAACTAAAACAGCTTCAGGACTTGTGATTCCTGACACAGCAGCAGAGAAACCAGATCAAGGTGAAATTTTGGCTGTTGGTACAGGTAAAAAGGATGATTCTGGCAAGGTAATCCCTTTGGACGTCAAAGTGGGTGATCGTGTTTTGTTTGGCAAGTATGCAGGTCAAACGGTAAAAGTTGATGGCAATGAGCTTCTTGTGATGCGCGAAGAAGACATCATGGCTGTTGTTCAGAAGTAATTAATAAGAGACATCGAAAGGAATTCAAATGGCAGCAAAAGAAGTATTTTTTGGTGACAGCGCTCGTACGCGCATGGTCGAAGGCGTTAACATTTTGGCTAACGCAGTTAAGGTAACTCTAGGTCCTAAAGGTCGTAACGTAGTTCTAGAGCGTTCATTTGGTGGCCCATTGGTAACAAAAGACGGTGTGTCTGTTGCTAAAGAGATTGAGCTTAAAGATAAGCTTCAAAATATGGGCGCACAAATGGTTAAAGAAGTTGCATCTAAAACAGCAGATAACGCTGGTGATGGTACAACTACTGCAACAGTATTGGCTCAATCAATTGTTCGTGAAGGCATGAAGTATGTTGTTGCTGGCCATAATCCAATGGATTTGAAGCGCGGTATCGACAAGGCAGTAACTGCAGCCATCGAAGAAATTACAAAGATTAGCAAGCCATGTACAACGACTAAAGAAATCGCTCAAGTTGGTTCTATTTCTGCAAACAGCGACTACAGCATTGGTGAGCGCATTGCAGAAGCAATGGAAAAAGTAGGTAAAGAAGGCGTGATTACTGTTGAAGACGGTAAGTCATTGGCTGATGAGTTGGATGTTGTTGAGGGTATGCAATTTGACCGTGGCTATTTGTCACCATACTTCATCAGCAATCCAGAGAAGCAAGTTGCTGTGTTGGAAAACCCATTCATCTTGTTGTTTGATAAGAAGATCAGCAACATTCGTGACTTGTTACCAGTACTTGAGCAAGTTGCTAAAGCAGGTCGTCCATTGTTGATCATTGCTGAAGATATTGAAGGCGAAGCATTAGCAACATTGGTTGTGAACAATATTCGTGGGATTTTGAAAACTTGTGCAGTAAAAGCCCCAGGTTTTGGTGATCGTCGTAAAGCAATGCTTGAAGACATCGCTATCTTGACTGGTGGTCAAGTGATTGCTGAAGAAGTTGGTTTGACACTAGAAAAAGCAACTTTGCAAGATTTGGGTCAAGCTAAGCGCGTTGAAATTGGTAAAGAAAACACAACCATTATTGATGGCGCTGGTGATGCTAAAAACATTGAGGCACGTGTTAAACAAATCCGTGCACAAATCGAAGAAGCTACAAGCGACTACGATCGTGAAAAACTACAAGAGCGCGTTGCTAAATTAGCAGGTGGTGTAGCAGTTCTTCGCGTTGGCGCAGCAACAGAAGTTGAAATGAAAGAAAAGAAAGCTCGCGTAGATGACGCATTGCATGCTACTCGCGCTGCTGTTGAAGAGGGTATTGTTCCTGGTGGTGGCGTTGCTTTAGTTCGTGCTAAGCAAGCAATCACATCACTAAAAGGCGATAACGCAGATCAAAATGCTGGTATTAGCATTGTGTTGCGCGCTATGGAAGAGCCACTGCGAATCATCGTTTCTAACGCTGGTGATGAAGCAAGTGTTGTAGTTAATAACGTAGCAGCTGGTAAGGCTAACTATGGTTACAACGCTGCAAGTGGTGAGTACGGTGACATGGTTGAGATGGGTGTTATCGATCCAGCTAAAGTAACTAAGACTGCTTTGGTAAATGCTGCTTCTGTAGCTGGTTTGTTGTTAACAACAGACTGCTCAGTTGTAGAAGCTCCAAAGGATGATGCTCCTGCAATGCCTGATATGGGCGGCGGTATGGGTGGCATGGGTGGTATGGGCGGTATGATGTAATTTGAGTCCATACTCAATAAAAGGGCGCCGCAAGGCGCCTTTTTTATTGGTCATCACTTTGATGTTTGTGTTTTTGTCCTCTCGTGACTAATGCGTTTTTGCGACTCTTGATTAATTTTGTGAATTTCTTTTGACCGTACGCATTTGGAGATATACCCGCAGTTAAAAGCGCATGCCTTTTAATTTGTGAGATCGATAAGCGTTTTTTAATATTCATGTGATGACTATACGTCAATCAATTTAGGGGTACAAAAAAACCACTCTACGGAGTGGTTTTTAAGTTAGTAAAGATTCATTGAATCACTACATTATTACTCCACAGCTTTGACCATGTCTTCAATGACTTTCTTCGCATCACCGAAGACCATCATTGTTTTGCCTGCCAGAGCAGGTCGTGACCATATAAAACAAAAACTTAGAGTAAAAACAATAAATATGTAGACCGAAATTCTGTCTAGTTAATCAAAATACGTGATGCAATATACACCAATTATGTGGGCCTATTGGGCCAGGATTGGGACAAAAAGATTAATTAAGCGGTTTACGATGCGCATACTAAATGCATACTAGCTAACCCCACCCACTGGGTACCACCCAAATTTCTAGCATGCACATGCAGCGCACTACATCACTAATCGTTACACGTAATCAAAAACCTCAAGGATGATGTTAAATTTTTGACAGGGGGGTACCCCATGATGATTTTCGCTAAACCGACCCCCACCATACCCGTACCCCCCAAAATTGGTTTGATGGTACCTAATCTCACCTATGCACTAGATTTTGCTCAAATGACGCTAATTTTTTGAATGAATATAAATTTAAGTCATAGTTGTAAAATGTGGCAATGAATACTTCATTCCATTTTATGTTTCAAGAAGCTTTTCGAGCTTTTCAAGCGGGCGATTTGATGAAGGCTGAAGGGGTACTTAAGCATCTTCTGCAAAGTATTTCAAATAACTTTGATGTTCTACATCTTTTGGCCATTGTATGCGCTGGTCAAGGTAAGCATCTTGAAGCATTGGGGCATTATAAAAAAGCTATTAAGATTAATCCAAATGATTCTTTAGCTTTATCTAATTTTGGCTCATCTTTAAATGTACTTGGCCAGAATCAAGAGGCTCTGGCTGTTTTTCAAAAAGCTTTAAAAATTAATCCTAATTATTTTGAGTGTTGGTACAACGCTGGAAATGTTCTTTGTAGTATGGGTAGATATGATGAGGCGATACCTTGCTATGAGCAATCAGTTAAGTTAAACCCTGAATATATTCAAGCTCATATTAATCAAGGAAAAGCTTTATTTGATTTAAAGCGCTACTCTGAATCTTTAAATAGTTACGATAAGGCGCTAAATTTGAAGCCTGACTATGCGGAAGCATATTCCAACAAAGGCGATGCCCTAAGCGACCTAAGGCGGTATGACGAGGCGATTGCGCACTACGATAAGGCGCTAAATTTGAGGCCTGACTATGCTGAAGCATATTTCAACAAAGGGAATGCTCTAAGCGACCTCAAGCGGTATGACGAGGCGCTTGCGCACTACGATAAGGCGCTAAATTTGAAGCCTGATGTTGATTGGATATACGGTGCTTTAGTGCATACGAAAATGAAAATGTGCAATTGGCTAGGATTAGCAGATTTTTTGGGCAATATTTCTAAAGGAGTTATGGCAAATAAGAAAGTTGCGCACCCTTTCCCGTTACTCGCTTTAATTGATGATACCTTGATACATAAAAAATCTTCTGAAATCTTTATTCGAAATAAATTTCCTTCTAATGATGCTTTAAGCTCAATTATGAAGTGTCCAAAAAATCAAAAAATCCGAGTAGGTTATTTTTCAGCAGATTTTCATAATCACGCTACTGGATATTTGATGGCTGAGCTTTTTGAGTTGCATGATAAAAATCAATTTGAATTATTTGGGTTTTCATTTGGACCAATAATGAACGATGCAATGCGCCAAAGGTTAGAAAAATCATTTGACCAATTTATTGAGGTTAGTGAGAAGTCAGATATGGAAATTGCTCGCTTGAGCCGAGATTTAGATATTGATATTGCGATTGATTTAAAGGGGTTCACCCGAGATTCAAGAACAGGTATTTTTGGTTATCGAGCTGCTCCAATTCAAATTAATTATCTTGGTTATCCTGGAACCATGGGAGCTGAATATATTGATTACATCATTGCCGATACAACTTTGATTCCACCTCAATCTCAAGAGTGTTATTCCGAAAAAGTGGTTTACTTGCCTGATAGCTATCAAGTCAATGATAGAAAACGCTTAATTGCAGCTAGGCAATTTACAAGACAAGACCTTGGGTTGCCTGAAAACGGCTTTGTTTTTTGTTGTTTTAACAATAACTACAAGATAATGCCTACAACCTTTGACGGGTGGATGCGAATATTAAAGGCAGTAGAGGGTAGTATTTTATGGTTGTTTCAAGACAATCCTTGGGTAGTCGAAAATTTAAAGAAAGAAGTTGATAAACGAGGTATTAATGTAGAAAGATTGGTATTCGCAGAACAAATGCCTCTTTCAGAGCACTTAGCTCGACATCGTCAGGCCGACCTGTTTCTTGATACGTTGCCCTGTAACGCTCACACTACTGCTAGTGACGCCTTATGGGCTGGTGTTCCCGTTCTTACGTTGATGGGGCAATCTTTTGCCAGTCGTGTAGCGGCTAGCCTATTAAATGCGATTAATTTGCCTGAGCTGATTACGGGCACTCAAGAGGAATATGAAACTTTGGCGATTGAGCTAGCGAAAAATCCTCAGAAATTGGCTGCCATAAAACAGAAACTTTCCAATAGCCGCCTGAATGCTCCATTATTTGATACGCCACACTTTACTAAAAATCTTGAAGCTGCATATATCAAAATGTATGAAAAATATAAAGCTGATTTGCCGCCAGACCACATCTACATTATTTAGGTAGAGTTTTATATATAGCTAATATTAGTTGTTCTGAGTCATTAAAGTCTAGTTTTTCAAACCCGTTTGGCTTTCTTCCTCTGAACTTAGTGCTGCCAGGCGCAAACAAATTGACATGGTGGCCTATTTCTTCAAGCATTAAGAACATTAGGCTCTTTTTACTACGGTCAGCTTTGGCTTCTTTAGTTTCGTTGCCATGTTTCCAGTGTGCGGCTTGAATGCGTTTAATGCCTTCGGGTGTCTTTGGTCCAGTTGATAAGCCACCATGGGTTCCGCAACGGTGATTTTTGCTAGTCTTTAAACTGGGCTTAGCGCACTGTTGTTTGGAACGTGATGACCGTGCTTGGCATCTGTGGCATTTGATTTTGCCACCTGCTGTGATTAAATATTTTTCGTAGTTTGCTTTCATATAAACACCTTAATTAGGGGGTCGTCCGGGCAAGGATTTTTTAATATTCGCAATACCCATAGACCGGTATTCATTATTAATTTTTACGCAGTGCAGGGAGAGCATGTTTTTATATAAAAACAAAAAACTATTTTTAATACTCCTCATGAGTAACTTTCTATAAAAGCCAATAAATATGCACTAGTTGCACTGATTAAGTATCCCACTTATTTCAGTGGTTGGAGTCAACCTAATCCCTAGGTAGTAACGTTTGCCATTTGATGGTTTTTGTCTGACTCCTCGCTCCTTGAGTTTTTGAGTAAGGCGAATTTTTGATAGCGGATTTGTGCCATTAGCTCTGCACCAAGTTGAGTAGAAATAATACACATCTGATTCAATTTCTCTTGCTTCGGTAGCAAATTCAATTTTTTCTTCGAGAAAGTGGCCAAGCAAGTCTGACTCGGTTCTGTAGCTGGCACTTTCTTGTTTAATGGTGGGGCATATACCTAAACCATCTTGATACCACTTATTTGCCCCCTGAATTACCCATCTTAAAATCCCATCGGCTTCTTGAATGAGCTTTTCTTCAAGATTTGGGTCACGTTCAGTTTCAGAAAATTTTCTGGCAAACGGAATAACAACCAACCGACGCCAAATGCCATCATCATCTTCTTTAACTACTGGTTTGTGATTTGTTTTTAACCACACCTTTCCTGAGGGCTT
Source organism: Polynucleobacter sp. (assembly GCA_023254115.1). Taxonomy (GTDB): domain Bacteria; phylum Pseudomonadota; class Gammaproteobacteria; order Burkholderiales; family Burkholderiaceae; genus Polynucleobacter. Next base: position 12,041 of record JALQYK010000091.1, read on the forward strand.
ATAAGTAATATGCTCTTTGTATAAGGGTCTAGCACTAATTGCCTCCCTGCCAGCTAGAAGCTTCACAACTTGTTCATCTAAACGGTCACCACTTTGCATTTCGTTCAGAGAGATGTAGCGATAACCGGCCAAACCTGCAATGTCCGACCTTGGACTACTGTCATCATCTCCCCTTGCCTTCAGAAGGCTTGGCGACCCCGTTTTAGCATAGCTACCAGCAACATATTGAATGACGTTCGACATCACACTCTTGCCGTTTGCACCAAATCCGTAGCAAATCACCATGATTTCTTCAGTGATATTTCCGGTAAAGGTGTAGCCTAGTAACCTTTGAACGGTATCAATGACTTCTTGCTTTCCTTCGAACACCTCATCCAAAAAAGTCAGCCATTGGGGGCAGTGCGCATTGGTTAAATAATTGGCATTACATTGCCTTGTAATTAGCATCTCTGGGTCTGATTGAATCAGCGTAGCTGTTTTTAGATTGACCACTCCATTCTTAACAGCTAGTAAATGTGTATCCTTATTAAGGCTATCAACCTTTTTTTCTGACATATTTGGCTCACTTCTGGCCAAGGCAATCATTGACTTTATTTGCTGATTATTTTGAGCTTTGAGTGCATGTGAAAATAGCCTACGTGAGTTACCGCTTTCATCACCAGTTTTTAGAGCTTCTAATGCTTTGTTAGCTATTGCTGTCGATATTTGCTTGGCTGCGGCCTCTACCTCACCACCTGAGCATTCTTCCCAAATGATGCCATTCCATCTGAACCATTGGTCCAGTTGCCATACATATAAGAACTTGCCGCAATAAACCCGAGCAAAAAGTTCCCCATTTTGTTTATCGCCTAATATCTTCTCTTCTACCTGAATGACTGGTTCTTGTTGGTGTACTTCTTCTTCAAAATTTAGCCCAGAAAAGCTGCACCCAGCAAGATTGCAGAGATGTTTAATGCCATACCCATTTGGATGCTGATTAAGTTCATCTAACGCCCTTTTAAATCTGTTGTTGACTGTTATTTCATCAAACCCAAGGTATGGTTGGTCGTTATAGTGACCTTCACTATATTTAATGAAGTAATCCAAACCTGTTTTTCCGTAGACTCTGGCTAATGCATTTGCAACATCAGACCAAACTTGTTCATCTTGGTTATCGATTCTGCCCAATACTTTTTCAAGGCTGTTTGGAGTTAGTCTCGAGTAGCTGACATCTGGCATATCTTTTGATTGCGTTTGTGTAGTCAATGTAGTCGCCACATACTTTTGTGGCGCTTTTGTTTCTAATAAGTCAAAGATTGCTTGGAGGTCTGTGGCAGAAATAATTTTTATCTCTTTATACTGTTTGCTGAAAACATCGCCGGTAACTGTGTTCCAAAATTTGCCGCTAAAGGCTTCAACTGCGTGACTAGAACCATACTTTGCTACCTCAGGATGCTCTTCGTGGAATTCGTTTGGCGGTAATGCAAACTTCTTTTTCCCATAGGGAGGCATATCGCTGAGTAGAAAAATTTTTGTGCCAACACCCGATGGAGTGACCTCCATATAGCTATTACCCGTCATCTCGGCAATTTCTGCACCTAAACCAAGAAAATCATTGCCACACATGAAACCATCCAAATCTAGGATGTGTAAGTAATAGCCTGTTTCATTAATTGAAATAACTGTACCCTGTTCAGGCTGGTAAATTGCTAGCCCCTTATCAGGGAACTGATTTAATTTTTTAATGGCGGCTGATAGCGATAAGTGCAAATTAGGGTCATCATTACCTCGTCTGTTTTGAGTCCAGTCAAAAGGTGCTTTTCCAATTTTGGTATGGTCTTTGGGGTCTGTCTTTTCCATCCAAAGGCAAAAAGTAGCTAAGTTGTTGAGCTCTGGTGGCAAATTGCACGATATATTCTGAATTAAAGAGTGGCTCATTTGACTTCTCCTGAGCGCTCGGCAATCCATGCATCAATATCAGACTCGTACCAACCCATGGCTCTACCGCCATGAACCAAAGTAAAGGGCTTTGGAAATTGATTTTTTTGAATTAGTGCGTAGATATAACCATCTGATAGTGATAGCTTTTCACGCAGTTGTTTCATTCGTAGAATTCGCCCTTGCTTAGCTGTGAGCGTGAGCAGTTTGTTATATGTGGTCATCTATGCACCTATATGAGTTAATGTAGGTGATAGTTTCTTGGCGTGGATTTAATTTTCCACGAGCCTTTTCCAGCTAATTAGGTCTTATGCGTTTATACCAGTTAGAAATGGTTTTGATAGTTGGTTTCTCGCCCTCAATGCCCTTGTTTAGCCAGTCATCAGAGATGATTTTTGCTGCACCATTTAATGATAGTTTGCCTTTTTCGATTCGTTTTACTAAGGCTTGATTTTTATTCCATAGCCTTTCAGCATTTATATCTGCTTGAGTCGCTGTTTCATGGGCCCCATTGAGTTGACCCTCGGTCTGCTTAGTAATATATTTTTCATACCTATCGAGAACATCTTGTTCATGTCCAAACATGGATTCATCACCAAGAGATGCTAATTCGTATACCAAGGAGTGAGGTATTAATGGGCCGTAGTCAGCTATTAGTGATTTGCGAACTTTTTCAGAGTGCGCCGCATCTTCCTCCCAGAATTTCTTTTCTTTTGGAGTCATTCGTTTGATGTGAGGTGGTGGATTTCTAAGCCAAGCCTCAGTAGCCTCCTTTTCCAGAGTCAGTATGCTTTTTGGGCGGCCTCGCTTTTTGGATGGAGTAGTCATGATTATTTAAGTTTACGCTTTGTGAATTTTTTAACCTAATTTCTCAGCCAATTGCTCTGGGTTGGGGTGGTAATACCTCTTAAGCATAGCTAGGCTTTTATGCCCTGATACAGCGCTTAATTCAATGACGTTGGGTAGCTTCTCAGCCATACGTGTGATTGCCATGTGACGTAAATCATGGAAGTGAAAGTCATCTAATTTAGCCAGTTTTCTGGCTTTATCAAATATCGCTGATAAGTTAGGACCATTAATTGGGAATACTCGACCATCAAGACTTCTTGGTAAACCATTTAATATTGCTAAAGCTTCACTTGATAATGGTACGGTTCTTGAGGTGCTATTCTTTGTTAATGGGATATATGCGGTACGCTTCTGAAAATCTACCTCATGCCAGTGTAGCCCTAACATTTCACCTCGTCTCATAGCGCTGGCTAGTGCAAATTTAACGATAGGTAGGACCCATATGTTGCCGTTCTTAACTCGAGGTGTGCATGCTTTAAGTAAGCGCTCTAATTCATCATTGGCCAGGATTCTATTTCTACCTTGTGGACTTGGTGGTTTCTTGACGAATGGGACGGGGTTAGTCATATTAATGCCCCACTCACGCCTTGAGTGGTTGATGATGCTTGAGATGTAGGCTAGTTCTCTTATGACCGCACCTGCTGAGACTTTTTTTAAACGCTCATCACGATATTGTGCGACCTTTATAGGTGTTAGTTGAATCATGGTCAAACTGCCAATCCAGTGCCGCATCATCGCACCGAGCCGATAGTGGTCCTCCTTCATGCTACGGGTTTGATTGGTGACTTCTTGTATGTAACGTTCAATGACGTCTTTAAGTAGTGTGCGTTCTGCTAGCACTATGTTGGTGTAGCAACCCTTATCGATGTCGGCTTCGACTTGTCTTGCCCATCGCTCAGCATCTTGTTTAGATTGAAATGACTTGCTAATGGGCTGTTGCCCTAAGCGACGAACACGGGCTTGCCATTTCCCGTGTCTATTTCTAAATGTTGCCATGTTCTACCCCTCATTGGGACAGAATTGGGCCTTTCACATTCTTTGTCGCTTCAAAGCCTTATTAGATAAGGCTTATCGGTTTTACTCCACAGCTTTGACCATGTCTTCAATGACTTTCTTCGCATCACCGAAGACCATCATTGTTTTGTCCATGTAGAACAGCTCGTTATCTAAACCAGCGTAACCAGATGCCATTGAACTAAAGGCTCTAATACCTTTAACCACTCATCAATTTACTCTTAATCACT
>JALQYK010000079.1 GCA_023254115.1 Polynucleobacter sp.
ATGTAATTATTAGAATAATTTCTGCCAGAAAAGCTACAAATTATGAATCTAACTTATATCCATAAGAGGTGAATATATGCGTAAAAATTATGACTTTTCGAATAGTAAAAAAAATCCCTATTCGGCTCAGTTGAAAAAGCAAATCACTATTCGCTTGGATGAGGAATCAATTTCTTACTTCAAGAAAATATCTGATCAGGTAGGTATACCTTATCAGAGCTTGATTAATTTGTACTTAAGAGATTGCGCTACTTCGAATAGAAAGTTAAGCCTAAAGTGGGCTTAGTTGTCACTTCAACTCTTTAAGAGCGCTTTCAAATGACTCGATGTCTGCAAAGCTCTTATACACAGAAGCAAATCGGATGTAAGCCACTTTATCAAGGCGCTTCAGTTCGCGCATTACGAGTTCGCCAATTCGATCACTGGCGATCTCTTTTTCACCCATCGCAAGAAGACGTTCTTCAATATTTCGGATGGCTTCTTCAACAGCTTCAGCTGAGACTGGGCGTTTGCGCAACGCAATACCCATTGAATCCACTATCTTGCTGCGGTTGTACTCTACGCGACTGCCATTCTTTTTAACAATAGCAGGAAGCGCCAATTCAGCGCGCTCATAAGTAGTGAAGCGTTTATCGCACTTTTCGCAACGGCGACGACGTTTAATGACGTCGCCCTCTTCAGATACGCGAGTATCTAAAACTTGCGTATCTGAATGTTTGCAAAAAGGACAATGCATATCTTCTTATGAGCCTAGTTGATTAGTTGCTGTAAACAGGGAAGCGCTTAGTTAAAGCGGCTACTTGTTCGCGAACTTTAGCAATATTGGCAGCGTCATTAGGATTATCTAAAACATCAGCAATCCAATTGGCTACCTGGATAGCTTCAGCTTCTTTAAAGCCACGTGTTGTCATAGCTGGTGAGCCTAAACGAATACCACTTGTAACAAATGGTTTCTCAGGATCATTGGGAATTGCATTTTTGTTACATGTGATGTGTGCCTCACCCAATACACGCTCAGCTTCTTTACCAGTGATCTTCTTAGCGCGAAGGTCTACAAGCATCACGTGTGATTGAGTGCCAGAAGACACAATACGTAAACCACGTTTGATCAAAGTTTGTGCCATAGCGTTGGCATTGATCAATACTTGTTGTTGATAGTCTTTAAAGCTTGGCTCTAGTGCCTCTTTAAATGCCACTGCCTTAGCAGCAATCACATGCATCAAAGGACCGCCTTGCAAGCCTGGGAAGATGGCTGAGTTAATGGCTTTTTCGTGTTCAGCTTTCATCAAGATGATGCCGCCACGTGGGCCACGCAAACTCTTGTGTGTAGTTGACGTCACGATATCAGCATGAGGTACTGGGTTAGGGTACAAACCAGCAGCGATCAAACCTGAGTAGTGAGCCATGTCTACCATAAAAATAGCGCCGACTTCTTTGGCTACTTTGGCAAAACGAGCAAAATCGATGTGCAATGAGTAAGCAGATGCGCCAGCGATGATTAATTTTGGTTTGTGTTCACGTGCCAAACGCTCCATGGCATCGTAATCAATCTCTTCTTTTTCATTAAGGCCATAGGCAACAGCGTTAAACCACTTGCCGCTCATATTTAGAGCCATGCCGTGTGTTAAGTGACCGCCTTCTGCCAAGCTCATACCCAAAATCGTATCGCCAGGCTTCAAAAACGCCAAAAATACTGCTTCATTGGCAGATGCGCCACAGTGAGGCTGTACGTTGGCTGCTTCTGCGCCATAAATCTGTTTTAGGCGGTCAATCGCCAATTGTTCAGCAACGTCCACATACTCACAGCCACCGTAATAGCGTTTACCTGGGTAGCCTTCAGCATATTTATTAGTTAATTGGGAGCCTTGGGCTTCCAAAACGGCTGGAGAGGTATAGTTTTCAGAGGCAATCAGCTCGATATGCTCTTCTTGACGCTTGTTTTCTGCTTGGATGGCATCCCATAATGCGGGATCAGTTTTGGCCAATGTTTGACTACGTTGGAACATGATTAGGGCTTTCTATGAGGATCGTCTATTTTGCGGCTAGCATACGCTAAACTCTGCAGACCTAAATGATACAAAAAAACCAGTAAGGAGACCAAAAAATGACTAAGTTAACAGTATTGGTGACTGGAGCCACAGCAGGCTTTGGTCAAGCGATTGCTAAACGCTATTTGGCTGAAGGCCACAAAGTGGTTGCAGCTGGCCGCCGAGGCGATCGTTTAGATGAGTTGAAAAAATCTCTACCGGCAGATCAGCAGGCTCGTTTGCATACTGTTGTACTGGATGTGACTGATAAAGAGGCGGTTTTTGCCCTGCCTGCGAAACTGCCGTCAGACTTTGCGGGCGTCAATGTTCTGGTTAATAACGCAGGTTTGGCATTGGGTCTCGAGCCAGCCCATAAAGTGGATTTAACTGACTGGGAAAGAATGGTCGACACCAACATCAAGGGTTTGATGTACATGACACGTGCATTCTTGCCTGGCATGGTTGAGCGTGGAAGAGGCCATGTTTTTAATTTGGGGTCTATTGCGGGGCGTTATCCATATCCGGGCGGCAACGTGTATGGCGGCACCAAAGCTTTTGTGCGTCAGTTCAGCTTGAACCTCAAGTCTGATCTATTGGGTACACCTATTCGTGTGACTGATGTCTCACCAGGCTTATGTTCTGGCACGGAATTCTCAAATGTGCGCTTTAAGGGTGATGATGAAAAAGCTGCCAAGGTGTATGACGGTGTTCAGGCATTAACGGCTACTGATATTGCAGAGTCTGTTTACTGGGCGTCTACATTGCCAGCACATGTGAACATTAATGTGATTGAAATGATGCCGGCATGCCAAGCATCTGGACCATTAGCCGTTCATAGAAACTAAAATACTCATCATAAATAGCCATAAAACAATAGTTCATACATAACGGAAATTAATCCATGCACGCTACTCAAGATTTATCAATTTTGTCACTAGTACTTAATGCCAGTGTTCTGGTGCAATTGGTCATGCTCTTGTTGCTAAGTCTTTCAGTAGCTTCATGGACGATTATTTTCAGAAAAGGTCTGGCGCTTAAAGCAGTACGCCAAGATACGGAGCGTTTTGAGAGAGACTTTTGGTCTGGTGGCGACTTGAATACTTTGTTACAAGGTGCGATGCGCAATAAGGATCAAGCCGCGAGCTTAGAGCGTATCTTTGAGAGTGGTATGCAAGAGTTTAAAAAGGGTCGAGAGATCGATGGCGCACGTCGTGCCATGAAAGCTGCTTATCAGCGTGAGATGGATAGCTTGGAGGCTAACTTGCCATTCTTGGCATCAGTTGGTTCTGTTTCTCCATACATTGGTTTGTTTGGCACCGTATGGGGCATCATGAACTCATTCCGTGGTTTGGCTAATGTGCAACAAGCTACCTTGGCGAGTGTGGCTCCTGGTATTGCAGAAGCTCTGGTGGCAACAGCAATTGGTTTGTTTGCAGCGATTCCTGCGGTGGTGGCTTATAACCGCAATGCTGCAGACATTGATCGCTTATCAATTCGTTTTGAAACTTTCATCGAAGAGTTCTCAAATATCTTGCAACGTCAGCAACAAGTTCGCTAAATAGGGATTCCATATGGCTAGTATCTCTAGAAAAACTGGTGGACGCAGAAGGGCAATGGCAGACATCAATGTGGTCCCATACATTGATGTGATGTTGGTGCTCTTGGTTATTTTCATGGTCACAACTCCAATGGTTAATCCTGGCATTGTGAGTTTGCCAACAGTGGGTGGTGCGCAAATACAACCCATGCCACCTGTACTTATTAACATTTCTGCCGAAGAAGTGATTTTGATTAAGAGTGAAGGAAAAGCAGATAAAACTCTGAGCCGTGCTGAGTTGGGTGCTTTTGCACGTGAGCGTGCAGAACTCACGCCTGATCAACCAATGGTGATTGCTGCAGATAAATCTATTAAGTATGAAATCGTGATGGATGTCATGGCGCGCCTCAAAGAAAACGGCATCAAACGCGTTGGCTTAGCAGTTAAGAGCAATTAAACGTAGAGAGACTGAGTGAGCGCAGCCACATTCCCAGGTTTTCCATTGCGTGACCGCTTTCAGGCGGAGCCTGGAACCGGTAAGGCTTTTTTGTGGGCCATGGGAATGCACCTCTTATTAATCTTGTTTTTAACGGTTGGGTTGAACTGGAAGAGTCAAACCCCAGCAGGTCTTGAGGCGGAAATTTGGGATAACGTCCCAGTGATCAAAAGCGCTCCAGCTAATGTGGATCCCAAAATTGATGCCGATGAAAAAGCGGACATTGCGCTAAAAAAGAAAAAAGAAGCTCAAAAGAAACCTGAGCCAAAAAAAGAAGAAGTAAAACCAGCTAAAAAAGTAGATCCTAAAGAGCTCAAAAAACAAAAAGCTGAAGAAGAAAAATTAGCCAAACAAAAGCAAGATGCTGCAAAAGAAAAAGCCAAAGCTGAGGCTGAGCGCAAAGAAGCATTAGCTCAAGATAAAGCTCGTGCCGATCAATTGGCACGCTTACGTTCTGCAGCAGGTAAAGAGGGTGCCGCTGGTGGGCGAGGTGGTGTGGTTGGTGATGGCGTGGGCGGTGGCGGTAATGCCAAGCCAGGCTACGCTGATAAGGTGCGCCGTAAGATTTTGCCTCTCATTGTTTTTAACCCATCTTTAGTGGCAGGCAATCCTGCAGTTGAGGTGGGGGTGGAGTTGGCGCCTGATGGCACAATTATGAGCAGAAAAGTATTAAAGAGTAGTGGTGATGCAGCGTGGGACAGAGCAGTTTTAAGAGCGATTGATGATGCGCAAACATTGCCTAAAGATGATGACGGTAAAGTGCCCAAGCAAGTACGTTTAACGTTTAAGCCGAAAGACTAACGAGATACATGATGAAATCCATACTAGCGCTAATACAGAAATTTTTAACAAAGTCTGCAAGCATTTGTATTGCTATGTCTGCCACGCTGGCTATCTCAGTGAGTGCGCAGGCACAAATGAATATTGAGATCACTGGTGTGGGCCAGTCATTATTCCCAGTAGCTGCGATGCGCTTTGTTGGCGAAAATCAACTGCCCCTCAAGGTAACTGATGTGGTTCGCTCGAACTTAACCAGAAGTGGCGCTATTCGTAACGTGGAGTCGGGGTCGGCAGAGTTAGGTTGGGATATTAACCCTGACTATAAGTCTTGGTCAGCGCGTGGAGCTGATGCTTTGGCTGTAGGTAGTGTCACTAAATTATCAGACGGTCGTTTTGAGATTCGCTATCGTTTATTTGATATTCGTAAAAATGAAAGCTTAGGCGGTTTAGTTGTTACTGTTACTGCTGACGACTTACGTTTAGCAGGTCACAAAATTGCCGACGACATCATTCAAAAGATTTTGGGTGAGCGAGGCATCTTTTCAACACGCTTATCGTACGTGATTCGCTCAGGCAAGAGCCATCGTCTAGTCATTTCTGATTCTGATGGTGAAAATGCTCGTCCGGCACTCTCAAGTAATGAACCTATCATCTCGCCAACATGGTCACCAGATGGTAAGAAAGTAGCTTATGTATCTTTTGAATCACGTAAGCCAGTAATTTATGTGCATGAGTTGGCAACAGGGCGTCGCACTGTTCTCTCTAATCAAAAAGGTAACAACAGTGCGCCATCTTGGTCGATGGATGGCAGTCAGCTAGCTATTGCTTTATCGAAAGATGGCAATACCCAGATTTATAAAATCAATGCCAACGGTACAGGGCTTCAGCGCTTGACGCGTGGTTATTCGATTGATACAGAGCCACAATGGTCTCCTGATGGCAAGTGGATTTACTTCACGAGTGATCGTGGCGGTAGCCCACAAATTTATCGTATGCCAATAGAAGGCGAATCTGCAGGTGCCGCTCAGCGTGTTACCTTTAAACATGGTTTTGTGACTAGTCCACGCTTGTCTCCTGATGGTAAAAATTTGGCTTACATTGCCAGGGTATCTGGAGCTTATCGTTTGCACCTACAAGATTTGGCAAGTGGTGAAGTGGTGGCTTTAAGTGACGGCATCCGTGATGAAACACCTACTTTTGCGGCCAATGGCCGTTATATTTTGTATGCCACTCGTTCGGGTAACAAGCCAGTTCTTATGGCTGTATCCATTGATGGCAAAAATAAGCAGATGTTAAGTTTGCCTGGTGCTGATATCCGAGAGCCTGCTTGGGGTCCATTCATGGATTAATCAAATCAATCTGAAAAAATGCTTATTTCAGATTGATTTGATACGATAGACATAAATTAAGGAAAAAATTATTTTTTCACTTAACAAAATCATTTAAATATTCAATTGGGGAAACAAATGAAACAATTTTCAATCGCTCGTCGCGCAACGTTGTTGTTGTCCGTGGCTTTGTTAACAGCATGTGCATCAGGCGTTAAGTTGGATGATGTTGATGGCAAGGGTGGTGCTGGTACTGATTACAGTTCACAGCCATGGAATGATCCAAAGAGCCCATTGTTTAAGCGCAGTGTTTATTTTGATTTTGATAGTTATGCAGTTAAATCTGAATATCAAGCAACTTTGCAAGCACACGCTAATTACCTAAAAGCCAATAAAGATCGCAAGATCAAAATTGAAGGTAATACCGATGAGCGTGGCACAACTGAATACAACTTGGCGTTGGGTCAACGTCGTTCAGAAGCAGTACGTAAATCATTGTCATTGCTAGGTGTGTCTGACTCACAAATGGAAGCGGTTAGTTTTGGTAAAGAAAAGCCAAAAGCACAGGGTAGCAATGAGGCTGCATGGCAAGAAAATCGCCGTGCGGATATCGCCTACTAATTTTGATAGAGAAAATAAACCGTATGCAGCAGTCACAACGTTTTAATTTTCTGCACACTTCAACAGCGGCTTTGGCCGCTGTTGTTTTTGTTGCATTAAGCGGCTTTAGCCAACCTGCGTTGGCTTTACTTGAGGATAACGAGGCTCGCAAAGCTATTTTGGACTTGCGTGCACAAGTTAGCGCTGCGCAAAAATCTCAGATTGAGATGCAAAGTCAGTTAGATGAGTTAACTCAGGAAAACGCTAAATTACGTGGTCAAACTGAGTTACTTGAAAAGCAAGTGCAAGAGTTGACCGCTCAACAAAAAACTTTCTATCAAGACTTAAACGGGCGCATGAAAAGTTTTGAGCCTCAAGTGATGGAAATTGAAGGCGTACAGGGGAAAGTTCAGCCTGGTGAGCAGCAAGCTTATGAAGCTGCCCTGAAAGCTTTTCAAGATGGCAATCTTAAAAAGGCAGACAACAGCTTTCAAAGCTTTGTTAAAAAATATCCAGATAGTCCTTACTGGCCATTGGCACAATTTTGGTTAGGCAACTCTGAGTACGCTCAAAAAGACTACAAGGCAGCCATTGCTACATTGCAGTCGATGGTTAAGCGCTATCCATTACACGCTCGTGTGCCTGATGCATTGCTAACTCTTGCTAATAGTCAGATTGAGTCTGGTGCAAAACCTGCAGGTAAAAAAATTTTAGAAAGTTTGATTGCTAAACATCCAGATAGTGAAGCGGCGGGTTTAGCGAAACAGGCTTTGAAACGTCTTAAGTAATTTGCTTATGTCTTTTGATTTTGAATCTATGCGAGCTAGACAGCCAAATGCGCCAGCAGTGGTGTTATTGTCTGGTGGCTTAGATTCTGCAACGGTCTTAGCAATCGCTAAAAAATTGGGGTACGCACCATACGCACTATCGTTTAGATATGGTCAGAGACATTCTTCAGAATTAGATGCGGCAGTACGTGTAGCTAAATCAATCGGGGCAGTAAAGCACGAGATCATTGATTTGGATTTAAGGCGTTTTGTGGGCGGTTCTGCGTTAACAGATGATGCCTATGCTGTGCCAACTTGTCCAAGTAAACAGGATGAAATTCCTATCACTTATGTGCCAGCTCGCAACACCATCATGTTATCTGTTGCATTGGGTTGGGCAGAGGCACTAGGTGGTTTAGACATCTTCTTTGGCGCCAATGCGGTGGATTACTCCGGATATCCAGATTGTCGACCTGAGTATGTGAAATCTTTTGAAGCCACTGCTAATTTGGCCACCAAGGTTGGAGTTGAGTCACATGAAGCATCAACCCGATTTAGAGTTCATGCGCCCATCATCAAAATGAGTAAAGCTGAAATCATCAAAACTGGTATGGAATTAGGTGTTGATTTCTCGCAAACGGTTTCTTGCTACCAAGCAAATTCTGAGGGCTTAGCTTGTGGGCAATGCGAGTCATGTCGCTTGCGAAGAGAGGGTTTTAAATCTGCTGAAATCTCCGATCCAACCCACTACGCCAAATAAAAAACCCGGTCAATTTAATTTAACCGGGTTTTTTAACTAGCTTAATGAGTCAGCTTATTAAATCATCGTAATCAATATTTTAAGAAGCAAATTTAATTACTTAAGAGCAGCAAACACACTGGTTGTAATAGCTTCAACAGAGCCAGTACCTTCTACCTTACGATAGGCGGGTGCTGGTACTTTAGCTGCTGGATCGCCATTCTTAGACCAAGTTGAGTAGTACTCAACTAATGGACGTGTTTGAGCGTCATACACATCCAAGCGTTTCTTCACTGTTTCCTCTTTGTCGTCTTCGCGTTGAATCAAGTCTTCGCCTGTTTCATCATCTTTGCCCGCCACTTTTGGTGGGTTGAATGTCACGTGATAAGTGCGACCAGAGGCAACATGTACGCGACGGCCGCTCATGCGATCAATGATCGCGCTAAATGGCACATCGATTTCTAGGACGTAATCAATTGGTACACCCGCATCTTTCATGGCTTGCGCTTGAGGAATTGTGCGTGGGAAACCGTCGAATAGATAACCTTTAGCGCAATCAGCTTGAGTTAAGCGGTCTTTAACCAAACCGATGATGATTCCATCAGAAACTAAGCCACCAGCGTCCATCACTTTTTTAGCTTCAATACCTAGTGGTGTGCCTGCTTTAACAGCAGCGCGCAACATGTCGCCTGTAGAAATTTGTGGAATACCAAATTTCTCACATATAAATTTAGCCTGCGTTCCTTTACCGGCACCTGGTGCGCCTAATAGGATCAATCGCATGGTTAACTCCCTTTTTCTTGTTTGTAGGTATTGGTTGAATTGAAAAAAGACAAGAGTAGGTTGTTTTTTTGACTACAAACTGACTCATGCCTTTATTTGGTAATTTTCCCATTATTTAGCCTGAAAGCCAATTTTTGAGCCTCAGGATTTCCCTAAATTAGGGTAATTTTTGGCATTTTTTTACTGATTTAGCCTTTTTGTGCAAAAACTTGTCGTACGCGCTCAAGGTCTTCTGCCGTATCAACCCCTGGAGGTGGTGCTGAGTCAGTGAGCAGTACCTGAATCGTATAGCCGTACCACATGGCTCTTAATTGCTCTAATGATTCTGCTTCCTCAATCGGGGCTGGCGCCAAATTGGAAAACTCTTTTAAGAAACTCGCTTTATAGGCGTACATGCCAATGTGTCGATAGCACTGCGCTTGGAATTTATCAGCATCTCTTGTAAACGGAATAGGTGCTCTTGAAAAATACAATGCTCTGTAGTTCTTATCCATCGCCACTTTGACGGCATTAGGATTATTTACTTCTACCGCATCATGGATTTTTAGTGCAGCTGTAGCAATCTGGGCATTAGGGTGCTCTGCTAGTGTATGTGCAACTTGTGTAATCAACTCCGGTGGTATCAATGGCTCGTCACCCTGAACATTCACCACGATTTCATCATCACTAAGATTTAATTTGCTTGCCACTTCACTAAGACGATCTGTGCCTGTTGGATGCTCTTTACTAGTTAACATCACATCGAGGCCATGCGCTTTGCAAGCATCAAAAATACTTTGATCATCCACCGCCACTACCACGCGTGATGCTCCGGATTGCAAAGCGCGCTCTGCAACTCGCACCACCATGGGTTTACCACCAATATCAGCTAACGGTTTATTCGGTAAACGCGTAGATGCCAGGCGAGCTGGAATCACTGCTATGAATGGTATTTTTGATGTCATTAAATAGATGTCTCAAATAGACAGGTGTCTTATTTCTCGCCCAGGTTACGTGCTTCTGCAACCAACATCACAGGAATGCCATCACGAATCGGAAAAGCCAATTGATCGGCCTTGCAAATTAATTCATTTTTTTCAACATCATGATGCAATGGTGATTTGCAAATAGGGCAAACCAAAATATCTAATAAACGTTTATCCATGATTGTTTGATGTGTTGATTAAGGGCGTTTCAGAATGTCTACCATTTGGCTAATAAAGTCATCAGGCAAGTCAACTGTCACAGGTAATACCCAAATACGCTCATCATCCTTGTAATCGTTGAGTTGCATGCATTTTACGGCATCCTTCTCAGTGATGAGTATCACTTTTTCGACTCTATCTTTAAAAGGGTTGTTTAAAAAGTCAAAGTGGTCGGGTAGTGGTAACTCGCCAAACTCAAGACCAACATCTTTAAGTAACTGAAAAAACTTTTTTGGATTGCCAAGACCTGCAGCAGCCAGTAATTGTTGTTTGCTTGGAGCTCGGTTATCCAATAAATCGCTGATAGCAGTTAAAGAGATTTGACGAGATGGCTCTTTGAGTTGGTAGATATTGCCAATCTTGATGTCTAAATCAAAAGAAGGAGCATCCTGAAAGTAAGGCCCGGTAGATTCTTTGAGGCCTAAATTGAATGTGAAGTCGCGTGGGCGATT
>JALQYK010000090.1 GCA_023254115.1 Polynucleobacter sp.
GGTCTCTACGACATGATCCACCCGAACGCGAGCGACACGATGACCGTTCGTTCCGTCTACATCATCGGGCCGGACAAGAAGGTCAAGCTGTCGATCACCTACCCGGCGTCGACGGGCCGCAACTTCGACGAGATCCTGCGCGTGATCGACTCGCTCCAACTCACGGCCAAGCACAAGGTCGCCACACCGGCGAACTGGGAACAAGGAGAATAATTATGATGCAAACCGATGTAAAAGCAGCCACGTTAGCTAACACCGGATCTATAGCAACACCTACTAGATTAAAAGGATTAGTTATATCATATACTGCTGGCACAGGATCTGTAGTTTTAACCCCGTCATTGAACAAAGAAGGAAATAGCATGGCAAAAGTGCAACTAAAAACCAGCATGGGTGACATCACATTGACATTAGATGATGAGCTAGCACCTAAATCAACCGAAAACTTTTTAGCCTATGTACGCTCAGGACATTACGACGGCACAATTTTCCATCGCGTGATCAGTAACTTCATGGTGCAAGGCGGTGGCATGACTGCTGGCATGAAACAAAAGCCAACCAAGGCCCCGATTGGTAACGAAGCAGACAATGGCTTGCCTAACAAACGTGGCAGCGTTGCCATGGCAAGAACGAGCGATCCTCACTCAGCCACTGCACAGTTCTTTATCAACGTGGTTGATAACGCTTTCTTGAATTTCTCTGCACCAACACCACAAGGTTGGGGTTACGCAGTATTCGGTGAAGTGACTGAGGGCATGGATGTGGTGGATGCGATCCGCCAAGTGAAGACTGGTAGTTCAGGCTTTCATCAAGACGTGCCTAAAGAAGATGTGACCATCGTTAGCGCCACCATCCTAGAAGAGTGATCCATGCACGCTAGCGCTGTTTTAATTTCTGATTTACATCTCACTCCGTCGATGCCAAGAACGGCAGAACGGTTCTTTGAGTTTTTAGAAAAAGAAGCGCGCTCGCATGAAGCTTTGATTATTTTGGGCGATTTGTTCGAATATTGGGTGGGTGATGACGCCAAAGCACGCTCACCCTTTCATTTAGAAGTTGCCCAAAAAATCAAAGCCCTCTCACAGCACGGCACGAAGGTGTACTTCATGCACGGCAACCGTGATTTTTTGTTGGGTGAAAGATATGCCCTAAAAGCTCAAATGACGATTTTGAGAGACCCTCAAGTGATCACCATTGCTAATCAAACATGGTTGCTCACTCATGGTGATGCTTTGTGTACAGCAGATAGTTCTTATCAGCTGTTCCGTAAGGTCGTGCGCAGCAACTGGGTACAGAAATTGTTTTTAATGCTACCAACCAGTTTGCGCGTTACGATTGCCAGTGGGTTGCGTAGTAATAGCACTGCCAAATACCAGCGCGCTCAACGCTTTACTCCAGAAGTGGTGCACATCAAAGGTGATGTGACCATCACAGCCACAGCAGACGTGGTAGCTATGACTGGTTGCGAGCGCTTGATCCATGGTCATACCCATCGCCCCGGCTACCACCAAGAAAGTCTGGGTGCTCAATCATGGCAACGCTGGGTTTTATCAGACTGGGATTTTGATCATCCAGAAACAGTTCTGCCAAAAGGAAATGCCCTCAGCATTACTGCTGAAGGCATTCGTTCACTTGATTTGGTCAGGTCTTAGACTGTTATCAAACTTTAGAGTGGTTGCGTAGTACGCTCACCATCTGCCCAAAGATGCGTGGATTAGCCGCCATGATCTCACCTGTATTCAAGTAAGACTCTTCACCAGCATAATTACCCACCAAGCCACCAGCTTCAGTGATTAATAAAGCACCTGCAGCCATGTCCCAAGGTTTTAAACCTTGCTCAAAGAATCCATCCAAACGGCCCGCTGCGACATAAGCCAAATCCAAAGAAGCGGCGCCCGGACGACGCAAACCCGCACACTGACGTGTCATTTGTGCAAAGATTTCTAAATAGGCCTCAACATCTTGATCTTCACGGTACGGAAAACCTGTGCCGATCAACGCTTCTGCCATTTTTGTGCGCCCTGCTACACGCAAGCGACGGTTGTTGACATAAGCACCTGCGCCACGAGTGGCTGTAAATAGTTCATCGCGATTAGGGTCATAGACCACTGCTTGCTGCGTCACGCCATCAACAGCTAAAGCAATCGATACGGCGTATTGAGGATAGCCATGAATAAAGTTAGTGGTGCCATCTAATGGATCAATAATCCAAATGTGATTAGGCTGATCTGCTGCACTGGTGGCAGTAATTTCGCCAGTTTCTTCACCTAAAAATCCATGATCAGGGAAAGCGTCTCGTAAAGTCTCGATAATGGCAGCTTCAGCTGCCTGATCAACTTCAGTGACAAAATCGTTGTGTTGTTTGCGGGTAACCTGAATACGCTCGCTATTGAGCGAGGCTCGGTTGATAATATTTCCTGCGCGACGGGCGGCCTTCACGGCCACATTAAGCATGGGGTGCATAGTATTTAAGTAACACAACGAATTGGAGAAGAGCAATGTCCAGCGATCAAGCTGTACGGCGAAAGCAGATTTTAGCAAGGAATGAGGATTTATTGGGAGTTTTGAAGCAAAACTGGCCTATCCGATGGGTGATGATGCGTACTAGCCACCCAGGCAACGTGGGCTCAGCAGCCCGCGCCATCAAGACCATGGGCTTCTCACAACTCCATTTAGTAGAGCCTGCCTATGAGTACATGGCTAGAAAAGCTGAGGCGATTTCTTTATCTAGCGGTGCTTTTGACGTTTTAGAAGGAGCACAAAATCAACCTTCTTTATTAGCCGCTGTGGCAGACAGTCAATTGGTATTTGGCTTAACAGCTCGGGATCGCGAATTTGGACCCCCAGCTATTTCTTTGCCAGAGGCTGTCACTATGGCTTCTTCAGCCTTGATGGCTCAAAAACCAATTTCCTTTGTATTTGGAACCGAACGCACAGGTTTAGACAACGAGGACCTGAAGCACTGCACCCATCGCGTATGGATTGACGCTAACCCAGAATACCCATCACTCAATCTCGCGCAAGCAATGATGATCGTGGCCTATTCGATGCGCCAAGGTTTGATGCAAGCACTGGCGATTGACTCAAAGACCACGCAGGCAGAAATGTCTTCTGGCGTTGAATTAGCCGATCAACAAGCGATTGCTGCCATGCTAGCTCACTGGCAACAAGGCCTTGAAGCAATTGGTTATCTCGATCCCGCAAACCCTAAAAAACTCATGCCCAGACTGCAAGCACTGTTTGCCAGAAGTAGTTTGCAAAAAGAAGAAATCGATCTTTTGCGCGGGATTGCGAAACAAATGCTTCTACACGGTAAAATCAAATAATGCCTTTATTCGAACACATTGACTCCATTATTGCCCGCGACCCAGCGGCTCGTAGCCGCCTAGAGGTCATCCTTTGCTATCCGGGCTTACATGCCATCTGGCTCCATCGTATCGCGCATTTTCTAGGGCACTTAGGGTTCAAACTGCTAGCAAGAATC
>JALQYK010000001.1 GCA_023254115.1 Polynucleobacter sp.
ATAAACTCTAACTTGAAAGGTTGCCCCATATACAAAATAGACAACGGCACAAACACTGCCAATGTAATTACTTCTTGTGTAATTTTTAATTGGGCTAAATTGAAATGCTCAAAACCAATTCTGTTGGCAGGGACTTGTAGCGCATATTCAAAAAAAGCTATCCCCCAACTTAGTAAAGCAGCTATCCACCAAGGCTTATTGGATAAATTTTTTAAGTGGGCATACCAAGCAAATGTCATAAATACATTTGATAAAACCAAAAGCCCAACAAAGTTAATTGGGCCCAACAATGAATTAGGCATTTACAAGTCCCAATAGATTCAACAAACAAGGCTAGATATTAGAACAAAGTTGTCAGAAATTTGGCATCTGAACAAAATCAGGCTATAATCTTGGTCTATTCCTCGATAGCTCAGTCGGTAGAGCGCCGGACTGTTAATCCGTAGGTCCCTGGTTCGAGCCCAGGTCGAGGAGCCAAATAATAAAAAGCTTCTAAGGTACAATTTAGAAGCTTTTTTGTTAGCCCTGGTGGTGGAATGGTAGACACGCCGGTCTTAGAAGCCGGTGCCGAGAGGCGTGAGAGTTCGAGTCTCTCCTGGGGCACCATAAAATTTGAGTCAAATTAAAAAAGGCGCTTAAAGCGCCTTTTTTGTTTTTAAAGCATCAACTTATTAAGCTTCAAACGGATGCTGCAATAGGATGGTTTCATTACGATCTGGACCAGTTGAAACCATGGCAATAGGTACGCAAGCTACTTCTTCAACACGTCTCAAATAGGTCTGCGCTGCTTTTGGTAACTCATCCCATTTCTGAATACCTAAGGTGCTCTCAGACCATCCTGGGAAAGTTTCATAAATCGGCTCACAACGAGCAACCGCATCAGAGCCACGTGGCAATACATCTAGCTTCTTACCATCTAAGTTGTAGCCAACGCAAAGACGGATTTCTTTCAAACCATCTAGAACATCCAACTTCGTCATACATAGACCTGTTACACCACTGATCTGGATAGAACGCTTCAATGCAGCAGCATCTAACCAGCCTGTACGACGTGGACGACCTGTTACAGAACCAAACTCTTTACCAACCTCAGCTAAACGCAAACCAATTGGATCTTGAGCTTCAGGGTTCGCATGATCATAAAGTTCACTCGGGAAAGGACCAGAACCAACACGTGTGCAATAAGCTTTTGTAATACCCAACACAAAATGTAGACTACCAGGACCAACACCAGAACCCGCAGCCGCATTACCAGCAACACAGTTTGATGATGTTACAAATGGATATGTACCGTGATCAATATCTAACAATGCGCCTTGGGCACCTTCAAATAACAGATTTTTACCTGCTTTTTGAACTGCATCTAAATCGCTAGAAACATCAGCCACCAATGGGCGTAACTGCTCTGCATAACCCAACATACTGTCTCTGACTTCTTCAAAGTTCAGCGCTGGAGCTTTGAAATACTGAGTTAATACAAAGTTGTGATATTCCAAATTCTCTTTGAGTTTTTGTGCAAAAGACTCAGGGAAAAACAAGTCTTGAACACGTAATGCACGACGAGCAACCTTATCTTCATACGCTGGACCAATACCGCGACCTGTTGTACCGATTTTGTCATTACCACGCGCAGCCTCACGAGCATGGTCGATTGCTACGTGATAAGGAAGAATTAAAGTTGTTGCTTCAGAAATCTTCAAACGTGAGCGAACATCAACGCCAGCAGCTTCTAGCTCGCCGATTTCTTTGAAAAGTGCCTCTGGTGACAAAACAACACCGTTACCGATGTAGCAGGTCACGCCAGGACGCATGATGCCGGACGGAATCAAACGCAAAATTGTTTTTTGACCGTTAATAATCAAAGTATGGCCAGCATTATGACCGCCTTGGAAGCGCACAACACCTTCAGCATGATCTGTTAACCAGTCAACGATCTTGCCTTTACCTTCATCGCCCCATTGGGTACCAATTACAACAACATTGCGGCCAGACTTGCTGGCAGATTTCTGTACGGACATATAAACCAGGAAAAAAGATAATTAATTAGAAAAATGCGCAAACGAGCATTTTACGCTCTTGTGATCACTACCCACGCACCTTTTTGATCAACAAGTTCGCGATCACAGTGAAATTCTTCACCATCTTGCTCGTGACCAGGCAAAAGCTGAATGACAACCTCACCTTTAGCCCGTAATCCAGCAATCGCTTGAGTCAATTTTTGATCATTGGACCAAGGAGCTAGTATAGCGTTTTTCCTAGAATCCAACTTAGATAATCTAGCTAACGTCATGATATCTAAAGAAAAACCCGTGGCTGGTCGTGAGCGACCGAAGGCCTCCCCAACCATGTCATAGCGACCGCCTCTAGCTATTGCTGCAGGCAAGCCCTCAACATAAGCGGCAAACATCACACCACTGTGATACTGATAACCACGAAGATCAGATAAGTCCAAATTAAGCTTGGGTGCATTAGATAAACCAGAAATAGCCTGGCATAGACGTTCCAAATCATCTAAGGCGGCTGTCACTTGCTTTGCTTGAGGCAAAGCTTTGCGAGCTGCAGGCAATACATCCTTTGGCAAACCACTCAAAGAAGCCAAAGCCAAAATGGCTGATTTAATCGGTGCAGGCCAATCAGACAAAAGCCGAGTCAAACCAGGCAAGTCCTTAGCTTGGAGTGCAGCGTAAAGGGCCTCCAAGGCATCAGATTTAGGCTGATACTCTCCTAAAATACCTGTCAAAATGCCAGCATGAGCCATATCCAGGGTAATCTCACCCAAGTTACTCAAGTTCAAGACCTCATTTAATAAGGTTTGGACCTCTAAGTCGGCTTCCCAACCAGCATGACCATAAATCTCAGCACCTAGCTGTAACTGCTCTCTAGAACTTGTTCCAGGTGCTGCAAGCGTGTGTAAAACTGATCCGGCATAACAAAGGCGTGTAACACCCTGACGATTTAATAGGTGTGCATCAATACGAGCCACTTGAGGAGTGATGTCTGCTCGCAAACCTAAAGTTCGACCAGACAACTGGTCAACCAATTTAAATGTTTTTAAATTTAAATCTTGCCCCGAACCCGTTAATAGAGAATCAAGGTATTCCAACATAGGCGGCATGACAAGTTCATAGCCGTAAGACTGAAAACGATCTAAGAGAATGCGACGTAACTCTTCAATCTTTCTGGCCTCTGAAGGCAAGACATCTGCAATATTCTCAGGTAGTAACCAACGATTCATTATTTAGCTGCCGGTATTGAAGGGGCGCTTTGCGGGCGACTACTCTTCATAAATTTTAAAAATTCCGAATTAGGATCCATCACCATCAAGTCCTGCTTAGTCTTAAAGCTGCTACGGTAAGCTTCCAAACTACGATAGAACTGAGCAAACTGTGGATCACGGTTAAAAGCTTCACCATACAAAGCCGTTGCTTTGGCATCGCCCTGACCCTTGATCTTTTGTGCATCACGATATGCTCTAGACAGAATGATATCGCGTTGACGCTCAGCATCAGCACGAATTTTTTCAGACTCAGCAGCACCAGTCGAGCGAAGCTCATTGGCTACGCGCTTTCGTTCTGCTTCCATACGACGGAACACTGACTCACTAATCTCCGCTAGTAAATCAATACGTTTCAAACGCACATCCACAATCTCAATACCAATATCAGCCGCTTCCTCAGCAACCTTCTTGCGAATGTTTTGCATGACTTGCTCGCGCTGCTCAGAGATTAACTCTCGAACGGTGCGCTTTGTGAACTCTTCATTGAGTGCTGACTTGACCAATTGATTCAAACGATCCTGAGCCAAACGCTCATCACCACGGAAACTAATAAAGAAACGACGTGGTTCAACAATGCGCCACTTCACATAAGAATCAACCAAAAGGTTTTTCTTTTCAGCAGTAATAAAACGCTCTGCATCAGGTGTGTCAATCGTCAAAATACGACGCTCAAAAAATTGCACACTTTGAAATGGTGGCGGCAATTTAAATTGCAAACCTGGCTCTTCAATCACGCGCACCAATTCACCAAAAGCAAAAACTGCTGCATATTTACGCTGATCAACAATGAATACTGTTGATGACAATAAGCCAATCACCACAAAGAATGCAGCGATCATAGGAAAAATACGATTATTCATTTAATAAATCTCCTATCGCTCACGACTGCGCAAACTATCTCTTCTATCACCCGAAGTGGCAGGAGGATTCGTATTGCTTGTATTTGATACGGGTGCTGGGTTACTTGTCACTGCTGGAGTATTAGCGACGGTATTGGATGTAGGCACCAAAGCAGATGGACTACCTGGCGTCACCTGCTGAATCAACTTATCCAATGGTAAATACAACAAACTGCCAGCATTGCTACGCTGATCAACCATCACCTTAGTTACATTGGTATAGATTTCTTGCATCACATCAATGTACATACGCTCACGAGTAACTTGCGGAGCCTTGGCATATTCAGGTTGAATCAACTTAAATCTTGTTGCATCACCTTCAGCTACGGCAATCACCTTAGCCTTATAACCTTCAGCTTCTTGCATTAAACGATCAGCAGCACCTTTAGCCTTAGGAACAATATCGTTGGCATAAGCTTGACCTTCGTTCTTTAAACGTTCACGGTCTTGCCCAGCCTTCACTGCATCGTCAAAAGCAGCTTGAACTTGTTCAGGTGGTTGAACGTTTTGAACTGTCACGCTTGTAACAAATATGCCTGCCTTGTAACCATCCAAAATCTTCTGAATGGATGCATTTAAATCAATAGCAAGCTTTTCACGATTCTCATACAAAACGTTATCCATCTTGCTCTTACCAACAATTTCCCTCACAGCAGTTTCTGCGGCCTGAACCACAGATGCATCAGGATCTTTGTTGTTGAATAAATACTCAGAGGCATCTTTTAAACGATATTGAACAGCGAATTTCACATCAATGATGTTTTCATCCTCGGTCAACATAGAAGAATCTTTTAGGTTAGATGCCTTAATTAGGTTCGCACGCCCGACCTCTACGGAACGAATTGATGAAAGATTCACCACTTCATGGGTTTGAATAGGCCAAGGCATGCGCCAGTTAATACCAGGACGAGTTGTATAGCTATATTTACCAAACTGAAGAACAACACCAGTTTGACCTTCTTGAATCATAAAAAAGCCACTAAAAATCCAGACAGCCACGGCAATGGTTGCAACAATACCAACGCCAAAACTTGGTTTCATACCATCGCCAGTTGGTCCTTTTGAGCTCGGAGGCTGGTTATTACCCCCACCTTGGCGTTTACCAGTGAATAGTCCATTAAGACGATTATTAAAGTCTCTCCATAACTGATCTAAATCAGGTGGACCATCCTGCTTTTGAGGTTGACGTGGCTTATCTTCCTGTTTCGGCGGAGTGGCATCTTTCTCATCACGCCCACGATTAGGGTCAGCTTGATGGTTATTGCCCCAACCGGGATCATTAACCGAGAATATTTGTAGTAATTTACGCATCGTTGGGAGAATAAAGTCCTGTACGAGTATGAAAAACATCTAAAGATTCCCAGCGCTTCGCTGGGGCCTGTGGATCCATTTCTGCCACTGATGGAACTTCCTCTACAGGGGCCTTCATTCTATCAGTGTTCTTTGCTAAATCTGCCAATGTTTCGCGGAGCAAATCCAAGCCAATACCTTCTTTGGCAGAGATATAAATAGCTGTTACTTTGCCATTTCTGTCGTAACGTAGAACAGGTCCACGCTCCATTAAAGCAGGTACTTGATCGATCTTATTAACCACAACCAATTGAGGGCTTTGGTCCGCCCCAATTTCTGCCAAGACCTTATCTACTTCAATCATTTGTTGCTCACGATCAAAACTGGACGCATCTACAACATGAAGTAGTAAATCAGCCCTAACAGTTTCATCCAAGGTTGCTCTAAAAGCTTCCACTAATTGATGAGGCAGATCACGAATAAATCCAACAGTGTCAGAGACAACAGCATTACCAATCTCTGGCAAATAAACACGTCTTGATGTGGTATCTAATGTGGCAAATAATTGATCAGCCGCATACGTGCCCGCTTTGGTTAAGGCGTTGAATAATGTTGATTTGCCGGCATTGGTATATCCAACCAGGGATACTGAGAAAACACCACCCTTTTCCCTGGACCTTCTCTGAGTCGCCTGTTGTTTTTGCAACTTTTCTAGCTCAAGTTGTAAGCGCTTAGCCTTGCTCTCTAACATACGACGGTCCAACTCCATCTGAGTCTCACCAGGACCGCCACGCATACCAATACCACCCTTTTGTCTCTCCAAGTGGCTCCAAGCCTTTACCAAGCGAGATACTTGATATCTGACATTCGCCAACTGGACTTGGGTTTTACCGACATGACTTTTCGCTCTCTGAGCAAAGATATCTAGAATCAGACCCGTGCGGTCAATCACGTGGCACTTTAAGTGACGCTCAAGATTTCTTTGCTGAACCGGTGACAATGCATGATTGAAAATAGCCAGTTCAACCTCATTTGCCTCCATTTGCTCACGAAGCTCTGTAGCTTTGCCTGACCCCATGTACAGAGCTGGATCTGGTTTAGCTCGCTTAGCGATCATCGTCATCACAGGCTTTGAGCCTGCGCTGGACGCGAGCAAGCTTAACTCCGCCATACTATCGGCGAAGTCAGGTTTACCACCGGGATCAATACCTATGAGAGCGGCTTTAACTGCTTGCATAGAAAGTTAAGCGCTTGGTGTTCCCTCATCAGCACGGAACTCCACCGCTCTGGCAGGAACCACAGTAGAAATGGCATGCTTATATACCATTTGAGTCACAGTATTACGCAATAAAATAACGTACTGGTCAAAAGACTCGACATTACCCTGTAACTTAATACCATTTACTAGATATATAGATACAGGAATATGCTCTTTACGCAATGCGTTTAAAAATGGGTCTTGCAAAAGTTGGCCTTTATTAGTATTCATGCCTGCTCCTTCTTTCTTTTTGTTGATTAGGGAGTCTTACTCTGGTTAAAAAATAGTCTCACACTATTGAGTGTAACTAAGCTACAAAAAATTGCTACCTGCCCTTCTTTTTCTTACTTTTATCCGGGTCAACAAAAGGGTTTTGACCTGTCTTAAATTCCAATCTAAGTGGTGTACCGCGTAGCTTGAAGGCTTCTCTAAAGCGACCCTCCAAATAACGGCGATAACTGTCAGTCACCCCACTAAGAGCATTACCGTGAATCACCACAATTGGTGGGTTTGAGCCACCTTGGTGGGCATATCGCATCTTAGGACGAGACATACCTACACGTTTAGGTTGCTGAAACTCGACAGCCTCTTCCAAAATTCTTGTCAATTTAGGGGTTGGCAATTTTGACATCGCAGCAGCATAGGCAGCATCCACATCCTTAAAGAGTTCCTTGATACCAAACCCTTTGATTGCTGAAATAGGATGAACATTCGCAAAATCTAAGAAACGTAACTTTCTTGCAATATCTGTTCTAGCTCGTTCCTTTTCATAGTCATCCATGCCGTCCCATTTATTAACTGCCAAAACTAGCGCTCTGCCAGCATCAACAATAAAACCAGCAATGTGCGCATCTTGCTCAGAAATATCCTGTTGAGCATCTAGCATCAAAATAACCACGTTGGCATCTGCAATTGCCTGCAAGGTTTTCACCACAGAGAATTTTTCAATTGCCTCAAATACTTTGCCACGCTTGCGTAAGCCAGCCGTATCAATCATCACATATGGTTTCCCATTACGTGTAAATGGCACATCAATAGCATCACGGGTTGTACCAGGCATATCAAAGGCGATGACTCGCTCTTCACCAATCAAGGTATTAATGAAAGTCGACTTACCAACGTTTGGTCTACCCACCACCGCAATACGCATAGGCTTGTCAGTTTTATCATCTTCCTCAGGCTCGTCTGGAATACCCAAGGCATCTAATGCCTCATCAATCATGGCACGCACACCATCACCGTGCGCCGAAGATATGGCTATAGGCTCACCTAGACCCAACTCATAAAAGTCGGCTGTGACAGTTGTATAGGCCATACCCTCAGCCTTATTAACCGCCAAAATGACAGGTCTGCCAGTCTTACGTAAAAAATCAGCAATGACTCGATCTTGTGGCGCCATACCTAGGCGCGCATCAACCAAGAAAATAACTACGTCAGCCTCTACAACAGCTTGCTTGGTTTGCTTGGCCATCTCAGCCAAAATTCCAGTCTTTGCAACTGGCTCAAAACCACCCGTATCAATACAAATGAACTCACGCTCACCCATACGACCGTTACCGTAGTGACGGTCTCGAGTCAAGCCAGCAAAGTCAGCCACCAACGCATCGCGTGATCTAGTCAAGCGATTAAACAGCGTTGATTTACCAACGTTTGGTCGACCAACTATGGCAATAACGGGTTTCATAAATATTTAACTGCTTTCTAAGTGCAAGAACGATTACCAATTAATCATTCTTGCTATATTTTTATTCTTATTACTATGTCTTAGTTAGGCCTATAAGCCGATAAAGATCCGCCACGTGTTTGCACAATTAACAAACCACTAGCAACAATCGGTGCAGCATCAACCGCACTACTATCAACACGCACTCTGGCTAGAGCAGTTCCTGTAGTTTGCTCCAAGAAATGCAAGTAACCTTGCTTATCTCCCATCACAACTACCTTACCAACTGCTAAAGGCTCGCCAACATCGCGCCAAGTCATGGTCTCATTACGCCACACCTCTGCTCCGTCAGCTGCTTTATAAGCAACTACATGAGATTTTTCGTCAGCCGCAAAAACAAAATCTTGGGACTGAGCCGTACCAGTATGACTAGAGAAATCCTTCGACCATGTGAATGTGCCGCTATTAATATCACCACATGCTATGCGTCCCTGGAAAGCTACTGCGCATAAACGACGACCCAATAAAGTAGGCCTTGCAGACACATCAGTCATACGCTCAATTTCAGAGAAGCCTTTAGGGTAAGCCAATGAAGCTTCCCAAAGCACACCTCCCGAAGCCAACCCCATTACTCCAATCTTGCCACCCGAAAATCCAGTGATGAATGCATCAGATGCAATCGGTACCATCGCAAAACTTGTTCTCAAAGCTAATGCAGTTTGTGGACGCACATATGACCAGCGACGTTTACCAGTTTTAGCATCTAGGGCAACAAAACGATTATCAATTGTTCGAATAACCGCTACACCACCTAACACCAATGGCTCAGTAAGAACTTCACTACCAACTGTTTCTTCCCAAATCTTTTGACCATCCGAGTCATAGGCATATACGACACCTTTGGTTGATCCAACTACCACCACATTACCATCGCTGCCGGGACCAGATGAAATATCTGTTGGCGCCTTAACTTCCCAGACCTTCTTACCAGTCAATACCTCAACCTTACTAACTGTCCCGTTGCCTGCTGATGTATATAAATAGTCACCAGCCAATATAGGACGCATCACAAAAGTCTCTGATTTACCAACACTGGTAGACCATACAGATTCAACACGAATCTTGTCCTCAACTTTTACCAACGAGGCGGGTTCACGTTTTTTTGTACTAGAACATGCTACTAGGGTAATAGTGGACAGCAGTATTGCTGCAGTACGGATCATTGGGTAACGCATTAAAGACCTCCTACAGCATCTAATTTAACTTTTAATAAACGTTTAGCCTCATCAGAAGCTTCTGAATTTTTCATCAATTTAGCCCAAGCCTCTTGATAATACTTGCGAGCCTCTGCATTCTTATCTTGGGCTAACTGCACATCACCACGCCTCTCCAGGATTAGCGGTTCAAATGATGTAGAAACAGAGGCGCTCGCTAATTTATCAGCATCAGCAAAGTCGCCCTTATCAATCAATAATGAAATCAAGCGTGCCCTTGCTAAATCTCTATGCGCAACAGCTTTGGCATCGTTCATAGTCCAACGCAATTGCTTTTCTGTAGCAGCCATATCACCAGCTGCATTAGCAATTTGAGCTGCCACTAAACCACCCATGCTGGCGTAACTAGTTGATGAAAATTGCTGTTGCAAATCATCAGCCGCGCGCAAAACTGCCGGCACATCTTGTTTTTGTGCTGCAACTAATAAAGTGTCATACAGCTTGCTTGCACCGATGGATTGACGGTTTTGCCACCAACCCCAACCTGTGTAAACAGAATAAGAGAGCAAAATAACAATCAAGCCACCAATTAACCAGTTGCCGTATTGTTTCCACCAAGCCTTAAATTCCGCTAATTGTTCTTGTTCTTCTAAATTAAAGTGCATGTTTTATTCGCTTATTCTGAAATACTAACCAACTGATTGATAACCGCATCAACCAAACCATCCAACGCAACTGTCATTTGCTGACCGTCGCGACGTAAATCTTTTAACTGCGCCTGCCCTACTGCCAATTCATCAGGTCCGATAATAATGGCATAAGCAGCTCCACTGCCATCAGCTTTCTTCATTTGAGACTTAAAGCTAGCAGCACCACCATCGGGTGAACAATGTAAAACAACCTCAATACCTGCTGATCTTAAACGCTCAGCAACCACCATGGCAGGCTCCAAGGTATCACCAGCCTGGTGCAAAACATAGACGTCGCAACCAGAATCTAAATCTGTAGTCAGATTCTGCTCCTTCATGAGCTCAATCACCCGCTCCATACCCATGGCCCAGCCACAAGCAGGCGCTGGTTTACCACCCATTTGCGCAATGAGCGGATCGTAACGACCGCCACCTGCAACCGTTCCTTGTGAACCCAGTTGATCTGTTACCCACTCAAATACGGTCAAATTGTAATAATCCAAGCCTCTCACAAGTCGAGGATTAATCGTGAAGGGCAAATTATTTGCTTTAAGCAACTTTTGTACACCCTCAAAATGCTTCAAGGATTCTTCACCCAAATAGCTAAGCAACTGCGGAGCCGACTCAACAATTGGCTTCATTGCTGGATTCTTGCTATCCAAAATCCTTAATGGATTAGAGTGCAGGCGACGCTTAGCATCCTCATCTAATTCAGATTCATGTTTTTTGAAATGCTCAATTAATGCTTCGCGATGGGCAGCACGTTCATTAGCTTGCCCCAATGAATTAAGCTCTAACTTAATACCAAATAAACCCAAGTCATCCCATAGTCTTTGGCACATCAAAATTATTTCTGCATCAATATCAGGGCCAGCAAAACCTAGGGCTTCAATACCTAATTGATGGAACTGACGATAACGCCCACGTTGTGGACGCTCATGCCTAAACATTGGACCGGTATACCAAAGCCGCTTTGGTCCCTCATATAAAAGATTGTGCTCAATCACTGCTCGCACTGCTGCAGCTGTACCCTCTGGTCTTAATGTCAGTTGCTCACCATTCAAGCTATCTTCAAAGGAATACATTTCCTTCTCGACAATATCAGTCACCTCACCAATACCGCGCTTAAATAAAGCTGTTTGCTCAACAATCGGAGTGCGTATTTGCTGATAACCATAAGCACGAACCAAACCTTGTATTGATTGCTCCAAATGAGCCCATAAAGGTGCCTCAGCAGGAAGCATATCGTTCATGCCTCTAACGCCAGTAATTTTTGATTGTTTTTCTTGGCTCATTTCTTAACCGTTATCTACTCGTATAGTGTTCTTAATATCAATTATTGCGCGCGATAAGTATTTTTGACGTACTCATCAACAATCACCTGAAACTCTTCAGCAATATTGTCACCCCGCAAAGTTTTCACTTTGACGCCATCGACAAACACAGGTGCTGCTGGTGACTCGCCAGTACCTGGTAATGAAATACCAATATTTGCATGCTTGCTTTCACCAGGCCCATTAACAATACATCCCATAACTGCTACATTCATTGCTTCAACGCCTGGATGATCTTTTTTCCAGATTGGCATTTGGTGACGCAAGTAAGTCTGTATTCGAGATGCTAACTCTTGGAAATAAGTACTTGTGGTACGACCACAACCTGGGCAAGCAATCACCATTGGTGTGAAATTACGCAAGCCCATGGTTTGTAAAATCTCTTGCGCCACAATCACCTCATTTTCACGAGGAGCACCTGGCTCAGGAGTTAGTGAAACTCGAATTGTGTCGCCAATACCCTCTTGCAATAGAACAGATAGAGCAGCTGTTGATGCCACAATACCTTTGCTACCCATACCAGCTTCTGTTAATCCAAGATGCAAAGAGTAATCACAACGCTTGGCTAAATCCCTGTAAACAGCAATCAAATCCTGCACGGCACTTACCTTGCAAGACAAAGTAATTTGATTTCCGTCTAGACCTAACTCCTCTGCCCTAGCAGCAGACTGAAGTGCAGACTGGATCAAAGCCTCCGCCATAACTTCGCGAAGTTCTTTTGGGTTTGATGAGGCTGCATTTTCATCTAATAATTTGGCGAGCAAATCTTGATCAAGACTTCCCCAGTTAACACCAATGCGTACAGGCTTACGATAATGACAAGCCATCTCAATCATTTGAGAAAACTGCACATCCCTTTTTGCACCCTGACCTACATTACCTGGATTAATTCGATATTTTGATAGCGCTTGGGCACAATCAGGATATTCTTTTAACAAGGTGTGACCGTTATAGTGAAAATCACCCACCAATGGCACAAAAACACCCATCTTGTCTAACTGTTCCCGTATTGATGGGACTGCAGCTGCAGCTGCAGGTGTGTCTACAGTAATGCGAACGATTTCAGAGCCAGCTCTTGCCAATTCTTTCACTTGAATCGCAGTTCCTATAGCATCCGCCGTATCAGTATTAGTCATTGACTGAACGCGCACAGGTGCATCACCACCAACTGTTACCACGTTATCAGCCCACTGAATAGTAGACTGACGGCTAATTCGCCTCTTTAAGAATGAGCTAGTACCAGAACTCATGAACGAGCCACCCCTTTATCAATCTTAACTACTTGCATTCTTTGCTTAACATTAGTGCGATCTTTCACATCGCCAGCCAGTTGACCACAAGCTGCGGCAATATCATCGCCACGAGTTTTACGCACAGTGGTAATGATTCCAGCATCCATCAAACGTTTAGCAAAGTCTTGAACTCGACTTGAGCTAGATTTATGTAAACCAGATCCCGGAAATGGATTAAATGGAATTAAATTTAGCTTGCATGGAATTTTCTTTAGCAAATCTACTAATTCTTTAGCATGTTGATCGGAATCGTTCACGCCATCCAACATACAGTATTCAAACGTTAAAAAATCTCGGGGTGCAAATGGTAAATAACGCATACATGCAGCCATCAATTCTTTTAATGGGTATTTTTTATTAATTGGAACAAGCTCATCACGCAATGCATCGTTTGGCGCATGCAATGACACAGCTAAAGCAACTGGCAAATCATTTGCCAATCGGTCCATCATCGGCACAACACCTGAGGTAGATAAAGTAACGCGGCGTCTTGATAGTCCATAAGCGTTATCACTTAACATCAAACGCATTGCACCAACCACTGGCTCATAGTTAAGCAGTGGCTCGCCCATCCCCATCATCACCACATTTGAAATAACACGACCCTCATGTTCATCAATCACCGTGCCATCGTAGCCATCGATACGCTTCACTGCGCCAGGTTCTTTACGCAGTGTGTGCTCAGCCAACCATAATTGGCCAATGATTTCACCTAGAGTGAGATTTCTAGAAAAGCCCTGTTTGCCCGTAGAGCAAAAGCTGCAATTAACAGCACATCCAGCTTGAGAAGAGATGCACAAAGTGCCTCGATCATCTTCAGGGATGTAGACCATCTCTACGGCATTGCCATCAGCAACATCTAACAACCACTTGCGTGTGCCATCTGAAGCTTGCTGATCACTGATAACTGGTAGAGCAGACACACAAGCTTTTTCAGCCAGCGTTGCTCTGAATGTTTTAGCTAAATCGCTCATTTGAGCAATATCAGCCTCACCCCTTTGATGCACCCAACGCATCAACTGTTTTGCACGAAATGGCTTCTCCTGGAGGGATGCGATGTAATCGCACAACCCCTCAGGATCAAAGTTCAACAGGTTGATGCGTGAGTCAATCAATGTGAAGTATTAGCGTGAAAAGATTTCCATGCCTGGGAAGAAGAAAGCAACTTCCACAGCAGCTGTTTCAGGAGCATCCGAACCATGCACAGCATTAGCATCAATACTGTCAGCGAAATCAGCACGAATTGTGCCTTTATCTGCTTTCTTTGGATCAGTAGCACCCATTAATTCACGATTCTTAGCAATTGCGTTCTCACCCTGCAATGCTTGAATCATCACTGGACCTGAAATCATGAAATCAACCAAGTCTTTGAAAAAAGGACGCTCTTTATGAACAGCATAAAACTGCTCAGCTTCTTGACGTGAAAGGTGAGCCATTTTTGAAGCTACCACTTTCAAGCCAGCTGCTTCGAAACGTGCGTAAATTTGACCAATAACGTTCTTAGCTACTGCGTCTGGTTTGATGATAGAAAGGGTGCGCTCAATTGCCATTACTAAACTCCATTGATAGATAGATTAAAAACCCTGAATTATACAGTGTTCAAGCCTGTTTTCTCAGCCCAAAAATAGGTAAAAGCATTGATTTTTAAGGAAAAGTCTCCGGAAATATTCCTTAAAAATGAGGTTATAAGTTAAAAAGCACTCAAAAAACACCCCTATTTACCTATCAACAATCCAATTTACCCTTGAAATTCATATGAAATGTCTATACTTAGTGGTACGAGCCCAGTGGTGGGCGAGTTATGTTCAATACATGAAGGAGTTCTAATGAGCGATTTAAACACTTATGGTTTTGGGCACGGTAGCGCGACTGCGAGCGTTCAAGTCCGCAACCGGGTGTTACGTAACACCTATGCCCTTTTAGCATTATCGATGGTGCCTACAATTTTGGGCGCATGGATTGGTGTTGCAACAGGTTTTTCACTATTTGCAGGCAGCCCATTCATTGGCTTGATTGCATTTATGGCCATTGCATTCGGATTTTTCTGGGCAATCGAAAAGAACAAAGACACAGGTTTAGGGGTTGTCCTATTACTTGGCTTTACATTCTTTATGGGTTTGATGCTTTCACGCTTAATAGGCTCGATTCTAGGTTTTAGCAATGGTGCAAGCCTAATCATGACAGCCTTCGGTGGTACAGCTGTCATTTTTGCTGGCATGGCTACATTGGCTGGTAGTGTCAAAAAAGATCTCTCAGTAGGTCTAGGCAAATGGTTATTTGCTGGCGTGATTCTTTTATTGCTTGCT
The DNA here is from genome assembly GCA_023254115.1 of Polynucleobacter sp. Lineage (GTDB taxonomy): Bacteria > Pseudomonadota > Gammaproteobacteria > Burkholderiales > Burkholderiaceae > Polynucleobacter. Next base: position 15,223 of record JALQYK010000001.1, read on the forward strand.
TCTGTAGCTAACATCTGGCTTCAAATGCCAGCTCTGATGCTCACAATTAGCGTTGTAGCCATTGCAATCTTCTCAGCGTTCATTTTGGTTGATGTTCAACGCGTGATTAACGGTGGCGAAACAAACTACGTGATTGCAACACTGAGCATTTACCTCGATGTATACAACGTGTTTAGCAATCTACTAGCATTGTTAGGCATCTTTGGTGGAGACAGAGACTAAGTCATAACAACTTAATCCCTAACAAGGCCTGCTCTGCAGGCCTTTTTTATCGCTCAAATACGGCGATAGATTCGATGTGTGAGGTATGTGGAAACATGTTTACCACCCCAGCCGCCTTCAAACGATAACCAGCCTGAGCTGTCAGGATGCCCACATCACGTGCCAAGGTGGCTGGGTTACAAGAGACATACACTATTCTCAATGGCAAACATGCCAACTGATCTTGATTACCTGATTTAACGATTTCGGCCATGGCTGTTGCCAGTGCCATTGCTCCATCACGAGGTGGATCAATTAACCATTTACTTGCTTGCCCCCACGATTGAATGATTTGCGGCGTTACTTCAAATAAGTTAGCACACGCAAAGTCAACTCGATCGTCAAGCTGATTATGAATAGCATTATCTTTAGCTCTCTTAGTCAGACTATCACTGCCCTCAATACCAAAGACCTTTGCACAACGTCGCGCTAGAGGTAAGGTGAAATTACCAATACCGCAAAATAAATCTAACACCCTATCTTCTGGTTTTGGATCCAATAAACGGATAGCCTTACTAACCAACACACGATTTACCTGATGGTTGACTTGCGTGAAATCAGTAGGCTTGAATGGCATCTCAATGTCAAACTCAGGTAAGCGATAGCAAAGCTGGCTAGTGGGTGGTGCAAATGGATAGGCGCTATCTAGGCCTTCTGGCTGCAACCAAATATCGACATGATTAATTTCAGCGAAATTTTTGATCAATTGCTGATCGTTTTTATTTAATGGCTCAAGATGCCTTAAGACAAAGACAGTCTTAAGAGATTCGATTCCATCACCCTCACCAATTGCGAACTCTAGTTGCGCCAACTTTCCAGAAATAGAAATTTGACCTATTAAATCTCTCCACCGAGGCAAAAGATCAGAAACATGTTTAGGCAAAATATCGCAAGACAGCATGTCAGTGATGCGGCTACCTTTCTTCTGATGAAAGCCGACCAACACCCTACCCTTTGGAATCTTAAAAATAGATAAACGGCCACGATATCGATACTCCCAAGCAGGTCCAGAAATCGGTCTCAACAATACTTCAGGCTTTATACGTCCTAAATACCTCAAGTTATCTTCCAGAACCCTTTGCTTCATAGCCAGTTGGGCTCTAGGGTCTAAGTGCTGCATGGAGCAACCACCGCACTCTTTAAATGAGGGACATTGTGGGGTTATCCGACTCGGTGATGTTTTATAGATATGAGTTAGTTTTGCTAACTCAAATTTACTTTTAATTTTGTATGACTGAAATTCAACATCCTCACCAGGCAGCGCATCATCAATAAAGACCACCTTACCTGGGACGCCAGACTCATCCAAAGGCCGAGCAACGCCCTGCGCTTCTAGATTTAAGGATTCAACAACTACTCTGGTCACAATATGTCTTGCGAATCTTTAGAGAAATTATCTAAATACTCTTGCCAAAAAGCACCTTGAGGAGTTTTGGATTCCTTCAACAACTCACTCTTAACAAACTGGACTTCTTCTTGGTACTCCTCGGGAGATACTCCACCACGCATTCTTTGAAAGCGACAATAAACCAAGTAGGTATTCACCACATCGGTCTCGCAGTAATCACGAATTTCTTTGATCTTTCCATCGAGAAAACCTTGCCAGACCTGACCACCATCCATGCCCATTTTTCCGGGAAAGCCACATAACTTGGCTAGTGCATCGAGTGGAGCATTAGCTCTTCCTGAGAACTTTGCCAATAGATCCATTAGGTCAATATGCCTCATGTGATAACGACTGATGTAGTTGTTCCACTTAAAGTCACGACTATCGCTATCACCACTCTCACCCATTTCCCAATAACGGGAACAAACAACCCCATTAAGCAGTGCCCGATAGTGCAATACTGGCAAATCAAAACCGCTACCATTCCAAGAAACAAGCTGCGGGGTATATTTTTCAATCAAATCAAAGAATGCTTGGATAAGTTCTTTTTCAGAACTGTTTGCATCCCCCAAACTACCGACTTTAAATTGCGGAGATCCATCTCTTGTTGTGCGTCGAATCACACAAGAAATTGCTACCACCTTCTGAAGATGTAGGGGCATAAACTCTGTGCCAGTTTTTTCCTTACGCTCGGCTAATGCCCGCGTGACAACATCCAAATCGCTAACGTTGTCTGGAATACCCTCTAAACGTCGTATTCCTGCAGCATCTGGAATTGTTTCAATATCAAAAACTAAAACGCCCGCCATGAATTATCTTTCTTGTTTAAGCTCAATCATCCAACACAGTGTCCTTATCAAGACCATGACTCTGTAAATATTTTTTAAGTTTAACTAAAGCCTCTTGCTGTATCTGACGAATACGTTCTTTAGATAAACCAACCTCTTTAGATAACTCTTCCAAAGTAGCTGGTTCTTGATTATCCAAACCATAGCGCCTAGTAATCACTTTACGCTGATCATCCTTTAAACCCTTTAACCAGCTTCTCAACTTATCTTCAACTTGTGATTTTTCTACCTCTTGGTCTGGACCAGCACTACGTTCATCCGAAATTAAATCTAACAAACTAGAACCTGGATCTAAATCACGCGGAGCATCTAGAGACGTTGTATGCTCTGCCATTGCCAAAGCATCAGCCACATCTTCAATTGTCTTACCAGTCAAACTAGCTATATCATCTATGTCAGGGCTGCGCCCCTCAGAGGCTAGCGCTTGCTCTAGATAACGCCTAGCTCTTAATACCTGATTAATTTCTCTAATCACATGCACAGGCAACCTAACTGTACGAACCTGGCTCATTAAAGCCTTCTCGATACTTTGCCTAATCCACCAAGTAGCATATGTAGAAAATCTAAAACCTCTTTGCGGCTCGAATTTATCCAAGGCATGCATCAAACCAAGATTACCCTCTTCAATTAAATCTGGAAACGGTAACCCTCGGTTCATATAAGTTTTTGCAATACTGACAACCAAACGCAGATTGTGCTCAATCATTGCTTGACGAGCAGCAAAATTCCCATTTTTTGCCTTAGTGGCAATAACCAATTCCTGCTCTGAAGTAAATAACGGTTTGCTAGATATTTGCTGCAAATAACGCTGCACCAAATCAGCAGATAACTCAGCTGCTAAAACTTGCTTAAGTTCATCAGCATCAATTTCTTGATTTACCAGATCATCCAGATCAGAAAAGTCATTAGATGAACTGTTATCTGAGTCTGCAGGCAGAGACATCTTTATGGCAAGTAAGCGATAGGATCAACGGGTTTGCCATTTTTGCGAAGCTCAAAATGCAACTTCACGCGATCGGCATCAGTATTGCCCATTTCTGCAATTTTTTGAGACTTCTTCACGATGTCCCCCTCTTTTACTAAAAGAGTTTTATTGTGAGCATAGGCTGTGAGATAGGTGTTGTCATGTTTGACAATGACTAAATTACCGTAACCTCTTAAGCTATTACCTGCATAAACGACCTTGCCATCAGCTGCAGATTGAACTGCATCACCAGATTTACCCGCAATACCAATACCTTTTGACTTACCCTCATCAAAACGTTCAATCACCTCACCCTTAGAAGGCCATGATAGGCGGATACCTAAATCGGTTGGAGCATCAGGTTTGGCTTTTTCAGGCGCAGCTTCCTGCTTAGCCAACTTCTCTTCTTTATTAGGCTGTTTATCTATAGGCCTGGGTGCTTCTTTAACAATGACTGGTTTTTCTTGTTTAACTTCGATTTTGGTGCTGGCAGTCTTAGCAGTCTTTGGAGGTGTGATACGAATCACTTGATCAACCTCAATCAAGTTAGGGTCAGAAATATTATTCCACTCCGCTATGTCACGGTGTGACTGACCATGATCAAGAGCAATTCTCAATAATGTATCTCCACGCTTAATTCGATAATAACCAGGCTCGACTGGTTCAGCACTACGTCCGCTTGAGCGATCAACAACTGGTGCAGGCGACAAGCGCGTAGCACATCCTGACTGAAATAAAACAGCCAAAACTGGTAAAACTATCATCAAAAAACGATTCAGCGTCATAAATTCATTACGATATTAATTAGACAGTACCCGATTGTAAGGGCACAAAAAATACTTCTTCAAGAACAGTTCTTTGATAGCGCTGAGAGCTTACCCTCTCCACCACAACTAACTGTTGCTCCTCTTCACTTTTAGCCACTGGTGCAACTAATCTACCACCAATGGCCAGTTGATCCAATAGTGGATCCGGAATACCTAAACCAGCTGCAGCCAAAATAATTCCATCAAACGGCGCAGCTTGAGGTAGACCACGAATACCATCACCATAAACTAGGCGAAGATTTGGAATACGAAATGGTCTTAACTTTGCCCTAGCCTGATCATGTAAAGGTCGAATTCTTTCAATAGAGTACACCTCACTAGCAACCAGACTTAAGATTGCAGCTTGGTATCCGCAACCAGTGCCAATCTCAAGAACCTTGCCCAGCTCTTTCTTTGGTTTAAACAATAACTCGACCATACGAGCAACAACCGAAGGCTTAGAAATAGTTTGCTGATGCCCAATCGGTAAAGCAGAATCTTCATAAGCTCTTGTATCCAAGGCCTCATCAACAAAAGCATGTCTTGGCACAGTAGCAATAGCTTCTAACACCTGACGATGACGTACACCACTAGCAGCAACTTTCTCCGCTAACTGAATGCGAGCTTTATCGTGAATGGGATCTTTTTTAACCACTAGTAACCTATGACTTACTTATATGTATTAATTTTTATTCCAGTTAGCATCAATCATATGCTCACGCATACGCGTATGCGATAAATCTAACTGTAGAGGCGTGATTGAAACCTGACCTTGCTCAATCGCATGAAAATCTGTGCCCTCCGTTGCATCTCTAGCAACACCTGGTGGGCCAATCCAGTATATAGGTTCACCACGAGGATTGTTTTGCATGATGACGTTCTGGGAATGATGGCGATTACCCAACCTAGTCACGCGCCAAGATTTTAATTGTTCATATGGGCGATTGGGTATGTTGACATTCAACAATGTGGGCTTAGGTAGATTGATACCATCACTCATTAAATGGCCATCTACAGGATGTTCCATTTGTTGGAGAACAATATCTTTGGCAACCTTGGCAGCATCATCAATACCAGACCAACCTTTATCGACCTGCGAAAAAGCTATCGCCGGAATACCAAACATAACTCCCTCAATTGCTGCAGCAACAGTACCTGAGTAAAGAACATCTTCACCCATATTCTCACCCTGGTTAATTCCCGAAACCACAATATCTGGTTTTGAGTCTAATAAACCAGTCAGAGCAACGTGCACACAATCTGTTGGCGTACCGTTCACGTACAAAAAATTATCTCTTTCACCACCAACCACACGGTTAACAGTTAAAGGCCGAGATAAAGTCAGTGAGTTAGAGGCGCCGCTATGATTTTGCTCTGGTGCAATCACCGTGACTTTACCTAAAGGGCGCAAAGCGTTTACGAGCGCAAGCAACCCAGGGGCTAAATAACCATCATCGTTGGCAATTAATATGTGCATAAGGTCTCTGTGGAAAGAATGCCAAACATACAGTTTGGATACTTAGAAGTCTCTATCTTAATCTCTTTTATTAACCAACTGAGCGTCGATCCATCATCGCTCTAGCCAAAGTACTTGCATCCACATACTCGAGCTCTCCACCCACAGGCACCCCCCTCGCAATTCTAGAAACCTTAATGCCTCGGGCTTTCATGATTTCACCAATGTAATGGGCAGTTGCCTCCCCCTCGCTGGTGAAGTTGGTTGCTAAAACCACTTCTTTAACGGGCTCTTTACTTTTCTCAACTCGCTCGATCAAGCGATCCAAATGTATTTCATTCGGACCTAAACCATCCAACGGAGATAGGCGGCCCATTAATACAAAATACAAACCACGATAAGTCAGAGTCTGCTCGACCATTAGTTGATCAGCAGGCGTTTCAACCACACATAAAATACTTGGATCACGGCGATCATCTGCACACGTTGTACAAACCTCTAATTCCGAAAAGGTATTACATAAACTGCAGTGGTGAATATTGTTTACCGCATCTAACAAACTCTGCCCAAGCACTGCAGCCCCATTGCGGTCATGTTGCAACAAATGAAACGCCATGCGTTGCGCTGACTTTGGACCAACACCTGGCAAAGCTTTTAAAGCTTGCACCATGCGCGATAGAGCATCCTGCGCCTGGTCCGGTGAGCGGTTATCTACCATGCTGATTAGAACGGCAATTTAAATCCTGGCGGCATTGGCATACCTGCCGTAGCACCAGACATTTTTTTATTAGAAACTTCCTCGGCCTGACGGTAAGCATCTGCATATGCAGTAACTAAGAGATCTTCTAACATTTCGCGATCATCCATAGCTGCTTCAGTAATTTCAACGCGCTTAACTACATGTTTACCTGTCATGGTCACCTTGATAGAACCTGAGGCTGCTTGACCAACAACTTCCAAAGCTTCTAATTCAGCTTGAGCACGCTTCATGTTCTCTTGCATCTGCTGAGCTTGCTTCATCAAACCAGCAATATTGCCTTTCATCATCTTCTTAATCCCCTAACAAAAACCACTAATACTTATTGAATTGGCCTAATACTGCCAGGCACAACCGTTGCACCGAACTCAGCCTGAATACTTTTCACAAAATCATCGTTTGCAACAGACTCTTCTGCGCCCTCTTGTTTTTCTTGTTTAATCTTCGCCTCAACAGCAGCAATTGATTGAGTTGCTTTACCTGTCTCAATCAAAATTTTGACTTGCTTACCTAAATAGGTAGATAAAGCATCTTGAAGTCGATTAACACTTTCGGCACTTGCCAACTGAGGCATACCAACAATCACAGTTGCTTTGATGTTGCCACCTTGTTCATCCCACTTCTGTAGCTCAGTTTGAAATGCTAATTGCTGCACCAATCCTCGGACAGGCAAAGCTTTCATCCATGCCTGCCAATCTAGATCATCTTGGTTATAACTAACTGCTGAAGCTGATGCTGCTGTGTTCACTGGTTTAGTCGTTACTGAAGCGGTCTTAGCTGGAGCTGCCTGAGGGGCAGACAAGCCTGCCGCAGCTTTTGCTGCTGCCGGACCACTCATGGCTTTTGCTGGACCTGCTGACTTTGGAGAACCAGAACCATCACCTGGCTTAAATGCCAACATTCTAAGAAGCGCCATCGTAAAGCCCGCTTGCTCATCAGGAGCTAAGGACAAATCTGGTCTACTAGTAATCGCAATTTGGTAATACAACTGAACTTCTTCCTTACCAAATAATGTGGCTAAACGACGTACCTCATTCGCCTCAGGCCAATCATCCAAGACTGCAGACGGGACTGTTTGAGCCAAGGCGATCTTTTGCAACAACGATGCCAAATCTTGCAAAGCCAATGAAAATGAAAGACTTCTCTCCGCCATCTCATCGGAAATCTTCACTAAAGTCTCACCATCTCTTGACTGCAAAGCATCCAAGACTCTAATTAGATATGTCTCATCCAGCGTACCCAACATTGCTCTGATTGCTGATTCGCTCACTGGGCCAGCTGCGTAGGCTATGGCTTGATCAGTCAAAGACAAGGCATCACGCATAGAACCTTGTGCAGCTTTGGCCAAAATACGTAGCGCACCAATTTCAAATGGGACAGATTCCGCCTCTAAAACTTTTTGTAAATGTTCCACAATTGCCGGTATAGGCATTTGCTTTAGATTAAATTGCAAACAACGAGATAAAACAGTTACTGGAATTTTTTGTGGATCAGTTGTTGCAAGAATAAATTTAACGTGAGGTGGTGGCTCTTCTAGCGTCTTGAGCATTGCATTAAATGCATGCCCAGTCAACATATGAACCTCGTCGATCATGTAAACCTTGAAACGTGCACTGCTAGGTGCATACATAGCCTTCTCAAGCAACTGAGCCATGTCGTCAACACCACGATTACTTGCAGCATCCATCTCGATGTAATCAACATATCTACCTGCATCAATTTCTTTACAGGCTGGACATTGACCACATGGTTGGGAAGTCATTTGACCTTGACCATCAGCACCAGTGCAATTGAGCGCCTTGGCCAAAATACGTGAAATAGTTGTCTTACCAACACCTCTAGTACCAGTAAATAACCAGGCATGGTGTAAACGCTGCTGATCTAAAGCATGAGTCAATGCTTTGACCACGTGCTCCTGGCCAACTAAGGTTGAAAAATCTCTCGGGCGCCACTTTCTGGCTAATGCTAATGCAGTCATATTGTCATTCTACAAGTAGAAGGCAGTAGAATGTCAGAGGACGGGCCTCCTCGCATGGTGGCTTGGCAACCTGGTCAGGTCGGGAACGAAGCAGCCATACCCAAATACTATCAGTGCCGAGGGTCCGGCTCGTCCTTATTTCTTCAGCATCTAAGTTACTTACTTATCGATTACTTATTTGCTCAATAGCCCTAGAAACACCCCAAAAATACTCTTGAAGGTCCAATAGGCAACTCCCAGAATGGTGATAGCCATTAGCAAACGGGATCCGAATTCAATACGAAATATTTTGGCTCGA
>JALQYK010000049.1 GCA_023254115.1 Polynucleobacter sp.
TGAAACACCCATATCTACAGCAAGATCCCTTTCAGAAGGAAGCTGATCACCTGGTTTTAGCGAACCCTCCAATATTTGCACCTCAATGACCTTTACCACTTTGTCTGAAATGCGCTCTTTATTGCGAATTAATTGATTCATCTGGTATGACCACTTTACGTTTTTATTTCATATTTTGAAATGATATCCATAATTTACTATTTAAACCCCTATATTCGGGAATATACCTAGAAATAATCTTTCACATTGTATTCACAATGCATCCTGTTTTGGTATTACCAGTTTACCAATTATTAATGAGGATCCATTGTGCCAATTATTACCAATATTGAAGACTTGCGGGTTCTTCACAAAAAACGTACTCCCAAGATGTTCTATGACTATGCCGACTCTGGCTCTTGGACCGAGTCGACCTATCGCGCCAATGAATCCGACTTTCAGAAGATCAAATTACGTCAACGCGTGGCCGTTGATATGACAAACCGCACCACCAAAACCAAAATGGTGGGACAAGAGGTAGCAATGCCAGTTGCCTTGGCACCCACCGGACTCACCGGCATGCAACATGCCGATGGTGAAATCTTGGCAGCAAAAGCTGCTGAGAAATTTGGCGTGCCTTTTTGCCTTTCAACAATGAGCATTTGCTCTATTGAAGATGTTGCCGAACGCACGACCAAACCTTTTTGGTTTCAGCTGTATGTGATGAAAGATCGTGGTTTTATTGAGCGTCTAATTGAGCGCGCTAAAGCTGCAAAATGCTCTGCTTTAGTACTGACACTCGACCTTCAAATTCTGGGACAGCGTCACAAAGATTTGAAAAATGGTTTATCAGCGCCACCAAAATTAACCATCGCCAACATGATCAACATGGCAACAAAGCCACGTTGGTGTCTCGGTATGGCAATGACTCCTCGCAGAACGTTTAGAAATATTGTTGGCCATGCTACTGGCGTAGGCAATATGTCTTCCCTCTCCTCTTGGACTGCCGAACAATTTGATCCAGGCCTGAATTGGGGTGATGTAGAGTGGATCAAAAAACTCTGGGGCGGAAAGCTCATCATTAAAGGCATCCTGGACGAAGAGGATGCAAGGCTAGCCGCCAATTCTGGTGCAGATGCATTAATCGTTTCCAATCATGGGGGGCGTCAACTTGATGGCGCCATCTCCAGCATTCAAGCACTGCCAGGAATTGTGAATGCGGTAGGCAAAGACATTGAGGTATGGATGGATGGCGGCATTCGCTCAGGTCAGGATGTGCTGAAAGCTTGGGCGCTAGGCGCTCGTGGCACCATGATTGGTCGCCCCTTCCTCTATGGCTTAGGTGCTATGGGTGAAGCTGGCGTAACGAAATGCCTTGAACTCATTCACAATGAATTGGATATAACCATGGCCTTTACAGGTCATCGCGATATTCATAACGTCACAAAAGATATCTTGTATCCAGGGACTTTTTTAAATACCAAAACGCAGTAGATTAATTACAAAGGAGGTAAAAATGGTTTGGCAACAAGTGTATGACCCAATGGGAAGCATGTTCCTCTCAACTTTATTTGCATCGCTACCAGTTATTGTGATGTTGGTTGGTTTGGGATTTTTGCATATGAAAGCCCATATAGCTGCTGGCCTGGGCTTATTGTCCGCAATATTGGTTGCAGTCATAATTTTTGGCATGCCAATTGAAATGGCTGGTAAATCAGCGCTCCTAGGCGGTCTAACTGGCCTGCTTCCGATCGGCTGGATTGTTCTCAATATTATTTACCTTTATCAATTAACTGAACAAAACGGTTCTTTCAAGATTTTGCAAGATTCCATTGCTGGCATTACAGAAGATAGACGCTTGCAACTACTCTTAATTGCCTTTGCGTTTGGAGCATTCTTTGAGGGCGCAGCTGGATTTGGTACGCCCGTGGCTGTTACTGCTGCCATCTTAATTGGCCTCGGCTTTTCACCTCTTGCTGCATCAGGACTTTCTTTGATTGCTAATACAGCTCCTGTTGCCTATGGCGCCTTAGGAACTCCGATTATTACTATGGCAAAAGTGCACGGGTATGACTTAATGGCACTCTCAGGTATGGTTGGTCGTCAATTGCCTTTCTTCTCTTTCCTTGTGCCATTTTGGTTAATTTGGGCCTTTGCCGGACGAAAAGGGATGATGCAAATTTGGCCTGCCATCTTGGTTACCGGTCTTTCTTTTGCTATCTCTCAATTTTTCGTATCCAATTACATCGGCCCTGAATTAGTTGACATCATTGCAGCACTTGTTTCCATGATCAGTCTAGTGCTCTTCTTAAAGGTGTGGTCTCCAAAAGAAATTTGGAGGTCAACAAGCCTAAAGAATCACGAAGAGACAACCACTTCAGAGACAAATCCACTAAAACCGCAGAGTCATTCGCGTGGCGACGTTATTCGCGCCTGGTTACCATGGGTTACTCTGACTGTTTTTGTTTTTATCTGGGGCCTGCCAGATGTTAAAGCATATTTCAATGGTATTTTTGCACCAAAATTTCCAATTGATGGATTGCATAATCTTGTGGAAAAAGTTGCCCCAGCCGTTTCGACACCTACAAAAGAGGCAGCCATCTATGTTTTTGGCCTACTCTCAGCAACAGGTACAGGCATATTACTTGCCGCACTTATTAGTGGCCTGTTGATGAAATACAACCCGTTAACACTCATCATTAGCTACTTCAAAACAATTTGGACTGTTCGCTTTTCCTTGCTTACGATTGTTTTAATGTTGGGGCTAGGAACGGTAACCAGATACTCAGGTCTAGATACAACATTAGGATTAGCATTTGCAACAACTGGCGTTCTATATCCATTCTTTGGAACCTTAATGGGGTGGTTAGGCGTTGCACTTACTGGCTCAGATACTGCGTCAAATGTATTGTTTGGTGGAATGCAAAAGGTTGCGGCTGATCAATTAGGCTTAAGCCCTAATCTAATGGGCGCTGCTAATAGCTCTGGCGGAGTAATGGGCAAAATGATTGATGCACAATCAATCGTAGTTGCTTCAACTGCTACCCGTTGGTATGGTCACGAAGGTGATATCTTGCGATATGTATTCTTTCACTCAATCGCACTCGCCTCCTTGGTAGGGGTATTTGTTACTCTTCAAGCCTACGTGTATCCATTTACCGCATTGGTCATCAAATAAGTTAATTTAAATAACCCAGGCAACTGGGTTATTTTCATATCAGAGTCATGAACACAGTCATTGATATCCTATACGGCTCATTTGAAGAACAAACAGACGATCTAACTCAAGAGTTAAATCGTCTAGTGGTGAATATTGAAAATATTAGACGCACCCATAACGAAGCCATACAAAATGCCATTAATAATTTTCTTGGCAGCGCTCAAATAGAAGAATTAAATGCGTATTACAAGGAAATTGTTAAATTTCTCAGTAAAGATCTTTGTAGGCAACTAAGTAGCACTAAGGTTAGTCCCCTCATTAAAAGCCAAAAACTACTGATGTTTATTGCCATATGCCATGAATGTTTTATAGAAACATCTATGAACTACTTTTTAGACTCCTCGGAAGCGGTACTGAGACCCATCTATAAATCCTACGCGGAACAAATCAAAAAACTACGCGAAATACAATAAAAGCTAGATATTTTATTTAGCTTTCACAATCCCATATCCGATGCCAAATACCTAGACCTCCTCATTTGTCGGTTAACCCGACAAACAAGTGTCGTGTTTTCGGACACTTAGGGCGATAATGAAGGCAATAATCACCATTGTCGCTTCAGTACTAGGCGCTCATAGATTTTTTTACTAATGGGTATTATGAAACCTTCAGAACACACTCCTTTAGCCCATCAAATTGGCGGGAATCAATTAATCTAGTAGTCAGCGATTTTTATGATCGCATTCAAGTACACCCCCACTCTATCTAAGCCCTTCTCAATAGTGGATCATTGGACAGAGCATAAAGAAAAAATTGCAGAATTTTGGTGGGTTGTGTTGGGCGGAATACCCGATAACTCATATAAGTACACCCCAGTAAATAAACACTTTTCTGCAGGCTTTACACAAGAACTCTTAAAGGACTGGAAAGCATTGTTTTTTGAGGTTCTTACCAGTCATCTACCCAATGATCTGGCACAATCATTGCAATCTCGCGTTAATCTTATCGGTGGAAATCTTTTAATGCAAAATGATCGCCTCATCCAGAAAACATTAGGGTAATTATTAAGAAAAAATGCCAATCGTTTCAATAAGTTCTTGAATAAAAATTAGTGATGATGTTGTTAACATGCTTTCAGTCTACACCCAACAATCCTAAACAATAAATTTAAGCCAAACGACTTTTAATTAATCGCGTCATTCTAGTGATAACATACTTACTCCACAAAGTTGTGGGACTTGAAGGGCCTTTTCCCAAAGCCTGCCTTAGAGCAGGCTTCTTTTTTTACTAGGGTTTTACCTATTCAATGCGACGGCTTAAGAGCCTAATATCAAGTTATAACTCTACAAACTAAAAACAAAACTAGA
>JALQYK010000036.1 GCA_023254115.1 Polynucleobacter sp.
TCCATTCCCTGCGGGTGGTGGTACCGATGCGTTTGCAAGACCCTTGTCTGCTCATTTAACCAAGCAAATGGGTAAGCAGATTGTGATTGATAACCGTGGTGGTGCAGGTGGCACTCTAGGAGCAGGTATTGCAGCAAAAGCTGCTCCTGATGGCTACACGTTTTTCATGGGCGGTGCTCACCACGCTATTGCACCAAGTATGTATCCGAAATTGGACTATGACATTGAGAAAAGTTTTGTGCCTGTTATGTTATTGGCGACGCCGCCACAAGTTGTAGTAATTAATGCACAAAAAGTACCTGTAAATGACCTAAAAGGTTTGATTGAATATGCGAAGAAAAATCCAGCCAAGCTAAATTACGGCAGTGCAGGTAATGGTAGCTCACATCATCTTGCTGGTGAGTTCTTCAAGATGCAAACCAAGACTTTCATTACACACATTCCATACCGTGGTGCGGGCCCAGCATTGTCAGATTTAATAGCTGGCCAAGTTGATATGATGTTTGATGGTTTAGGGTCATCTTCTCAGCACATCAAGTCTGGAAAAATCAAAGCATTGGCAGTGGCCGCAACAAAGCGCTCCCCAGCATTCCCTGATGTGCCAACAGCAGCAGAAGCAGGTGTGCCTGGTTATGTTGTGAGTACTTGGTACGGTTTATGGGCGCCAAAAGGCACACCCAAAGAAATCGTGGACAAGATGACCGCTGAAGTAACTAAAGCTTTGAACAGCCCTGAACTAAAAAATTCATGGTTGAACAACGGTTCTGAAACACCTAATTTGACAGGTGAGGCATACGGTAAGTTTGTTAATGCTGAAATCAAACGTTGGGCTGATGTTGCCAAAGCCTCAGGCGCAAAAATGGACTAACTATGAACCTATATGAACTTTTAGAAAAGGGTTTTCCTAAAGATAAATCATCTTGCGCAATTGAAACGCACGATGGTTTGTATTACAGCTGGGATGACTTAGAAAAAGCCACATCTAAGATGGCTAACTTGTTAGCAAGTTTAAAGTTGCCGCAAGGCTCTCGTGTGGCTGTTCAAGTTGAAAAGTCACCTGAAGCTCTTTTCTTGTACTTGGCAACTTTAAAAGCTGGTCTTGTTTATTTACCACTTAATACAGCCTATCAATCTGCTGAGATTGAGTATTTTTTGGGTAACGCAGAACCGGCAGTGGTGGTATGCAGTCCTAAAAATCATAGTTGGGTGACAGAGGTGGCCAAGAAATGTGGCACGAAGCATGTGTTTACTTTGGGCGATGACCGATCTGGAACCTTGTTAGAAAAATCTGGCAAGTTGTCTGATCAGTTCAAAACAGTTAAAAAGTCAGATGACGATTTGGCTGCCATTCTTTATACATCTGGAACTACCGGTCGCAGTAAAGGGGCGATGCTTACTCATAAGAACTTGGGAAGTAATGCCAAGGTTCTACAAAAGTTCTGGGCTTGGAAAAAGGGCGATGTGTTGTTACATGCCTTACCAATTTTCCATGTGCATGGACTATTTGTGGCTTCTCATGGAGCGTTGCTTAATGGTAGCAAGATGATTTGGTTGCCACGTTTGGATACGAAAGAGCTCATTAAACACATGCCGCGTTCTACCGTCATGATGGGCGTGCCAACTTTCTATGTTCGTCTGCTCTTAGATAAAGACTTCACCAAACAAACCGTCAAAAATATGCGTTTGTTTATTTCTGGATCAGCGCCATTGCTGACTGAAACCTTTAATCTTTTTAAGGAAAGAACAGGGCATACCATTCTTGAGCGTTACGGTATGAGTGAGACAGTGATGTTGGTTTCTAATCCATATGAAGGAGCTCGCGTAGGTGGTTCTGTGGGGTTGCCTTTGCCGCAGACACAGGTGCGAGTAACTAAGGATGATGGCAAGCTTTGTGGCGTCAACGAGATTGGTAATGTTGAAGTCAAAGGGCCTAATGTATTTAAAGGTTACTGGCGGATGCCAGAAAAAACCAAAGAAGAATTTACCAAGGATGGTTGGTTTAAAACAGGTGATGTTGGACGCTGGGGTGGGGAGACAAGTGCCGGAAAGGTGCCAAACAACTACTTGTGCATTGTTGGAAGAAGTAAAGATTTGATTATTTCTGGAGGTTACAACGTTTATCCAAAAGAAATTGAAAGCTTTATTGATGACATGCCAGGGGTTGATGAGAGTGCTGTGATCGGTGTGCCACACCCAGACTTTGGTGAAGCGGTGGTTGCTGTGGTGGTTGCAAAACCCAGCGCCAAGCTTAATCCAGAGAGCATGATTGCTGAGTTAAAAGGCAAGATTGCAAACTTTAAAGTACCAAAGCGTTTGATTGTTGTTCCTGAGCTCCCCAGAAATGCCATGGGTAAGGTTCAGAAAAACATTCTGCGCCAGACGTACTCTTAGTGAAAAATAAGGCCTTCAGACGAAGGCCTTATTTCTATAGAAGATTCTAATCTCTAGTTAACTTAATAAAGGCCAAAGCTGATGAGTCCTTTATTGAGCATATAAGCTGCCAAACAGAAAAGAACCAAGGCAAACACTCTTTTGAGTTGAGCCACGTTGAGTTGATGAGCAACTTTAGCGCCAAGTGGCGCAGTTAATACGCTGGCTACTGCAATTGATGCAAGAGCAGGTAAGTAAACATAGCCGAGAGATCCTACAGGCAGATTAGGGTTGCCATAACCACTGATGATGTAGCCAATCGCACTGGCTAGTGCAATCGGAAATCCCAGTGCTGCTGAAGTGGCTACAGCGTTGTGCATCGTGATATTGCACCAAGTCATAAATGGCACAGAAACGAAGCCTCCGCCTGCGCCCACTAGGCTTGATAAAAACCCAATAAAACTACCTGCGCCAAACATACCTACTTTGCCTGGTAGTGTGCGGCTCGGCTTTGGTTTTTTATTCATGAGCATTTGATAAGCGGAAAAACCTACAAATGAAGCGAAGATGAGTGATAGCCATGCAGTCTTTAACATGGCAAATAACTTGCCACCACCGAGTAGGCCGCCAATCAAAATGCCAGGAACTAATGTCATCACAATGTCCCAGCGTACTGCACCACGTTTGTGATGAGCTCTGACTGATGATAGAGATGTAAATAGAATTGTTGCCATTGATGTGGCAATAGCAACATGTACTACAACCTCAGCCGGAAACCCATACATCGTGAATAAAAAAGTTAGGAATGGCACCATGATCATGCCACCACCAATACCCAATAAACCTGCTGCAAATCCAGTGAAGCTACCAAGTACTGCTAATGCTCCAACTTGTATAAGTGTCATAAATTAGTTAATAAAAGTTTTATTTGAATTTGTAGAATTGTTGATTGAGGTAAGCAACCAAGTCTGCTTCGTCTTCAGGGAATAAATCTAGGCGTAGCTGTGTATTACACATACTGACCTGTGTTTTAAGACGCTGGATATCTTTGACCTTACGATCTGATCTTGTGTAAATAATGTCACCGTTACCTAAACCTGATTTTTCGGCATGACATTGATAGCATTTTGACTGGTGCAGTGTTTTGCCATTATTGACATCGGCAGCATAAACGCCGCTACTTACCAGGCCGATTCCTGCAATCAAACTTATTTTTAATATTGATTTTTTTAGCATGACTGTCTCCTTATTAATCATATTAGATCCCCCACCTTGGCCGCTAGGCCGTCATCCTGAACCCAGTAGGTTCAAGGCGGCATGGCAATAATGTTTCGGGTGCATCAAGTCTTTCAGGGAGAATATTGCTAAAAGCAATACCCTATGAGCAACGAGACGCTCGCGCCCACACTATATGGCCCACGCCAGATGCTTGCGCATCGGTTCAAGGAACTATTGGCCTTGGCGCACCAGGTAGGGAAAGCATTTTCAGCGCAGAATCAACGGATGCTTCAATCTGATCAACTTTGCTCTGCAAAGTACTAATTTGATCAACAGATGCACCAGGGTTTTCTGTGTTGCTGAGATTCATTTTGGCAGCCTGCAAATCACCAGCCAATTTGATAGCTGTCATGATGGCGGCTCGCTCAATGCTGCGATTGCCAGCAGATAGTGCTGCTTCTAGTTGTTCATCAACTATTGCTGCTGCGGCTCGCAAGCTGGCTTCGTGTTCTGGGGTGGTTGCAAAAGCAAACTTTTGGCCAGCTAAGGTGAGTTCAATACGATGTTGGCTCATTGCTCATCCTTTTGTGCTGAGGCTAGAAGGTCTAGTTGACCGCTATCACTTTGGCTTGGCAGTTTATTTAGGATATTTTGGATGCGCGCTTGGGCATCCTCAATCTTGGTTTCTAGTGCCAAGCGTTCTTTATGGGATTGCGCCACAGCATCTAGTAAAGCCTTGGTTTTACCTTCTAGGCGTTCTAGGCTGTCTTGCAAACGGCTGTAAGAGTTGTTTGTAAGTTCTGACATAGGCATATTGTATATACTACACGCGTTCTTAGGTGCTCTTGATAGATAGCAATTTATCAAAGTTAAACGGGAAACAGGGGTTTTTCAATCAATAGATTAAAGGATAACCTGTGCTGCCCCCGCAACGGTAAGTGAACGCACGCAAGTGCCGGCTCAATCGAATACCACTGGCTTAGGCTGGGAAGGTCATTGAGTTAGTTTCATAAGCCCGGATACCGGCCTGGAATGGTTTATTGAGTTACGGGGACGTAGCTCAATAATAAAAGTCCCGTGCTTGCGGGGGAACAAGCCAGAGACTGAGTTTTTTGAAAGTTAATCCTATGTTTACTAAACCAACCAAGGTTGCGCTCGCCTGCGCAGCTACTTTTATAGTCGTTTCAACAGAGAGCCATGCTCAAAGCAGTGACACGATGCAGCCAGTGGTTATTTATGGGGCGAGATTTGCTGATGAGTTTAATAAGGCATTGCCACAAAATACAGTCATTAGCTCGGAAGAAATAATAAAAAGTGGCATTACAAATATTCCCGAAGTTCTGCAAAAAATTGGTGGTGTACCAACAAAACCTAATTTATATGGAACTCAAGATCTTTCATATGATTTGAGGGGTTACGGAGTTAATAGCGATCAAAATTTAGTTATTGTTGTGGACGGGGTTCGCATTTCAGAAAACGAGCAAGCTGTTGCAAAGTTATCTTTAATACCTGTTGAATCAATTGATCAGATTGAAATCATGCGTGGTGCCAATAGTGTTCTATATGGTGAGGGGGCTACTGCTGGAGCTATTTACATTAAAACAAAATCATCCGATGCTGATAGAGCTATTGTTTCGGCTGGTTTGGGCAGTAATAGCACTAGAGAGGGCACAACGTATTTATCTAAAAATATAGATAAGGTAAGTATTGCTGCATATGGAAGATTTTATGGGTCAGATAATTTTCGAGATAGAAATAAAGTTCTAAATAAAAGTGGTGGTTTAGATATTTCTACTGTATTAGATGGAGCTACTAAATTAGGCGTTAAGCTTTTTGTTGATGAGCAAGCTACTGAGTTGCCTGGAGCAATATCCAGGACAAACTTTTATATTAATCATCGGCAAGCTAGGTACCCCTTTGATAGCGCTAACTACCTGGGTAAAACCATATCCAGTTTTTTTGATAAAAAAATATCATCTGATCTAGAGTTTAGGGTTGATGTGAGTAGGCGGGAGGCGGATAGGGATTCTGTTAACTGGACTAATAACACTGGCCCATCTTCAGGGACTGTATATAGTTACACCTCGGGCGTAAATTCAATAAACCCTCGTTTGAAAATAATAAATTTTGCGGGATTTAAGAATGATTTAACGTTGGGGTCAGATCTATCAAATTGGGAATATACATACAGAACTGGCGCGACTAATGAGAATGCAAAGCAAAGAAATCGTGCTTTCTATGTTCGGGATGATATTCATCTTTCAAGTCTTCAGAGAGTAATTCTGGGGTATAGGGTGGAAAAATTTACTAAGACAACAGTTGATCCTAGTGCAGGTAGTCAGGCATTGGATAGAAGTCTTGATGCTTATGAGTTTCAGTATATTAAGGGACTGTCTTCAAGAATCAATGCATATGGAAAAATTGGGACAGGGTATCGAATTCCAAACGTTGATGACAATAGAAATACTTTTTGGAATACTGCCCCATATCCAGCATCTTTGGAGCCTCAGAAATCAAAGGATTATGAATTCGGCCTAAGTGGTGCTGATACAAATATGCGCTATGGGCTAAGATTTTTTCATAGTCTAGTTTCCAACGAAATCATCTACAGTGAAACTGACTCAAGAAACATTAATTTATCTCCAACGAAGAGAGATGGGGTGGAATTCGAGTTTGCTGCTGACATCACTTCGGCAGCAAACATTTATGGTTCATTTCAGTATGTAAAAGCCCAGTTTAGGGAAGGTCAAAATTCGGGCCAAAGAATTCCACTGGTGCCAAATTACACAGCTAGATTGGGTGTGGATTACAAGTTAAATTCTCAACAAAAAATTGGTGTAAGTAGTCGTTATGTAGCAAGTCAAAAATCAGATGGTGATTTTGAGGGTTTGGCTATCAGAATTCCTGGTTATGCCATCACGGATGTTAGTTATTCTGCGCAGTACAACAATTGGTTATGGACTACATATGTAAGTAACATCTTTGATAAGAAATATTATAGTTGGGCAAATATATGGGGATCTGTTTACCCAGACGCAGGTTTATCGCTGAAAATAGTTGGCCGTTACACATTTAAATAATGCCCTCATCTAAAACCACCACCTTCATCTTGCTAGCGATTCTCTCTCTAGCATCGGTGGTTTTGGCTTTATTCATTGGCAGCGTCTCTGATGCAGATGCTGCCATCATTTACCAGTTGCGTTTACCTAGAGTCCTAGCTGCCTTCGCGGTTGGGGGTTTATTGGCAATGTCTGGAAGCCTTTTACAAGTTTTGACTCGCAATCCTTTGGCTGAGCCATCAGTTCTGGGTGTTTCTGGAGGCGCCTCAGTCGGTGCATTGGCTGTACTGATGTTGGGTGGTGCAGGAACTATTTGGGTTGCAGGTGGTGCGTGGCTGGGTGCTGTTACAGTCATGATTCTCCTGTGGGTTTTGGTCGGTGGTTTTTCTGCTCATCCATCAAGACTCTTATTAGCAGGCGTCATGGTTGCAACAGGGTGTGGAGCTATCACGACACTCATGATTGCTTTTGCATCGAATGTAGCCATGCCGGGCATGATTCATTGGCTCATGGGCGATCTAGATTCTGTGATGAGCTTGGAGTCGGTCGGTGCCATTTTGGGCGTTTGGTTATCAGCGCTCATCATTGTTTGGAAGTTATCTCCAAAAATTCATTTGTTGCAGTTAGGAACAGATAAGGCTTTGACCTTAGGGGTGGATGTTTCTTATATTCAGTGGGTCATGGTTCTTCTGTCTGCTTTATCGGCTGCAGCAGCGGTATCGATAGCTGGTTCAATCGGTTTTGTTGGTTTACTAGTGCCTCATATTCTGCGTGTGCTGATTGTGAAACAACATGGTCCAGATCAACGCTTCTTATTACCTAGCTCAGCCTTATTGGGTGGAGCCTTCTTGGTCTTGTCTGACATGTTTGCAAGAACTGTGATTGCGCCATCACAATTACCTGTTGGTGTGATTACGGCATTGATTGGCGTGCCTAGTTTTTTGTGGATTCTTTCTCGTTTTAGGCAATGGAATTCATGATGACTAATTGCGCTAACCAAGATTTGTCAGTTGTATTGGAAACCAAAAACTTAAATGTTCAGGTTCCAGGTCGAACGTTGATTAACAACTTAAATTGGCAAGTGAGGCAAGGCGAGAGATGGTGTTTAATTGGCCGCAATGGCGCTGGTAAATCAACGCTATTAAAAATCATCGCAGGTATACAGCCAATCGACTCAGGTGAAGTTTTATGGCAAAACCAAGCGATTGCCACTTACATGCCTGAGAAGCTTGCAAAAGTGAGGGCCTATGCAGAGCAATCGCCAATAGCTGGAGTTGGCTTGAGAGCGATTGATATTGTGCTAGCAGCACAATGGCCTTGGCATGAAACGGAGTCGACTAGTCATCAGTTGGCAATAGAAGCACTAAAAACTTGTGATGCGGCTCATCTTGCAAATGCTCAATGGCAAACCTTGTCGGGCGGTGAGCGCCAAAGGGTCGCGTTAGCGGCGTGCTTTGCGCAAAATACTCAGGCTTTAATCTTGGATGAGCCCACCTCTCATCTTGATGTGGGGCATCAAGTTTCTTTACTAAATACTCTTGTAGAGAGAAGTCAGAGTTGTCAGCAAACAGTTATTGCTAGCTTGCATGAGATTTCTCTAAT
>JALQYK010000113.1 GCA_023254115.1 Polynucleobacter sp.
GTGCGAGATCAAGGATCTTCGAACGCAAATGACCAATTTATGGGACTGTTTAAAAGATTTGCGCAAAGAAATGATCAAAGACATGGAAAATCTTGAAAATAGATTGATCCATAAACTCACCTACAGAACCATGATCAGCCAATTATCAATTGGAGCTATATTGGTGACGCTAATGATTTACTTTCATCAGCGATGAAAATAGTTACGTAACTTATTTTTTAGCGAGTTGTTTTTTACGCTTTTCAACTTCTTCATGAATAGCGTGCATGAGCTTTTCATCTGGACTCTTCCACGTACCACCTGATTGATTAGCCATATAAACCACCGCTTCAGAAAATTGAGCCAGTGTTAAATCTGGCTTACCACCCTTAGGGGGCATACCACGCACCCCCACATAACCATGAGCCGTTAATGTTACCTGCCCCTCTTTAATGAGAGGGGCCCACTTCGCCTTATCACCAACTTTAGGTGCACCTGCAACGCCAGCGCCATGACAAGCCAAACAAACTTGTTTATAGGTGGCCTCGCCACTAGCGTGAGCTAAGCTAGGAGTACACAAAGAAAAAATTGATATAAAAACTAGCTTTTTCATGATTGGTGAATATTAGTGAATATCAGCATGGATATTACAGACAATTAATCAATTGTGTTAAGTAGGGTTATATGCAATAAAAAAGCCCCTGATTAGGGGCTTTTGGGTATTTTGGGGTGGCTGATGGGGCTCGAACCCACGACAACAGGAATCACAATCCTGGACTCTACCAACTGAGCTACAGCCACCGTAGAGAAATAAGATTATAACCTGTCTGAGTCCTCTTGTTCAACATACATTCTTAACTCTTGATTGGCATCCTCAAAAAAAGCTCTAATATCTTGTTCAGTCTTTACTGCGCCCAACAATCGATAATCTGATAGTTTTCTGCGCCAATGCTTAGACCCTCCCTTGCCATGGGCCAAACCAAGAATATGCCTTGTGATAGCAGCCATATGAAAATGCTCACCTGTTGCCTGACAGTGTTTTAACCAGTGAGAACATTGTCCAATTAATTCTTCAGTAATTCGATTCCATTGCTCTACGCCAAAAAAATGTCCAAAGGCTTGTCCATCAGACTCTAACATCTCATCCCAATCGAGCATCATCGCAGGCGTATGGTATGCAGCGCGACCGATCATGAAACCATCAAAATCATTCCAATATCTAGCAATATCGCCATTAGTTTCTAAACCACCATTGAGCAAAACTTTTAAATTTGGAAAATGCTTTTGTGCATCGATTCTGAGTTGCTTAGCCACTTCATAACGCAATGGCGGAATGGTTCGATTTTCCTTTGGTGATAAACCCTTCAAAATAGCATTACGCGCATGAATAGTGACTTGAGTAGCACCTGCATTGGCTACTTTACAAATGAAATCTAGTGTGAATTGATAATCACTGAGATTGTCTTGAACATTCATCTCATTTAAACCAATACGATGTTTAACTGTGACCGGCATATTCACAGCATCCACCATCGCTTTAACGCAGTCTGCCACTAAATCTGGTTCTGCCATGAGGCATGCACCAAACGAGCCACGCTGAACACGCTCTGAAGGACAACCACAATTTAGATCAATCTCGTCATAGCCCCACTGTTGCGCTAACTTTGCCGATATCGCTAAATCCTGAGGCTCACTGCCACCAACTTGCAAAACAACTGGATGCTGAATTTCATCAAAATCTAAATGTCGTGGTACATCGCCATGAATCAATGCACCTGTTGTAACCATCTCACTATAGAGAACCGCCTTCTTAGTTAGACTGCGGTGAAAAGTACGGCACTGACGATCCGTCCAATCCATCATTGGAGCTACTGCTAAGCGTTTTTGATTTTGTGACATGCGTCAATTTTATAGATGAAGTGCTTGAGAGCTAAAAAAATGGTGCTTTAAGCCACTCATAGGATCAATAAAAGACAACTCTTTTGCCAATAATTGCAACGGTTGGGTAAAGTCTTTATTACTCATCACATGGGGGTGCAATACCGGATAAATCTGGTCATTCTTAATCGGTATACCCAAAGCACTCATGTGCACCCTCAATTGATGTTTTTTTCCCGTACCTAACTTTAGAGAATATCTCGCCCAAGAACCGCTGACCTTCTCAATATCAATCCACGTTTCAGAGTTCGGCTCGCCAGCCACCTCATGCATTTGAATAAATACCGAAGACTCCTCAATCCTACTTTGGTAATGAATTGGAAAACGACTCTGTAAATCTTCTTGATATGGTGCAATTGCCTGATAGGTTTTTTCAACAAGCCTATCTCTAAACAATGCTTGATAAGCGTTTCTATCAGATGCTCGTTTTGAAAACGCTACCAAACCTGCTGTCTCACGATCAATTCGATGAATGGGACTCAATGTTTCAATACCTGTGGATTTCTTCAAACGAACCAAGAGAGTTTCATGCAAATAATGTCCACCTGGAGTGACCGGTAAGAAATGAGGCTTGTCAGCAATTAATAGATAGTCGTCTTGGTAAACGATAGTCTCATTAAAAGGAATCTGCTCCTCAGATTCAACTCGCCTGAAGTAATAGACAAACGTGCCGGCCAAATATTGACTGGTGACGCTGAGAGTTAAGCCATCGGCATCAAAGACTAGACCATCATTAAATCTAGCTACCCACTCACTTTTAGAAATAGCTGGGAATTTGTCACACAAAAAATCTAATACGGTAGCGCACCCATCCAACTGATTAGGTAAAAAAACTTTGCTAGGAGAAATACCAGATTGGCTTTGCATCGATGGGGCTCTAATAGTAACAAAGCCGCAACTCAAGAGTATGCGGCTTTGTTGACAGACCTTGCTTAATTAAGCAACAGTCTCACGGCTAGCCTTCTTACGCTCGTGCTCTTTTAAGTAGCGCTTGCGAATTCGAATGCTCTTAGGAGTTACTTCAACCAACTCGTCTTCTGCGATGAATTCAACGGCATACTCCAAAGACATCTGAATAGCTGGAACTAAACGAACAGCTTCATCAGTACCAGAAGCACGTACGTTGGTTAATTGCTTACCTTTAATTGGGTTCACAATTAAGTCATTGTCACGACTATGAATACCAATCACCATACCTTCATACAGTGCATCACCAGGAACCACGAACATACGGCCACGGTCTTGCAATTTCCATAAAGCGTAGGCTACTGCTTCACCATCATCTTGAGAAATTAATACACCGTTATGACGCTCACCAACCATACCCTCTTTCATAGGACCATAAGCATCAAATGTGTGACTCATCAAGCCAGTACCACGTGTCATCGTCAAGAAGTCACCTTGGAAACCAATCAAGCCACGCGCAGGAATTCTGTACTCAAGACGTGTACGACCTTTACCGTCAGACACCATGTCTTGTAACTCGCCCTTACGTTTACCTAACTCTTCCATCACAGAACCTTGAGTTGTATCTTCAACGTCTACGGTCAAATTTTCATACGGCTCCATCTTCACGCCATTTTCTTCGTGGAAAACCACACGTGGACGTGAAACTGCTAACTCATAGCCTTCACGACGCATGTTTTCAATCAAGATGGTTAAATGCAATTCGCCACGACCTGACACCTCAAACACTGTGTCATCGTCAGTATCGCTAACGCGCAAAGCCATGTTCGACTTCAACTCGCGATGCAAACGATCACGAATCTGACGGCTAGTAATGAATTTACCTTCACGACCAGCTAATGGGCTTGTATTAACCATGAAGTTCATCGTTAAAGTTGGCTCATCCACTTTCAACATCGGTAGTGGCTCAACTTTATCTGGCGAACATACAGTTGTACCAATTGCCAAATCTTCAATACCGTTGATCAAAACGATGTCGCCTGATGCTGCCTGATCAACCTGTACACGCTCCAAGCCTTGGAACTTCAATACTTGGTTTACACGACCGTTAAATGGCGTGCCATCTGGACCATTTTGACAAACCACACTTTGACCAGCTTTCACCGTGCCGCGGCTAATACGACCCACACCAATCTTACCCACATAGCTGTTGTAGTCGATTGATGAAATTTGGAATTGCAAAGGACCATCTGGATCTTCGTCACGAATCGGTACATATTTAAGAACCGTTTCAAACAATGGCGCCATCGTACCTTCGCGTACATCAGGCGTTAAACCTGCATAACCACTCAAACCTGAAGCGTAAACAACTGGGAAATCCAATTGTTCTTCTGTTGCACCTAATTTATCAAATAGTTCAAATGTTGCGTTTACAACATAATCAATACGTGCACCTGGACGGTCTACCTTGTTCACAACCACGATTGGCTTCAAACCAAGAGCCAAAGCTTTTTTAGTCACGAAACGTGTTTGTGGCATTGGGCCTTCAACAGCATCCACAAGCAACAACACACCATCAACCATAGACAACACACGCTCTACCTCGCCACCGAAGTCAGCGTGTCCTGGGGTGTCAACGATATTAATGTGCGTACCTTCGTACTCAACAGCACAGTTCTTTGACAAGATCGTGATGCCACGTTCTTTTTCAATATCATTTGAGTCCATCACACGCTCAGCAACCTGTTGGTTGTCACGGAATGTGCCTGACTGACGTAATAATTGGTCAACCAAGGTAGTTTTACCGTGGTCAACGTGGGCAATGATGGCGATATTTCTTAATGCGCGAATATTACTCATGGTTCTGCTTTCACTTTTTTCAATTGGTTAAATTCGTTACTGCTACTTGGGCAATCAAACGACGCGGATGTAAAACACCCTTGCGCCAATCCGCTGTACCCATAAAATTTGAAGACTCAATCGCACCGCGATAAATCCTCATCAATTCTTCTTCACTACCCGCCTTGCTCACAGGAACTCTTTGTCCCAAACGCAAACGATTAGCCTCTTCTTCACTAAGACCCAATGAATTGAGGTCTTGTACGAGAGCATCTACAGGCAGTAAATACTCCGACTTCATGTTTTCTTCTTTAGAGTTAGCTTTCACATTCTCCAAAGTAACGCCATGCCCCAAACTTAAATGACCCACTTTTTCTCGTCTTAGGCCAATTAAATGAGCCCCAGCGCCCAAATACTCTCCAATATCTTCTGCCAAAGTTCTGACATAAGTACCCTTACTGCAGCTCACTTCTAATTGCGCCACCGGCCACTCCACCTTAATCCACTTCAATGAATGAATCGTGACATGACGAGCTTCACGCTCTAAAGTCTCACCTGCACGAGCGTACTCATACAAAGGCTTACCGTCTCTTTTCAAGGCCGAATACATCGGTGGCACTTGAGCAATCTCGCCTGTGAACTTCTGTAACACCTCTGCCAATTTTTCTTCTAACTGTTTTTCATCAGTCGCGTCAAAATTAGCAACTCTTACTTCAACTACCTCACCCTCAGCATCACCAGTAGTGGTTTTTTCACCAAACTTAATGGTGGCTAAATAAGTCTTATCCGCATCCAGCAAGTCTTGCGAATACTTTGTCGCCTCACCCAAACACACAGGTAGCAAACCTGTTGCCATTGGATCTAATGTACCCGTATGACCTGCTTTTTCTGCATCAAAAGCACGTTTAACGATTGTGACTGCCGTTTGAGAGCTGATACCTTCTGGTTTATCCAGTAGTACCACCCCATGAATACCTTGGGGCATAACTTAAGCCTTATCGTGGTCGCCAAGCGCCTGATCAATCAAACGAGACATCTCCACCCCACGAGCCACAGACTCATCATGATGAAAATGTAACGTCGGCACTGTATGAATATGTAAACGCTTAAATAACAATGAATGTAAATAGCCAGCTTTTTCACGAAGTGCTGCTAATGCATACTCAGGCTCAGCACCAAGAACCGTAAAAAAAATCTTGGCATGAGCCATGTCAGTTGTTAATTCAACAGCCTGCAAAGTAATCAACCCGACTTTAGGGTCCCGAATTTCGCGCGGAATGAGCTCGGCCAAATCCCTTTGGATTTGGTCGGCTACTCTTTGATTACGATGATTTTTAACTGGCATGTTAACGACTTAAAGCAATTAGAGCGTTCTAGCTACTTCTGTAACTTCAAAAATCTCTAATTGATCACCTTCATGAATGTCGTTGTAGTTCTTGAGTGATAAACCGCACTCAAAACCAC
This sequence comes from Polynucleobacter sp., assembly GCA_023254115.1. Classification (GTDB taxonomy): domain Bacteria; phylum Pseudomonadota; class Gammaproteobacteria; order Burkholderiales; family Burkholderiaceae; genus Polynucleobacter. The sequence goes on from JALQYK010000113.1 coordinate 6,127, forward strand.
CTTTAACTTCTTTGACGTCATCTTTAAAGCGCTTCAATGAATCCAACTCGCCAGTCCATACCACCACGTTATTGCGCAACAAACGCGCGCGTGATGAACGTTTAACGATGCCTTCTAGCACCATACAACCAGCCACTGAACCCACTTTAGAAACCTGAATCACTTGACGAATCTCAACCAAGCCAGTGACTTCTTCTTTCTTCTCTGGCGTCAACATGCCGCTCATCGCTGCTTTCACTTCATCAACAGCATCGTAGATGATGTTGTAGTAGCGAATATCAACGCCATTGGCTTCAGCCAATTTACGAGCCAATGCATCGGCACGTGAATTAAAGCCAATTACAACAGCCTTAGAAGCAACTGCCAAGTTAATATCGGTTTCAGTAATACCACCCACTGCGGCATGAACAATCTGAACCTTCACTTCTGAAGTAGATAGTTTTTGCAATGATTGCGCCAATGCTTCTTGAGAACCTTGAACGTCAGCCTTGATGATGATTGGCAAGTTCTTCGCCTCAACACCACCCTCACCCATACTTTCAAACATGCTCTCTAGCTTGACTGCTTGTTGCTTAGCCAACTTCACATCACGGAACTTACCTTGACGGAACAATGCAATTTCACGTGCTTTGCGCTCATCAGCAACTGCAATAACTTCTTCACCCGCTGCAGGCACTTCTGATAGACCTTGAAT
>JALQYK010000095.1 GCA_023254115.1 Polynucleobacter sp.
GTTAATGAGTCATAAGCTGCGCAATGATGAAAATCTCGTTGTTGCGCAGCTAGCTGATTACCTTGAGTTGCATCCTCATTTGATCCCGAAGAAACAACTTGTTCAACATGGTGCACATGCTCAATAGCGTGAGCAAAGCCCTGCCATTGGGCTTGTAAAAGCCCAATGCAAAGAAGTAACGCTATTGAAATTAGTCTAAGTGACCTAGTCACTTTGTTGCCTTGTTATGGATTAGTTACCAAATAACTTCTGGCGTAACTCACGACGCTCTTGAGCTTCAAGAGATAAATTTGCAGTAGGTCTTGCTAATAAACGTGGGATGCCAATTGGCTCACCAGTCTCTTCACACCAACCATACTCACCAGATTCAATACTCAAAAGAGATTGCTCTACTTTTTTCAAAAGCTTGCGTTCACGATCACGCGTACGCAACTCAAGCGCGTGCTCTTCTTCAATCGTTGCACGATCAGCTGGGTCAGGAACTAAAACATTCTCACGCAAATGCTCAGTTGTTTCATTTGCATGCATCAAAAGATCAGCTTTTAGTGCTAATAACTTAGTTTTAAAAAACTCTAACTGAGCAGCATTCATGTAGTCTTTTTCAGACATCTTCAACAAATCTGCTTCGGTCAATGGTTTCTTGCTCATTTCATGTCCTTTCAGGACTTTTAGTCTTATAACGCTACACTTTTCGACGCCCAAATATTACATAACTTATAAATGTCTCTGGGCGCGGAATTCTACTCTAATCCCGTTAGATTACACCAAACAAGTTTCTAATCCACCTAATAAAACATCTTTAGGTAAATCTGTCCCAATAAAGACCATTCTGGTTTCCTTCTTTTCTTTACCCCACGGAGCCCCTAAGTCAGAGCCCATCATTTCGTGAACACCTTGAATAATTACTTTACGAGGCCCGCCCTTGATGTACAAAACTCCTTTATATCTCAACATCTTAGCCCCAAAAACAGACAATATTCCACCCAAAAAATCTTCCAATTTTTGCGAATCAAAAGGGCGATCACTCTTAAAAACAAATGATTGAATTTTGTCAGTATGGCTTTTTCGAACAAATTGAACAGTCTGGGCCTGGCCATGGTGATGATCATGGTTGCAATCTGGACCGTGTTCATGATGGTCATGCCCACAATTGGCGTGATCGTGATCATCTTGCTCCAAGAAATGAGGGTCAATCTCTAATTTATCGTTAAGGTTAAAGCCCCTTAAATCAAGCACTTGATCCAATGGCACTGCACCTTGCGTAATTCCAGTGATAGGCGCACGTGGATTCATATGCATTAAGCGATGTTTTAATGCATCAACTGCATTTGCACTAACCAAGTCTGTTTTAGTAATAAAAATGCGGTCTGCAAACCCAACTTGCTGCTGAGCCTCTTCATGCTTATCTAGCTGCTGATTACCATGCTTTGCATCCACCAAAGTAACCACGGCATCTAGTATGTAATGACTAGCTACTTCATCATCCATAAAAAATGTTTGCGCAACAGGGCCTGGATTAGCAACGCCAGTCGTTTCAATAACAACGCGATCAAATTGAATCTTTTTATCTTTACGCTGCTCAAATAAATCATTCAGGGCATCAACCAAGTCTCCACGAATAGTGCAGCAAACACAGCCATTACTCATTTGAACAATTTGCTCATTGCTGTCTTGAACCAAAATATCGTTATCGATATTTTCTTCTCCAAATTCATTCTCAATCACAGCAATCTTGTTGCCATGGTTCTCATGAAGAATATGCTTTAGCAGAGTAGTTTTGCCACTACCCAAAAAACCGGACAAAATTGTTACTGGTATTAGTGCCATGCTGTAATCCTTGTTTAATTTTTTAATTATGAGGCAATCATTACTTCTTAGCTATGCCCTTTGAAGCATCAAGCCTTTTAGATAATCACCCTCAGGAAAGCTTGTTAATAAAGGGTGATCAGCCCCCGAAGACAACCTCTTCATTAAACGAAAATCCATTTCGAAATCAGATGAATGAGTCATTGCCTCAGCACTCGCCATTGCCACAGTTCTTTCAAACAATGCTGAATCAACAGCACCAGAACAAGAGAAGGTGAACAATAAGCCGCCCGGCTTTAACAATTGCATTCCTGCGCGATTAATTTCTTTATAAGCACGCAAGGCCTTATCTAAATGATGTGATGATGGGGCAAATTTGGGGGGATCCAAAACAACAATATCAAACTGCTTACCTTCTTTTCTAAACTGGGTTAGAACTGCAAATGCATCAGAATCTAGCCAAGTTGCACGACTTGCATCAAAACCATTTAGAACCATTTGCTTTTGCGCCATTGCCAATGCCTCACCTGATGAGTCTACTGAGGTAACGTGCTTAGCTCCACCCTTTAATGCTGCCAAAGAAAAGCCGCCCGTATAGCAAAACATATTTAGAACTTCTTTATCCTTTGCCAGTTGACTTAGCAAATCTCTACTATCTCTTTGGTCAACATAAAACCCTGTTTTATGTCCATTTAATACGTCAACACTGTATAAAACACCGCACTCATTGACCTCAATCGGCGCATCAGGCATCTCGCCGAATAAAACCCCAACATGAGGCTCTAAACCTTCTCTAGCTCGAACCGCAGCATCTGATCGCTCCACAATTCTCTTGCAATTTGTTTGTTTAACTAAAGCCTGCACAATGGCATCTTTCCAGTGCTCCATGCCCACAAATAAAAATTGGCAAACTAACGTGTCCGCATACTGATCCACGACCAAACCAGGCAAGCCATCGCTCTCGCCAAAAATTAAACGTATCGCATTGGTATTTTTAACCCACTGGGTGCGATGCTCTATCGCTTTTGAAATGCGCCCCTTAAAAAATGCATGATCAATAACTTTTGTTTCATCCCAAGTCAAAATTCGAACTCTAATTTGTGAACTTGGGCTATATAAACCCTTAGCAAGAAATTTTCCATCATGACTTAATACGTGGACGGTTGAGCCGGGATATACCTTGCCCTCAAAGCGATCAACGGCATTTGAATAAACCCATGGGTGGCGTCTTATTACAGGGCGCTCCTTACCGGGCTTTAATACGATACTTGGTTGCATTATTGACTCTTCTTGTTTTTAGCTCTGGGATGCGCCAAATCATATGCTTGGGCCAAATGTTGAAAATCCAAAGCTGTGTATATTTGCGTGCTAGTAATGCTCGCATGACCAAGCATTTCTTGCACAGCCCGCAAATCACCAGATGATTGTAAAACGTGACTTGCAAAACTATGTCTCAACATATGTGGATGTACATGTGTTGGCAAGCCCGCTTTTATAGCCAACTCTGCCAAATGTTTTTGAATAGTTCTTGCAGACACTCTTTTACCTTGCTTGTTAATGAATAAAGGCTGAGGGCCTTCTTGTTGCTTCTTAACGTAGTCAGACCTGACTGTTATCCACTCACGCAACGCATTGATTGCAGCTGTACCTACCGGCACAGTTCTTCTTTTTTTGCCCTTACCTAATACCATGACTTCACCAGCTTCAAAATCAACCCAACCAGCTGATGAGTACTCTTTTGTGTCTACCGGAGTTAAATCAATGCCAAGCAACTCAGACAAGCGCAAACCTGAGGAATAAAGTAATTCAACAATTGCACGATCTCTAGCCCTTAAAAATGAATCATTTTGTATGGCTTCTTGATTGGCGCTCTCAACGAGGCTTATTGCATTTTCAACTGACAGAGCTTTAGGTAATGGCTTGGCTCTCTTGGGAGCTCTAACATCGCTCAAAGGATTTGTTTTAACCAAACCTTTTTGATTGGCCAACCATAAATAAAAGCCACGCCAAGCAGACAATGTTCTAGCAATACTCCGTGGCGCATGTCCTTCTGCGTGTAACTTTGCCACCCAGTTTCGGGCTTGATCAGAGCTTAAATCTGAGAACTTCAAAGCACCTTCTTGTAATCGACTCAACAAGTAGTCGAGGTCTTTTTTATAAGCAGCTATCGTATGCTTTGATACCTGTCGTAGAACATGAAGTTCGCGCAGGTATTCCTCCGCGAGGCTTTCATTCATGTCTAATCCTATTCCTTAGCTCTAGTAATTGCTGCTGACGCCAACTCACCGATTTGATCTAAATAGACACTGCCCATATCAGCGGTGAACTTTTCTGGGTGGTGGCTCGCCAACAAAATCTGAGCATTTACATTTGACAAATTAATCACTGCCAAGCTTTTTATCTCATTATTTAGATGAGGCTCAAACGCACTTCCAGCCTTATCTGCACCTCCACAATAGCCTGGCAAAGCCATGCCATCAACTAACTTCACTAATTCAATGCCAAACACACTTGCCAAGCCATCAGCAATCGCAGATCTAACATCAGTCTCAGACTTGGCTAACAGCAAACTTTTTAACCAAGCAATCATGAGGCCTTGTGTTTTGTCATTTTGACTACCGAACCTAAGCATTTCTGACAAACGCTGATTTAAAGCTTGATTTTGTTGACGCAAAACACCCAACTGACGCTCTTGCAATGAAATTGCTCTATCGCCATGCGGATTTTTTAACTGAATCTCAGATAAAAGTTCTGCATGTCTGTCAAAAAAGCCCGGCGTTGCTTTGAGCCACTCAGCAACCAAAGCCTCACGCTCTTGTTGCTCAATCGAATTAGTTCCATTTTGTGTCATGATTTGCTCAACTTATCTGTTAACAACTTATTAACTTGTTGTGGATTAGCCTTACCTTGAGTGGCTTTCATAATTTGACCAATCAAAGCATTGAATGCCTTTTCTTTTCCAGCTCTAAATTCTTCAACTGATTTTTGATTCGCTGATAAAACTTGGTCAATAATTGCTTCAAGAGCTCCACTATCGCTAATTTGCTTAAGCCCCTTGGCTTCGATAATTCGATCTACGGCATCAACATCTGTTGCTCTCTCATCCCACATCACTGCAAATATTTCTTTGGCAATCTTATTAGAAATAGTTCCATCAGCAATACGCTCAATTAGCTTTGCTATTTGTTGTGGGTTTAATGGTGATTGGTCTGCGCTGATGCCATCTTTATTAAGAGCAGATGCAAATTCTCCAGCCATCAAGTTTGCCGCAGCTTTAGCTTGATCTTTATTTAACTGCTTAACCAACGCTTCATAAAACTCAGCCGTGGACTTTTCTTGAGTTAGCACTTGGCAATCATATGCCGACAAACCAAAACTAGCTTGCCAACGTTCTGCCTTCTGAGCAGGTAGCTCAGTCATTTCAGCACGCTCTTTAGCAATCCACTCTTCAGAAATGATTAATGGCAACAAATCTGGGTCAGGGAAGTAGCGATAATCGTTAGCATCCTCTTTACTACGCATGCTACGAGTTTCTTTTTTATCTGGATCGTACAAACGAGTTTCTTGAATAACTCTGCCGCCATCTTCAATTAACTCTATTTGTCGACGCACCTCATACTGAATTGCTTCCTCTAAAAATCTAAAGGAATTCAAATTTTTAATTTCGCAACGAGTGCCAAATTCAACCTGACCCTCCGGGCGAACAGAAACGTTAGCGTCGCAACGGAATGAACCTTCTTGCATATTGCCATCACACACACCTAACCAAACAACCAAGCTATGCAATGCCTTTGCATATGCAACTGCCTCTGCAGCACTTCGCATATCTGGCTCGGTCACAATTTCCAACAAAGGTGTGCCAGCTCTATTAAGGTCTATACCACTAGAAGGCTCGCCATGTGGGCCACGAAAATCTTCGTGCAATGACTTGCCCGCATCTTCTTCAAGATGCGCTCTTGTTAATTGAACAGTTTTGGCAACACCATCTAAAACAATATTGACCTTGCCACCCTGTACAACTGGTATTTCAAATTGACTAATTTGATACCCTTTTGGCAAGTCAGGATAGAAATAGTTCTTGCGGGCAAAAATACTAAATGGCGCAACATGCGCACCTACAGCCAAACCAAATCTGATTGCATGGGCAACTGCTTCTCTGTTTAAAACAGGCAATACACCAGGCAAGGCCAAATCAACAGCGCAAGCTTGACGATTTGGTTCCGCACCAAAATTAATTGAGGCGCCACTAAAAATTTTTGAGTTTGTTCTTAGCTGTGCATGGGTTTCCATGCCAATCACAACCTCCCACTTCATCACAAACCACCTTTCTGAGAGAACGGTGATTGCGCCTTATGCCAATCAGTCTCCAACTGATAAGCATGGGCAACTTGTAAAAGTTGGGCTTCAGAAAAATAGTTACCAATTAACTGAATACCTACTGGCATCTGATTGTCACCAAATCCGCAAGGCATGCTCATTGCTGGCAGGCCAGCTAAATTTGGTGAAAGCGTATAAATGTCTTCTAAATACATTTGCGTAGGGTCTGAAACCTTTTCACCAATTTTCCCAGCAACTGTAGGCGCAACAGGGCCAGCAATAATGTCGCAAGACTCAAATGCATTCTGAAAATCCTGCGCAATAATTCTGCGGATGCGCTGCGCCTTCAAATAATATGCATCGTAATAGCCATGTGACAGCACATAAGTTCCAATCATAATTCTGCGTTTAACTTCTGCGCCAAAACCCTCTGACCTTGATCGCTTATACATATCCAGTAAATCATCATATTTATCTGCGCGGCGACCATATCGCACGCCATCAAAACGACTTAAGTTACTAGATGCTTCAGCCGGCGCAATTACGTAATAAACCGGAATTGATAATTCTGTTTTGGGCAAAGTTACTGCTACGCACTCCGCCCCCATCTTCTTGAACTGATCAATTGCGGCTTCAACAGCTTGACGAACATCGGAACTAAGCCCGTCACCAAAATACTCTTTTGGCAAACCAACCCTTAAGCCCTTTAAAGGCAAGCCAGCCTCACCAGTCCAGGTCTTGCCTAAATTTTTTGTGTAATCTTCTTTCGCTTTATCTAAGCTTGTTGAATCTTTAGCATCATGCCCAGCCATGACATTTAGCATGATTGCGCAATCTTCTGCTGTTTTTGCCATGGGTCCCGCTTGGTCTAGTGAAGATGCATAAGCAATCATGCCAAAACGAGACACTTTTCCATAGGTCGGCTTAATTCCAGTGATGCCACATAGTGCTGCCGGCTGTCTAATTGACCCGCCAGTATCGGTACCCGTGGCAGCAAGGGATAAACCAGCTGCAACTGCAATCGCCGAACCACCCGATGATCCCCCGGGGACTCTATCAATAGCCCATGGATTTTTTGCCACACCTGCATATGAACTCTCATTGGTTGAGCCCATCGCAAATTCATCCATATTCACCTTGCCCAAGCAAACCATACCGGCTCCACTCAACTCAGCTACAACATGTGCATCAAATGGGCTAAGGTAATTAGTTAATATTTTTGAGCCAGCAGTTGTTTTCCAATGCTTAGTGACAAATACATCTTTATGAGCAACAGGTATGCCCATCAACAATGACTTGCTTCCGGTTGCTAGTTGTTCATCAGCTAACTTAGCCTCGCGCATTGTTTGCTCTTCATTAAGATCAACGAATGCATTTAATTCAGTAGCGCCCGAGATGCGTTGTAGGAAATAAGTTGCCAACTCTTGACTGCTAACTTCTTTTGTCTGCAGGCTAGTAGAAATCTCTTTAATTGTTTTGGTATGCCAACTCATTCAATCACCTTTGGTACCAAAAACAAACCGTCATGCTCTGCTGGCGCATTTTTCATATAAGCATCGCGCTGATCTAGTTCAGTTACAACATCGTCACGCAGCGGTTGCGCAATAGTCATAATTTGCTCAATTGGGTGAGCCAAAGGTTCAATACCATCTGTATTGACTGACTGCATTTGCTCTACCAAGTTAAATACTTTTTGTAGCTGCTCAAGAGTTGCCTTAGCCTCATCTTCTGAGATGGCTAAATGGGATAAATGCGCTATGCGCTTAACGTCTTCGAGATTCATTTGTCCTGCTGCGGTATCATTAAAGGGTTCATTAACGTATTAATTAATCTATTTTCCCACTTATATTATGTTTGGTCTCTTTCGCAACTACTTTTCTAATGACTTAGCCATCGACTTAGGCACTGCCAATACCCTGATTTACATGCGTGATAAGGGCATTGTCCTTGATGAACCATCTGTTGTGGCAATTCGCCAAGAAGGCGGCCCTAACGGTAAAAAGACTATTTTAGCCGTTGGTAAGGAAGCCAAACAGATGCTTGGCCGCGTTCCAGGCAATATTGAAGCAATTCGCCCCATGAAAGACGGTGTTATTGCTGATTTCACCATCACAGAACAAATGCTTAAGCAATTCATCAAAATGGTTCACGAGACCAAATTGCTTAAACCAAGCCCTAGAATCATTATTTGCGTGCCTTGCGGCTCTACTCAAGTAGAAAGACGCGCAATTCGTGAATCAGCTCTAGGCGCTGGTGCATCTCAGGTATACCTCATCGAAGAACCTATGGCTGCGGCTATTGGAGCCGGATTACCAGTTTCTGAGGCTTCTGGCTCAATGGTGGTTGATATTGGTGGCGGCACCACAGAAGTTGGTGTTATGTCCCTTGGCGGCATGGTTTACAAGGGCTCTATCCGCGTTGGCGGAGATAAATTTGATGAAGCCATCATCAATTACATCCGTCGCAACTACGGCATGTTAATTGGCGAACAAACATCTGAAGCCATCAAAAAGACAATTGGCTCGGCTTTCCCTGGATCTGAGGTAAAAGACATGGAAATTCGTGGTCGCAACCTATCTGAGGGTATTCCAAGAAGCTTTACTGTTACAAGTAACGAGATTTTGGAGGCACTTACAGATCCTCTTAATCAAATCGTGACTGCCGTGAAAGTTGCCTTAGAGCAAACACCTCCAGAATTAGCATCAGATATCGCTGATCGCGGCATGATGCTTACAGGTGGTGGCGCCTTATTGAGAGACTTGGATCGTCTATTGCTTGAAGAAACAGGCTTGCCAGTGCACGTTGCAGAAGATCCTTTGACATGCGTTGTTAGAGGTTCTGGCATGGCTTTAGAGCGCATGGACAAACTAGGCGGCGTATTCTCCCAAGAATAAGTCGCCTAAGCAGCTACCGAGATTTAATTGCAGCTTAGTCCACCTCCACTATTTAAACAAGGCACGCCAGCTTTAATCAAGCTGGCTGCTTGCCTTTTGGTCAGCCTCATTTTGATGGTAGTGGATTATCAATTCAAGGCAATGGGGCACGTGCGTTCAATCGCGAGCTTTTTACTAACCCCCTTCGAAGCCATCATGCTTGCGCCAAGAGACGGACTCATAGCTAGCTATGACTATCTAACAACTAAAGGCTCACTTGAGCAAGAAAACGAAGCTCTAACAAAGCGAGTGGCTGAATTAACCTTGCTGGCCAATCAATCTGAGTTATTCATGTCAGAAAATTCCCAGTTAAGAAAACTAATTGGCATACAAGAACAAACTCGCTTCAAAATATTGATTAGTCAAATTCTTTACAGCCCCAACAACCCCCTTTCACAACGGGTGGTGATTGATAGAGGTGCAAGTAGCAACATCACGCCCGGTCAGGCTGTAGCAGATCACCAAGGTATTGTGGGCCAAGTTGTTCGAGTGATGGAGAATAAATCCGAAGTTGCTTTGTTAGATGACCGCGATATGGTGATTCCTATTCAGGTTGCAAGAAATGGGTTAAGAGGTGCATTACATGGTAATGGCAGAGGTAGACCTCTTGAACTAAGACATATGGCAGCCGTTAGTGACTTACAGGTCGGTGACGTATTAATGACCTCTGGCATAGATGGTGTTTATCCACCTGGCTTTGCAGTTGCAACTGTAGACAAAATTGATCGCAATGTGGATAAAAATTTTGCTTACGTCTACTGCTCACCAGTGGGCGGCGTAAATCGTTTCCGACACGTCATGATTCTTTTTTATGATGCTGGCTTTGGACCTAGACCAGACCCATCTAAATCAATTAAACCAGCAGAAAATAAATCTAATCGCTTATACCGAGGCAAACCATGATTGAAAGTGGTTACATTCTTCGACCTGCCAACCCTTTATTCATAGGCTTTAGTTTGTTTGCAGCTTTATTGCTTAATTTTCTACCCTTGGGTAACGCTCCTTGGGTACCCGACTGGTTATTAATTTGCCTGGTCTTCTGGACTATCTACCAGCCCCGCAGAGTCGGTGTGGTTTGGGCATTTTCGTTGGGCCTCATCATGGATGTTCATAACGGTAGTCTATTAGGTCAACATGCATTTATGTACCCAGTGATCGCCTTCTTCGGCATTTACTGGCAAAGGCGTGTTTTAGGTTTTGCCAGAGTTCAGCAAGCACTACATCTTTTACCTTTGTTTTTCGCAGCCTCAATTTGGCCGCTAGCAATCAGATGGATTGCATCTGGTGAACTACCTCTGTGGGCTTGGGCTAGCTTATTTTCTGCTTTTATCGAGGCGCTATTGTGGCCTGTTGCAGTGTGGCTTTTATTAGCCCCTCAAAGACGACCAACTGATGTTGATCTAAATCGTCCGATTTAACTAACTAAATGAATAGATTTGGCAAATCCCAACCAACGGTCAAGTCTTTCCAAGACAGGCTTGGCATTGCCATGCTGTTTGTTTTGGTGTGCTTTTCAATTTTGTTGTTACGATTTATCTGGCTTCAAGTATTCACGCATCATCGCCATTCTGTTGCGGCAGAAAATAATCGCATTGCACTTGTTCCAGTGCCTGCAAATCGCGGTCTAATTATTGACCGCAATGGCATTGTGATTGCGCGAAACTATTCAGCTTATACACTTGAGGTAAATCCTTCACAGGTAGAAATAAGTCTTACAGAACTGCTTGATGAACTCTCAACTGTCATTGATATTCAACCTAAGGATAGGCGTAATTTTTTAAAGCTGGCTGGAGAATCTAAAACATTTGATTCGTTTCCAGTTAGAACGTTATTAAGTGACGCGGAAGTTGCTAGATTTACTGCTCAACGCTTCAGATTTCCAGGGGTTGAAATTAGGGCTCGCCTCTTCAGACAATACCCTTATGGTGAATTAGCATCTCATCTGATTGGCTACATTGGACGCGTCTCGCAAAAAGATCGCGAAAAATTAATTGCTGAACTAGACTCAAGCAGAAGCTTGGATGAGGATTGGGCTCAAAGAAAAAACATCAATCTGCTTGGCATGCCTTATATCGGAAAGATTGGTGTAGAGCAAAGTTATGAATATGCTTTAAGAGGTTCGCCGGGTTTCGAACAGGTTGAAATCACTGCTGGTGGTCGAGCTGTTAGAACTCTTTCAACGTCTTCATCTACTCCTGGCAAAAATCTTGTTTTATCAGTTGATATCAAATTACAAGCTCTTGTTGAAGAGCTTTATGGAAAACGCCGCGGTGCTTTTGTAGCAATCGAACCGGAAACAGGTGACATTCTTGCCTTTGTGTCTAAGCCCAACTTCAATCCAAATGACTTTGTTGAGGGTATTGATGCGGGAACCTGGAAAGCTCTTAATGAATCACTCGAAAAACCTCTTTACAACAGGCCC
>JALQYK010000017.1 GCA_023254115.1 Polynucleobacter sp.
GATGCGCCATTGGATGATGCTAATACTGGTCGCTATGCAGATATGGTTGCTCGTATGTCAGCTAACACACAATTTGTCTTTATTTCACACAACAAGATCACTATGGAAATTGCTAACCAATTAATTGGTGTGACGATGCAAGAGCAGGGCGTTTCTAGAATTGTTGCGGTTGACTTAGAGGCTGCGGCAACGATGGTGGAGGCTGCTTAATGATCGGATTTGCTGAATTTGCCGCATCCCTAGGGTTAACAGAACTTCAGTTATCCCTTGGTTTAATTGGCTTCAGCTTATTGGTCTTGGTGATGATTTATAACGCCATGCGTATTCGTAAGGTGGAGGTAGAGGATGCATCAAACAGTGTGGGTGAAGCCCAGACAGCAGAGCCTAACTTTTCATCCATAGATGGCGTGGTTGGTCGATCTGAGCCAACGCTTGGGGGGGTAGAAGCGCTGATTGCTACCCCAATCATCTCTGTAGCAAAAATTGATCCATTGATTGATTGTGTGGTGGCTTTGCGTTTACCCGAATCAATTAGCGGTGAAGAAATCTTGGGTCATTTGGCTGATTGGCCTAAAAATAGCCTATTTACATGGATGTGCGAAGGTCTTAATACCAATTCTGATTGGGAGTCGGTTGTTATCACTGGTTCTTATACTGAGTTGCAGTTAGCCATTCAGTTAGCAAACCGAACAGGGCCAATTGGCATTGTTGATTTATCTGATTTTGTTTCTAAAGCTCAGGCGTTGGCTAATGCTTTGGATGCGGAAATTGATTTACCGCCAGTTAATGAAGTGATTGAAGAGGCAAAAAACCTAGACCAATTTGCCGCTCAAAGTGATATTCAGTTGGGTATCACAGTGATTCCCAAGGAGGGCATGTGGAGCTTGTCCACCATTCAATCTGTGGCTACTAAAGCTGGATTCTTGCTATCTAGAGATGGTCGTGATTACCAGCGCATCATTTCTGATGTGGTGATGTACAAGTTAGTTGCTGATCAGGCTAATTTTTTACGTGATGATTTAAGTAAAGCAAATATTCAATATGTCACTTTATTGTTAGATTTGCCACGTGTCCCATACGTTATGACGCCATTCAAGATCATGTTGGATGATGCTAAGTTATTAGCGGAGTCTTTAAATGGAAACTTGGTAGATGATGCTGGTAGACCTTTGGTTGATGAGGCAGTATCAGCAATCACTGCACAGTTAGGTGAGATTTATCAAGCGATGGATCAGCAGGGCATACCCGCTGGATCAATCACTGCAAGCAGGCTCTTTTCTTAGAGGTCATGATGTCTGATTCGGCCCGTTATGCTTGGCTGAAAGAAGAGTTGGCAAGTTTGGATCATGCCTACTATGTTCTTGATGACCCTATTCTTCCTGATGCTGAATACGATAAGTTGTATCGTGAGCTATTGGCCATTGAAAAAGATCACCCAGACTGGGTGACATCAGATTCGCCATCACAACGGGTCAGTGGGCAGGCGAATAATTTATTTTCTGAAGTGAAGCATGTGGTGCCAATGCTATCGCTCAATAATGCTCTTGAGGATAAAGAGGCTGAAGCATTTGATAAGCGTTGTCGCGAAGGTCTTGATTTAGCCGAGGTGGAATACGCAGCAGAATTAAAGTTTGATGGCTTGGCTATCACTCTTAGATATGAAAAAGGTATTTTGGTTCAAGCTGCTACCCGTGGTGATGGTTATAGTGGCGAAGATGTCACTGCCAATATTAGAACGATTAAAGCGATACCTCTTAAATTAAAGGGCGACAATCATCCAGATGTTATGGATGTGCGTGGAGAGGTGTTTATGAGTCATAAAGACTTTGAGACATTGAACCGAACAGCCATAGAAAAATCAGAAAAAACCTTTGCTAACCCAAGAAATGCAGCAGCAGGTAGTCTGCGCCAATTAGACCCAAGAATCACAGCTCAAAGAACTCTGTCATTTTTCGCATATGGCATCGGGCAATGTGAACCATCAAATTATTTACCTAGTACCCACTCAGATTTATTAAATTTATATGCCACATGGGGTTTACCTGTTTGTGAGCACCGTGCAGTGCTGAGATCGATTGATGGCTTGATGGGGTTTTATAGACAAATCGCTCAGCTAAGAGATCAATTACCTTATGACATTGATGGTGTTGTTTACAAGGTTAACTCTCGAGAGTTGCAAGAAGATTTGGGGTTTGTTTCTAGAGCGCCACGTTTTGCCGTGGCACATAAGTTCCCAGCTCAAGAGGCATTAACAACAGTTTTAGGTATTGATGTGCAGGTTGGTAGAACGGGTGCCATTACGCCTGTCGCCAGATTGGCTCCTGTCGTAGTGGGAGGCGTTACTGTCACTAATGCTACTTTGCATAATGAAGACGAGGTTCGCCGAAAAGATATTCATATTGGCGACACAGTGGTGGTTAGACGCGCTGGTGATGTCATCCCTGAAGTTGTATCGGCTATTAAAGATAAGCGACCTCATGATGCGACATCGTTCGTGATGCCAACAGCATGCCCTATATGCGGTTCACATATTGAAAAGCCGGAAGATGAGGCAGTGGCGCGTTGTAGTGGAGGGTTGTTTTGTCCTGCTCAACGTAAGCAAGCTTTATTGCACTTTGCACAACGACGTGCGATGGATATCGAGGGTCTGGGTGAGAAAATTGTTGATCAATTAGTAGATCTTCAAATAGTTAGAACTCCAGCAGATTTGTATCAACTGGGTCTAATGGCGCTTGCTAATTTAGAGCGTATGGGTGAAAAGTCAGCAGAAAACCTGTTGGCAGCCATCCATCAATCTAGGAAAAACACATTAGCCAGATTTATTTTTGCGTTAGGTATTCGTCATGTGGGTGAAAGCACCGCCAAAGACTTAGCCAAGCATTTTGGCGGTATACATAAAGTCATGGATGCTAAGGAAGAAGATTTGCTGCAGGTGAATGATGTTGGCCCAGTTGTTGCGCAGTCATTGGTGAGCTTCTTTAGCGAAGCTCACAATCGCCAGGTGATTGAACAGTTGTTAGCTGCGGGCATTGAGTTAGAGGTTGAGCAATCCACTATCCATCCTGAGTTGGTTGGTAAGACCTTTGTATTGACTGGAACCTTGCCCACCATGTCAAGAGATCAGGCAAAAGCTTTGTTAGAAAAAGCTGGCGCTAAAGTAGCCGGATCTGTGTCACTCAAAACTAGTTATGTCGTGGCAGGCGCCGATGCCGGTAGTAAGCTTGAAAAAGCCCAAGAACTTGGTGTGACTGTAATCGATGAGGCCAAACTCATTGCGATGTTGCAAAGCTAATCGAAAATCAAACAGCTAGAGCTTCTAATATTTCAGTCTCTAACTGAATTTGTATTTTTGAATCTTTAGATAAATTTTCGCCAGCCAACAAAAACACGTCTTCAATGCGCTCGCCCAAGGTATTAATTCTGGCGGTGTGCAATGAGATTCGGTGCTCCGCCAATATTTTTGCTATCGCATAAAGAATGCCAGTTCTGTCATTGGCTGATACTGATAGAACAAAGTATTGACCTCGGTCATCAGCGCGCAAGCTGACGCGTGGCTGTATGGGGAAACTTCTTGACTGCCTTGATAGTCGTCCTTGATTAGGGCTTGGTAACGCAGTAACTTTTTTCAAAATCTCTGCTAAATCATGTTCAACCAATTGAATGATGTCACGATAGTGGCCACCTTCACGCAATAGATTGGTGCCAGAAATTTGGAATGTGTCTAGTGCGTATCCATGTTGCGTCGTATGAATACGTGCATCAAGAATTGAAAAACCCTGTTGATCAAAGTATGAACAAATTCTGGCAAATAAATCGGGTTGGTCCTTGATGTAAACGGCGACTTGAAGACCTTCTCCGACCGGAGATAGTCTTGCTCGAACAATGGGCTCTTGGTGATTAACGCGACCATATAAATGTTTGGTTAGCCATGCGATATCACTAGGTTCGTGACGTAAAAAGAATGGAATATCTAGTTGTTTCCAAAGTTCTTCGTGAGCATCTGCTTGAAGGCCAAATAGGCGCAACATCTTTTTAGCTTCTGATTGGTTTTGCTCAAGTTCAGAAGTTACATCATGCTGGCCGCCACCAATTACTCGCAAAGTGAGCTTGTATAAATCTTCAAGTAGTTTGCCTTTCCAAGCATTCCATACTTTAGGACTTGTGCCTCTAACATCGGCTACTGTGAGCAAATAAAGAGCCGTGAGTCTTCTCTCTGTTTTGACACGTTTAGCAAATGCTTTCACGACATCTGGGTCACCAATGTCTTGTTTTTGTGCGACCTGACTCATAGTAAGGTGTTCGGCAACTAGCCATACCAAGATGTCAGTATCTTCCTTGCTAAGGCCATGTTGCTTGCCAAATTGGCGCGCATCTTTCTTACCCAACTCAGAATGATCACCACCACGACCTTTGGCAATGTCATGGAATAAGGCAGCCAAAATCAATAACCATGGTTTGTCATAGTTGGCAGCTAGTTGGCTGCAGAAAGGAAATTCATGCGTATGCTCAACAACCCAAAATCTTCGTACATTTCGTAGCACCATCAAAATATGTTGGTCCACTGTGTATACATGAAATAAGTCATGCTGCATCTGGCCAACAATCCGTCTAAAGGCGGGTAGATATCTGCCAAGCACGCTAGTTTGATTCATTAATCTAAACGCATGCGTAATGCCATCGTGTTGTTTCACAATATCCATAAAGCATGCGCGATTCTCAGGGTTATTGCGCCATTGAGCATTCATTAGACCTCTGGCGTTATAGAGGCCTCTGAGTATTTGAGCGGAGAATCCTTTGACCCCAGGAGTTTTTGTGTAGAGCAGGAAGGCTCGTAAAATTTGCTCTGGATGTTTTTCAAACAGCAGTGGGTCAACAATATCGAGCAAACCTTGTTTTTCAACAAAATGCTCCGAAACAGGTCTAGTAATTCTTGATTCTTTTGGAAAGAGAATTGCTTCAATGTTCTGTAGAAGAATTTCATTTAACTGGGTCACCGCCTTGGCAGCCCAGTAATATCTCTTCATGATTTTTTCACTGGCACGCGTGCCATTCTCTGAATCTAAGCCAAAGGCTTCAGCAAGTTGTGTCTGTAAATCAAATACCAAAACATCTTGCCGGCGCTTGGCCACTAAATGAAGTTGAGTTCTTAAGGTTTGTAGGAATCTTAAGTTGCGATTAATTTCTAAAGACTCACGCTTGGTGAGCAAGCCTTTTTTATGTAAATCTGAAAAGCTATTGCCTAACTTTGCGGCCTTGGTCATCCACAAAATGACCTGTAAATCTCTTAAACCACCTGGACTTTCTTTGCAGTTAGGTTCTAAGGAGTATGGGGTGTCATTATGTTTATGATGCCTTTGGCGAAGCTCTAGTAGCTTCGCTTGATAGAAAGCTTTAGCATCCATGGCAGCATCAAACTGAACCAAGAAGCGGCGATATAACTTTTTATCCCCACCAACCCAGCGAGACTCTAAAAGTGATGTTCTGACAGTAATGTCTGCTGCAGCCTCTTGTAAGCACTCATCAATGTTTCTAACTGATGAGCCGATTTCAATTCCTAAATCCCAGCACCTGGTGATAAATGCTTCTACCTTAGGGTTAACATTTGATAAATCTTCTGTGCTTAATTTTTCTGAAAGCAATACCAGAATATCTACATCTGAATACGGAAATAGCTCGCCACGACCAAAGCCTCCAACAGCAACTAGGGCAGCATATTCATTAAGCCCGCTTTCTTGCCAAGCGAGTAATAACTGTTGATCAGTTAATTGACAAACATCCTTGGTTAGCTTGCTAACGTTTAGATCCTTCTTAAACTCCTCAAATCGTGCTTGCCGACGGGTTTTAAGAGTGGCGAGAGTATCCATGACTCAAGGTCTAAATTTAAGGTTGCCGACGCATTCTGGCGGAGGTGGACTGCCTGCCGAGTAGGTTAAAACTTCAACGCCAGTAGCAGTAACTAAACAGGTGTGTTCCCATTGGGCTGATAGGCTTCTATCTTTAGTTTTTACTGTCCATTGGTCCGGCATCGTACGAATATCTCGTTTGCCTGCGTTGATCATGGGTTCAATCGTAAAAGTCATACCTTCATGAAGCTTTTCGCCAAGGCCTGGTTTGCCGTAGTGAACAATTTGAGGTTCGTCATGGAATACTTGGCCAATACCATGGCCGCAGTACTCACGAACCACGGAGTAACCGGCGCCCTCAGCATGGCTTTGAATCGCATGACCAATATCACCTAACGTACAACCAGGTTTGACCTGGGCGATACCGAGCCACATACATTCATAAGTGACTTGAGATAGTCGTTTGGCCAAAATGGATGGCTCACCTATGGCAAACATTCTGCTCGTGTCCCCAAAATAGCCAGTGGGGGTAATAACTGTGATGTCTAAATTAACCACATCACCATCTTTAAGAATTCTGTCGCCAGGTATGCCATGGCAAATCACGTCATTGACTGAGGTGCAAATTGATTTTGGGAAGGGAGGGTAGCCAGGGGGCTGGTAATTGAGCGGCGCAGGTACTGTTTTTTGTACATTAACCATGTAGTCGTGGCAAATTCGGTCTAGCTCGCCTGTGGTTACGCCAGCCTTCACATAGGGGGTGACGTGGTCTAGTACTTCACTAGCCAAGCGGCCAGCTTCACGCATACCAGCTATAAATTCGATCGAAGAGGGTTTTTTGGTTTCAGTCAACATACCTCGATTATCCAGCATAAATTCATAGTTTTCATGGCTTTAATACTATTTTTAGGGTAGAATATGGGCACTGTTTCAGATGGTCTGGAGCAGAATCACGAACCAAGCCGTCCAGGGTGGCACTTTTTAGTGCAGTCAGGACTTGGTTCTAGACTTAACCCTTAGGAGATTTACATGTCTGTGACTATGCGTCAAATGCTGGAAGCCGGTTGCCATTTTGGTCACCAAACTCGCTTCTGGTCACCAAAGATGGCCCCTTATATTTTCGGTCATCGCAACAAAATTCATATTATTAACCTCGAGAAAACTCTTCCAATGTTCTTGGAAGCGCAAAAGTTTGTGCGTCAAGTAGCGTCTAATCGCGGCACAATTTTGTTCGTAGGTACAAAACGTCAGTCAAAAGAGATCATTGCTGAAGAAGCAACTCGTGCTGGTATGCCTTACGTGGATGCACGTTGGTTGGGCGGTACATTGACAAACTTTAAAACTGTTAAAGGCTCTATTAAGCGTCTAAAAGACATGACTGCTGCTCGCGAAAACGGCGATTGGGAGCGTTTGTCTAAGAAGGAAGCTTTGACTACTAGCCGTGACATCGAAAAACTAGAGAAGTCACTTGGCGGTATTCAAGATATGACTGGTACTCCAGATGCGATTTTCGTGGTTGACGTTGGTTACCACAAGATTGCTATCACTGAAGCTAAGAAACTAGGTATTCCAGTGATTGCTGTGGTTGATACAAACCACTCACCTGAAGGTGTTGATTACATCATCCCAGGTAACGATGACTCAAGCAAGGCTGTTTCTCTATACGTTCGTGCGATGGCTGACGCTATCCTAGAAGGTAAAGCTAATGCTGTTCAGCAAGTTCTAGAAGCTGTTAAGGGCGATGCTGATGAGTTCGTTGAAGAAGGAAAGGGTGAGTAATGGCTGCAATTACTGCTGCAATGGTTGGCGAACTACGCGCCAAAACCGATGCTCCAATGATGGAGTGCAAAAAAGCTTTAACTGAAGCTGATGGCGATATGGCCAAAGCGGAAGAGATTCTGCGTGTAAAACTTGGTAGCAAAGCTGGTAAAGCTGCTTCACGTGTTACAGCAGAAGGTGTTATCACTGCTTTCATTAACGGCACAACTGGTGCTTTAGTTGAAGTTAACTGTGAGACAGACTTCGTTTCTAAAAATGACGACTTCTTGGCTTTGAGCAATGCTTGCGCTCAATTAGTTGCTGAGAAAAACCCAGCTGATGTAGCTGCTTTGTCTGCTTTGCCATATGCTGGTAAGACAGTTGAAGAAGTTCGTGCTGAGTTGATCGGTCGTATTGGTGAAAACATGTCTTTGCGTCGTTTCACACGTTTTTCTGGCGACAGCAAATTGGTTTCATACCTACACGGCACACGCATTGGTGTGATGGTTGAATACACTGGTGATGACACAGCAGCTAAAGACGTAGCTATGCACATTGCCGCGATGAAGCCAATCGCTTTGTCAGCTGCTGATGTTCCTGCTGACAAGATTGCTACAGAGAAAAGTGTTGCTGAATTAAAGGCTGCTGAATCAGGTAAACCTGCTGACATCGTAGCTAAGATGGTTGAAGGTTCTGTTCAAAAGTACTTGAAAGAAGTTTCTTTGTTAAATCAAACTTTCGTTAAAAACGACAAGCAAACAGTAGAGCAAATGTTGAAAGCTGCAAATACAACAATTAAGAGCTTTACGATGTATGTTGTTGGTGAAGGTATTGAGAAGCGTCAAGACGACTTCGCTGCTGAAGTAGCTGCTCAGGTAGCTGCTGCAAAAGCCACGGCCTAAGTAGTACTAGTAGTTCGAAAGGGCACGGGGTTAATACCTTCGTGCCCTTTATACTTTCGGAACTTGATTATTGCCCACTATAGAGAGACTGACCATGCCAGCATACAAAAGAGTGTTGTTAAAACTATCAGGTGAAGCCTTAATGGGCGACGATTCTTACGGAATCAACCCATTGACCATTGATGCCATGGTGACAGACATTGCTGAGGTTGTTCAAAGTGGGGTGCAGTTAGCTATTGTGATTGGTGGTGGCAACATATTTAGAGGTGTAGCTGGTGGTGCGGCAGGTATGGACCGTGCTACTGCTGACTACATGGGTATGTTGGCAACAATGATGAACTCTTTGGCTTTACAAGATGCGTTACGCCAAAAAGGTGTTGAGGCACGTGTTCAATCTGCTTTGAGAATGGATCAAGTGGTTGAGCCATACATTCGCCCTAGAGCGATTCGTCACATGGAAGAAGGTAAGGTGGTGGTATTTGCTGCTGGAACAGGCAACCCGTTCTTTACAACGGATACTGCTGCAGCACTTCGTGGTGCAGAGATGGGCGTTGAAGTGGTGCTTAAGGCTACTAAGGTAGATGGCATCTATACAAGCGATCCTAAAAAAGACCCAACAGCTACTAGATATGACACTATTAGCTTTGATGAAGCGATTATTAAAAATTTACAAGTCATGGATGCGACAGCGTTTGCTTTATGTCGCGACAGAAAACTACCTATTAAAGTATTTTCAATCTTAAAGCCAGGTGCCTTGAAGCGCGTGGTTATGGGTGAAAACGAAGGCACATTGGTACACGTATAAAAGGAAGCATTATGTCTGCTGCAGATATTAAAAAAACTACCGAACAAAAAATGACTAAGTCGATTGAGTCATTAAAGTCTAATTTGCAAAAAATTAGAACGGGTCGCGCTCACCCAGGTATTTTGGAGCAAATTAACGTTGACTATTATGGCAACCCAACGCCTTTGGCGCAGGTGGCTAACTTGGGCTTGGCTGATGCTAGAACTTTGACAGTTCAGCCATGGGAAAAGAACATGATGGCTGCGGTTGAGAAAGCCATTCGTGAGTCAGACTTAGGTTTGAACCCTGCCACACAAGGCAACATTATTCGTGTGCCAATGCCAGCTCTCACTGAAGAGCGCCGTAAAGAGTTGACTAAAGTGGTTAAAGGCGAGGGTGAAGATTCAAAGATTGCCGTGCGTAACTTAAGACGTGACGCTAACGAGTCTTTGAAGAAACTGGCTAAAGACAAAGAAATTTCTGAAGATGATGAGCGTCGCTCTCAAGATGAAGTGCAAAAAATGACTGATCGTTTTGTTGCTGAAATTGACAAAATCATTTCTGAAAAAGAAAAAGAGATCATGACTGTTTAAGCAAAGCTTAAATAGTTCATTTATGGCCAAACAATCTACGCCAGCGCACACCAGTTCCACTCAGGATGTTCCTGAGGTGACTGGAGTGCCTAAGCACGTGGCGATCATCATGGATGGCAATGGTCGCTGGGCTACCAAACGTTTTTTACCCAGAGTAGCAGGACATAAACAAGGTTTAGAGACAGTCCGTAAGATTGTTAAAGACTGTGGTGATGCCGGTGTTGAATATCTGACGCTGTTTGCTTTTAGTTCTGAGAACTGGCGCAGACCTGCCGAAGAAGTTGGTTTCTTGATGAAGTTATTTTTAACGGCATTAGAAAAAGAAATTACGCGTTTACATCGTAATAATGTGCGCTTGAGATTGATTGGTGATTTAAGTCGTTTTGATCCTTTGATTCAGGAACGTGTTGCGCAAGCTGAGGCACGCACAGCAGAAAATACAGGCCTTAATTTAACAATTGCAGCTAACTATGGTGGTCGTTGGGATATGTTGCAAGCTGTCGCAGCTTGCTTGAAGGCTAATCCTGGTATTGCCCCCGAAGAAGTCACTGAGGCTTTGTTAACACCCCATTTATCTATGGCATTTGCACCCGAGCCTGATTTGTTTATCAGGACAGGTGGAGAGCAGCGTATTAGTAATTTCTTGTTGTGGCAACTCGCTTATACCGAGCTTTATTTCACGGATGTCTTGTGGCCAGATTTTGACCCGGTAGCATTAAGACAATCGTTTGCTTGGTACCAAGACCGAGAACGAAGATTTGGTAGAACCAGTGCTCAAGTGGTGAGTGCCGCAAAAGATAAGGTTGAGTAAATGTTAAAAACAAGAGTTGTTACAGCCTTAGCGTTATTGGCAGTTTTTTTACCAGTCCTGTGGTTTGCTCCATTGATTTGGTTAGGCGTATTAATTGCTCTTGTGATTACTTTGGCCGCATGGGAGTGGTGGCGTTTGTTGTTTCCGCATAATCTCAAAAGAGCTTATTCCTATGCAGGATTATGTTTACTTAATTTGGCCACTTGGTTCATGTATGCAGACATTCATCTTGTTGAATATCTGCTTTGGGCTACTTTGGCGTTTTGGTTGTTATTAGTTCCAATGTTGATGAGTAGGGCTTTGGATCTGAATATGACCACTTGGCGGTGGCCATTGGCTATTGCAGGTTTGTTTGTATTGCCAGCGTGTTGGTTTGCTCTGATGCATTTACGTGCGATTAGCATGTCACTTTTCTTATCTGTACTTGTTCTAGTATGGGCTGCAGATATTGGAGCCTATTTTGCAGGCAAGGCATTTGGTAAACATAAATTGGCGATTCGTTTAAGTCCTGGTAAAT
>JALQYK010000040.1 GCA_023254115.1 Polynucleobacter sp.
TGTTAAGTTTCATAAACAGATGCCAAAAGGTATAGTGTTTTTTGGTAGCAAAGAAGCTATGATGGCCAATTTATACGGCGACTTAAACCGATTTCTTGACAACTATACAAATTAATGTTACAATTACTTAACTACTAACAAAGGAGAAGTAAATGAGTAAGCCAGTATTTGATGACTTGTTTAAGTTTACAGGTCGCCGCAATCGTAAAAGTTATTTTTTACTTGCTTTATTTCAAATAGCAGCAATGATTGTTTTAAGTTTTGTAATGGTTTTTGGAATTGCTGTACTAGATGGATTTGCTCCTCTAGGTTATTTGATTCTGTTGGCTGTAGTGGCAGGTTTTATAGCACTTATGGTCAACGGCTGGGCCGCAGCTAGTCAACGTATTAGAGATTTTGGCCATAGTGGTGTATGGTCATTGCTTATTTTAATCCCTTATGTTGGGTGGGTAGTAGCACTTGCACTATATTTTATACCTAGTACCGAAGGCGAAAACAAATACGGCCCTAGCTGTATATAAAATTTTTGGGCCTTTAGCTCATTCGGTTAGAGCAGAGGACTCATAATCCTTTGGTCCGCGGTTCAAGTCCGCGAGGGCCCACCAGTAGTCATAAACCCCCATCAGCAATGTTGGGGGTTTTGTTTTTTTAAGCATTTATTGAGCTTTAATACCTTATACTTATTTCACATCCTTCTTGGGATTCATTCGCTTAAAAAGATCGGAGCACATACATGAAACGCTTTCTTTGGGTATTAATTTCAGCAGTTCTTGCACTAGGTGTTGTTGCCTGTTCAAAAGGTGATGATTCAAAACAAATCAAAGTAGCGGTTTCTCCTGCATCTCCACCGATGCTGTTTGATGACAAAGGGCAAATCGTTGGTGTGGACATGGATTTATTTCAAGGTTACTGCCAAGCACGTGGCTGTACGATTAAAGTAACTCCTTATGACTGGGCTGGTATGTTGGGCGCTGTTTCTAGTGGCCAAGCCGATGTGGCTTTCTCTGGTATCTCTATTACTGATAAGCGTAAAGAAGTGATGGACTTTTCGCAGCCCTACTATGACAACGCATGGCATCTAGTTAGCCTTAAAAATAAGAATATCAAAATTACTGATCTTAAGCAGTTGAAGAAATACTCTATTGGTTACCCACGTGGCATGGCTTACGATGACCTCATAAAAAATGAGTTGGAGCCAAAGGGTTACTACACATTGAGTAAAGTTAAGCTTTACCCTTCTTATGCGGAAGTTGTTACAGATCTTCAAAATGGCAATCTAGATTTAGCATTTATTGAAGAGCCTGTATTTTTAAATTACCAAAATAAATTAAATCTACCTGTGCAAAGTAGTTATGTATTTACTGGCTTTGATCAGTTGGGTTTTGCTTTTGCTAAGGGATCAAAATTGCGTGATGATTTTGATAAATACCTAAAAGAAATTGGCCCTGAAAAAGTAAAAGCCACTTTAGATAAGTGGATGAAGTAAATATTCATATAACTCTATAAGAAAGATCATCACGTGACTTTCTATGACATCCTTGCGCAACTTGCGCAAGGAGTCTCATACACAGTGTTAGTCACACTGGTTTGTTCTTTGACTGGCTTGGTTGTTGGGCTGATTTTATCTAGTCTAAGACGTTTAAATTTCAAAGGTATTAATCCGTTAATAGATGCATATGCCTATGTATTTCGAGGCGTGCCAGTTCTGGTTTTGCTCTTTATTGTTTACTTTGGATTACCTGGTATTGGCTTTAAAGTGCCGCCCCTGTTGGCTATGGCGCTAAGTCTTGGTTTGATAGCTTCTGCCTACTTAGCTGAAGTATTTCGTGGAGCCTTTAATTCAGTGGATCCTGCTGAAATTTTGGCGGGTGAGGCAATGGGTATGACCAGGTGGCAAGTCTTACTTCATATCGAGTTACCTCAAATGCTCAGATTCTCAGTACCAGGCATGGTCAATGAGTTCACAACGGTTTTAAAGTTTTCACCATTTGCTTACACAGTGGGGATTCCAGAAATTACCAAGCAAGCTATGACTTTAACTGCCACAACTTTGCGAGGTATTGAAATCTATTTGGCAGTTGGCGTTTTGTATTTTGTCATTTACAGAGTTTGTCTGATTGGTGTTCAAGTATTGAGTAAGCGTTATCAAATTCCAGGCATAGGTTCTGTATGACCCAATTAAATTACTATTTAAGTGAGATATCAGAGTGGCATTAATTCAGATAAGAGACCTGGTTAAAGAGTTTGAAGGACAAAAAGTTCTGTCAAACATCAATCTTGATCTCGATGAGGGCGAAGTCAAGGTATTAATGGGTGCTTCTGGCTCAGGTAAATCAACCTTATTGCGTTGCTTAAATCGTCTGGTAGAGCCAACATCCGGCTCGATTTTGTTTCGTGGCAGGGAGGTTTTAGGGCCTGGTGTGGATGTTAGGGAATTGCGTCAACAAATTGGCTTTGTGTTTCAGCAATTTGCCTTGTATAGCCATTTATCTGTTTTAGATAACGTGACCCTAGGTCTTCGCAAATTAAAGGGTATGAATGAAGCTAGTGCCAAAGAAAAGGCTCTGCATGAGCTATCTCATTTTGATATGGCGCCTCATCAAGATAAATATCCTTCACAATTATCTGGCGGTCAGAAGCAACGAGTGGCTATTGCGCGCGCTTTAGCTATGGACCCTGCAGTCTTGGTCATGGATGAGCCTACCTCAGCATTAGATCCTGTAATGTCTAGGGACGTCGCAGACCTAATTAATCGATTGCATGGTGAGGGGATCACCATGATTTGTGTAACTCATGATCTAAATTTGGCTAGCAATATTGCCGAAAAAGTTATGTTCTTGGATAAGGGTGTGATTAGGGCGGATGACCGTATTGACGTTCTTAGTCAACATGCTGATCCAGTTATCCAGAAATTCTTTGGTGAGGGTCAGTTGTAATGGGCTCATGGCCATCCTTTTGGCGTGATTTATCTGAGCAGATGCCTCTTATATTGACAGGCCTTCTCAATACCATTGAGTTGGCTGGATTGATAAGTGTTTCTGGATTGTTATTGGGCATTATTGTTTTTTATTTAACACTCAGCAGCAACCGTTTCATTCGTCATGTCATCAATGCGTACATATCATTCTTTATTGGTATGCCGCTGATTGTTTTACTATTTTTGATGTACTACGGCTTGCCTCAATGGGGTATTCGTTTATCTCCATACACCGTAGCATTTATAGGATTCACTTTTAATGTGGCTGCCTACAATGCGGCATATTTAAAAACAGCGTACAACGGTTTGGATAAAACTCAGTTAGAGGCTGCCAGTGCACAAGGCTTTAATTCTTGGCAAATTTTCATTTTTATTACCTTGCCACAAGTTATTCGTTTGTCGATTCCGGCGCTAACCAATCAAGTGATTGGCAACTTAAAAGATAGTTCTGTGGCGTTCTTGATTCAGTACACAGAATTCTTTGCTCGTATTCAAGAATTGGCAGCTACTAATTTCCAATTCTTTAAAGCGTATATATTGGCGGCTTTTGTTTACTTGGCTCTAGTTTCAATCATTGTTTTAATAGCCAGAGCTATCGAGAAGCGTTACGTGATACCAGCTTAGGTTCAGCAACTGAGGGCTATCAAAACAGCCAATCAAATATTTTGATTGGCTGATCTCAACATAGATGTTGGCACAAAGCCACCAATAATCATGCCTGTTAAGCTGGCACAAAGTCCTGCTAGCTGAGGTGGCATCGTCGCTTCAGGCCACAAAATTTCACAAGTGATCCAAGTAATCAATCCCCCTAAAACGGCCAGTAGGCCACCTAAGGTATTGGCTCTAGACCAGTAAACGCCAAATGCCAGTGGTACAAATGCAGCCACCAAAGTTACTTTATATGCGTTTTCCACCATCTTAAAAATTGATAGTTCTGAATTCAGTGCAAAGAGTGTCACGATGCATGTGAAGCACAGCACGGTAATGCGCATGATCTTTAACAAATGCTTGTCGCTCAAATGTTTGAACAAGCCTTTCACAATGTTTTCAGCAAATGTGACGGATGGGGCTAGTAAAGTCGCGCTCGCGCAACTCTTAATCGCTGACAGTAATGCTCCAAAGAACATGATCTGTGCAAATAGAGGGGCGTGATTCAGAATCAGGTTCGGCAAAATTAATTGTGAGTCGCTGTGTATATAGTTCTCAATTAATTGGGGGTTAATCAGCATCGCTGAATATGCTAAGAAAATCGGTATGAACGCAAAGATAAAGTAAAGCACACCACCCAATACTGAGGCTCTTACCGCAATTGTGACGTTTTTAGAAGATGTGATTCTTTGGAACACATCTTGTTGTGGAATAGATCCCAACATCATGGTCACTAATGCAGCAATAAATCCCAAAATGGCAGGTAAGTTGAAGTCGGGTAAGATGCCCAGTTTTCCTGCAGCTGCCGCATGATTAATCACTACATCGACACCACCCGTGAGAGTGCTCACCTCAAAACCGATATACAGCATACCAATCACGATGATAATCATCTGAATAAAGTCAGTAATGGCTACTGACCACATGCCACCAAATAATGTGTAAATTAAAACGCTGGCTGCTCCAATCAACATGCCCATTTGTTGAGTCATGCCGTCATTGGATACCACGTTAAACACCAAGCCCAAGGCTTTAATTTGCGCAGCCACCCAACCGAGGTATGAAGTCACGATGCAAAGGGTGATGATGATCTCTACTGTGCGACCATACTTCTCTCTAAAAAAGTCACCAATCGTTAAATATTTTTTGTTGTAGAGGTGTTTGGCAAAAAATATGCCCACTAGTATCAGGCACATCGATGAGCCAAAAGGGTCAGAAATAATCCCGCCCATGCCTTCTTTTAAGAAAGTGGCTGGCACACCTAATACTGTTTCTGACCCAAACCAAGTGGCAAATACTGTGGCTGTGACGATATACATCGGTAAGCTGTGACCGGCTGCGGCAAAGTCAGCAGTGTTTTTGACCCGCATGGCTGCCCAAAGGCCAATGCCAATAGAGATTACCCAGTAAACAATTACAAACCAGAGAAGCATCTCAACCTCGTTGATAAGAATGGGCGAATTATAGGGCTAGGCGTCAAATATGACAAAAATGCTAAAACCTGATTTATATCTGTTGGCAAGCCATTTTTTTAGGTATAGGATAGTTAAATCTACAACCTGTTGGGAGAGAGAAAATGGCAAATCAAAAAGAGTTCATGGAATGGCAAAAAGATCGTGCAAAAGAATTGTTTGCGCTGTCACACAAACTGCTAGAAACAGCTAAGCAATTTAGTGAGCATCAGGCTACTGAGATTAAAGCCAGCATGGAGCATGCTAAGTCATATGCTAAGCAAGCTGCTACTAATGATGTGAATAAACTCAAAGCCCTACAGGAGCAGTTTGCTGAAGAGGCTAGTGCACGCATGGTGGCCTATCAGAAGAAAGTAAAGGCTCTTTTGAAAGCCATGGAAAACGAAGCGGCTGATGAAGCAGAAAAGCACCTCAACAAAGCACGCAATGCCATGGAAACATGGTTAAAAGAAGCAAGCAAAAATTTGCCAGCTGGAGCTGACAAGTTCACAGATGTGGTGAGAGATATTGCTGCTGCTGGCGATAAGGTTATGAAAGAAGGTCGCAAGATGGCTAAGCAAGCGGCTGAAGCTGCTGAGCAAGGCATTGAAAATTTAGAAAAAATGGTGAAACAGCCTGGTGCCAAAAAAGCTGCGCCTGCAGCTAAAAAAGCACCTGCCAAAAAGGCTGCTAGAAAAACAACGCGTCGTCGTTAATTGGTGTAAAAAGGATATGTCTCTGACATATCCTTTTTATCTAACAAGTTACTAAAAGCCACATATTCATCTATGAACATCAAATATCTGGGACTGCTACTTTCAACAGTTTTAGTGATTGGATGTTCAACGTCTCAAGAAAAAGTCGCCATACAACAAGGCGATACTCATTGGACGTTAGAGTTCACGCTTTTAAAAAATAATAAGCCATCAGAAGTTAAGACCTACCAGTTTGAGTCTCGCATGGATTGCTTTAATACCATGTACAAAATGCAAGAAGACGCCAAAAAAGTCAAAAATCAAACAGGTGCTGGCCTTTGCTACAAATTGTTTGCAGATGGCCAAGAGCGCACCAGTAAAGACACATTGGCACGCCAGTAGCATTAACTTATATTCAATACTAAATTTGAATCTTGCGATTAGTTGCTTGGCTTAACCAAATCTTTTCTTAGATAACCTAACTTCTCTGCTTTGACTAGCAAAGACTCCTCTAGCTCAGGAGATAATTTTTTATCTCTAGCCAATATCCAAAAATACTTGCCTGCTGGTTCACCAATCAGAACCCAAGAGTAGTCGCTGGCCAAATCCAAAATCCAATAGTCGCCATAAAAAGGTCTAAAAAATGAAACTCTGAGTTTTGAGTTGCTAGATCCTTTAACAATTTTGGCGATTCCCCGAGCTTCCTCTTTTTTGGATGCCTTATGACAGGTGTTTAAAACACTTACGCCGCCATCATCACGTAAACCATATTCAGCGGTAACGGTCACGCAGTCGTCATCTTCAAACCAATTAGGTAAGCGATAGATTTCATACCATTTACCTAAGTATTTATTTAAATCAACAGAGTTGACTGTTTGAAGGGGCGTGTTTGATTGTCTGTAAAAGGGTTGATTGAGGCATCCAGTGATTAAAAGACTGCTTGTTGAAACAAGCAAAATTGTTAACAAACGTTTCATCTTAAAAAATTATCCGAAAAGGTATTAAAACTGTATCTAAAAACCAATATGTCAGTGACATCATTGGATCCATCCACAAACTATTGATGGTGTGAGTGAGAACCAGTGCCAAGACAATATAAAAGCCCCATGGCTCAATTCTAGAAACCATGGCAGCTTGTTTCCAGGGCAGTAAACCTACCAAAATGCGGCCACCATCCAGTGGTGGTAATGGGAAAAGGTTAAAAACAAACATCACTACATTGGCTAAAACGCCCGCTTGGCACATGCCCAATAAAAATCGCTCGCTAGTACCTAATTTAATGAGTAACAAATAGGCGATTGCCCATATAAGAGCCTGAAACAAATTGGATCCTGGGCCTGCTAGAGCAACCCAGACCATATCTTTTTTTGGGTGTCTTAAATTACCGAATCTAACGGGCACTGGTTTGGCGTAGCCAAATAGAAAGCTGCCAGACGTTGCAAAGTACAAGAGTAGGGGCACTACAATTGTGCCCATGGGGTCAATGTGCTTGATTGGGTTGAGTGTTACTCTGCCAAGTGCGTAAGCAGTATTGTCGCCAAATTGCTTGGCTGCATATCCATGCGCTGCCTCATGCAAAGTGATCGCAAATATAACGGGTATAGCGTAAATCGCTACCGTTTGAATGATTTGTGAGATATCCATTAGTTAAGTGCTACGCAATTGATAGAACATCGTAACCAGCATCTACAACCGCGGCGCTAATCTTTTCGCGCTCTAGGTCGGTGGATACTTTCACAGTTTTGCTAGGTATATCAGTTTCTACCGTAGCTTTGGCATCAATAGCCATAATCGCTTTGGTAATAGTCTGAGTGCAGTGACCACAGTTCATGCCATTAACAGTAAGAGTAATAGTCATTTTTTGCCTTTAATAAAAGATTTATATCTTGATTCGTAGGACAATTAAGATGATAGTGAATCTGCTTTAATTATCAATCGTATGAGCCAATTAGTCACCCTAAAAATCGACGGCATGACCTGCGCCTCTTGTGTGGCAAGAGTTGAAAAATCTTTATTAAAAGTAGATGGTGTGGAGGTTGCTAGTGTTAATTTGGCAACAGAAAAAGCTCAAATTAGAACCCAGCAATCATCGGACGAGTTGGTGCCTCATTTAATTGCGGCAATTGAAAAAGCAGGGTTTGAAG
The DNA here is from genome assembly GCA_023254115.1 of Polynucleobacter sp. GTDB lineage: Bacteria > Pseudomonadota > Gammaproteobacteria > Burkholderiales > Burkholderiaceae > Polynucleobacter. Next base: position 7,916 of record JALQYK010000040.1, read on the forward strand.
CAAGTCCTATTAATCATCAGAGTTCACGACAAAAACAAAAAAGTATTTTTGATCTGCATGGACCTTACGCAGTTGCATTGGCGATTGGCTTATCGTTTCCGTTAATGTTGCCCATGTTATTGATGCCACTAGGTATTCATTGGATGCTGCCAGGTTGGGCGCAGTTCTTGTTAGCCACTCCCGTGCAATTTATTTTAGGTTCTCGTTTTTATGTCGCTGGATTTAAAGGTCTGCGCATGGGTTCGGGCAATATGGACCTGTTAGTGGCTATTGGCACCAGTGCAGCCTACGGCTTAAGTATTTATGAGTGGTACTTATCTGGTTGGGGGCATGGTAGCCATGAGCTCTATTTTGAGAGCTCTTCGGTAGTGATTTCTTTGGTGATGTTGGGTAAATGGTTAGAGGCTCGTGCCAAAAAAGAAACCACAGAAGCGATTAGTGCACTACAAGCCTTATGGCCTGATCAAGCGAAGTTATTAACTAGCAAAGAATTGAAAAATTTAGACTACAAAGAATTACCTATTGCACAAATATTGCCTGGTGATTGGATTATTGTTTTACCGGGTGAGCGCATGCCTGTTGATGGACTCGTATTGGATGGCGCTAGTGAACTAGATGAGTCAATGTTGACAGGTGAGACTCATTTGGTAGACAAGCAGGTTGGCTCAAAGGTGACGGGTGGTTCAATGAATGGCTCAGGAAGACTCATCATTCAAGCAACAGATGTTGGCGAAGAGAGTACCTTGGCAAAAATGATTCGTATGGTTGAGGATGCGCAGGCTAAAAAAGCACCTATCCAGCGCTTGGTTGATCAAGTGAGCTCTTGGTTTGTTCCTGCGGTCATTGCTATTGCAATGATTAATTTCGCTACGCAATATTTGGTGTTTCACGAATTTGAAAATGCTTTGCTCTACTCTGTTGCCATATTAGTAATTGCCTGCCCGTGTGCCTTAGGGTTGGCAACTCCAGCGGCCATCATGGCGGGTACAGGTGTGGCAGCCAAGCATGGCATCTTGATTAAGGATGCTCAAGCATTAGAGTTGGCACATCAACTGAATGTCATCGCATTTGATAAAACTGGCACCTTAACAGTGGGTAAGCCCAAGGTCATGGGATTTCATAATTTCACTAATTTGCCAAATGAAGACTTGTATGCGCTTGCATTAGGTCTGCAATTAGGTAGTGAGCATCCTTTAGCTAAAGCAGTTATTCATTTTGCCCAAGAAAAAACTATTAGCCCTATCACTTTCACAGGCATTACTGCGAAAGTTGGGCAGGGGATTGTGGGACAGTGTGTTTCTGGCGCTTATCAAAATAAGACTATTGCATTAATTAGTCATTATGCATTAAAAAATGCGTTACCTAGTAATGAGTCAGAGAAAGCTGACTTGGCGGCCATCAATGAGCTCAAGCAAGGCCACAGTGTTTCTTGTTTGATTGATCAAACTAATCAATCGGTGTTGGCAGTGATTGCATTTGGCGATGAGTTAAAGCCAGGTGTGGCAGAAGTCATGACACGCCTAAGAGCTATGAATATTAAGACAGTCATGATCTCTGGAGATAATCATTTGGTTGCGGATTTGATCGCCAAGAAAATTGGTATTGATCATGTTTACGCGCAAGTGATGCCAGGAGAAAAGGCTGATTTGATTAAATCACTAAAACTACAAACCAAAAATGGTTTGATTGCCATGGTGGGAGATGGAGTGAATGATGCACCGGCATTAGCAGCTGCTGATGTGGGTATTGCCGTATCCACAGGAACGGATATCGCCATTCATGCGGCAGGTATTACTTTGATGAGAGGTGATCCTGGTTTAATTCCTGATGCGATTGAGATATCTAAAAAGACTTGGCAAAAAATTAAACAAAACTTATTTTGGGCTTTCTTTTACAACTTAATTGGTATTCCGTTGGCTGCTATGGGTTATTTGACGCCGATGTTAGCTGGTGCAGCAATGGCGGCATCTAGTGTGAGTGTGATCACCAATGCCTTATTACTTAAAAATTGGTCTAGGCCTGCTCATTAATAGTTCACAAACATTTTTTGCTAACTATTAATGAGTAGGAGCATCAAAGATGGTTATTAACCGGCAAAGGTATTTAAGTTGATACCTTCTTTTTTCATGATGCGCTCTACAGCAGGTAGAGATGCAATACGAGATACATAGGCCTGGTAATTTGGGTAGTTAGCTGGATTAATGCCAGCCAAACCACCCCAGCGTATAAATGCAATTGCGTAAATATCGGCAGGAGTTAATTGGTT
>JALQYK010000115.1 GCA_023254115.1 Polynucleobacter sp.
TGCACGAATTACTCGATCTAAGCCAGGCTCATCCATACCCATATCTGCCAAGAATGCTTTCTTATCAGCATCATCAAGTTCAGCAATTTCTGCCTCAATGGCTGCGCATACAGCCACTACAGGAGCTTTTTCTTTGGCTGCATGAGCCTTGACTGCATCAAGGTGAGGATTGTTCTCAAAGCCGTCTTCTTTGACGTTGGCAACGTACATCACAGGTTTGGCTGTGATTAAGCAAAATGGCTTTAATAAAGCCAGGTCTTCATCGCTAAGACCCATGGCGCGAACTGGTTTGGCCTCATTTAATTGAGCCTGAACCTTTGCTAGTAGCGGAGCTAAGGCATTGGCTTCTTTGTCGTTGCCTGATTTAGCGGCTTTTGAGTAACGGGCATAGGCCTTTTCAACAGTGCCTAGGTCAGCAAGCGCTAACTCAGTATCAATGACTCCAATATCTGAAATAGGGTCTACTTTGCCGGCCACGTGAATCACATTGCCATCTTCAAAGCATCTCACCACATGTGTGATGGCATCTGTTTCGCGAATATTAGCCAAGAACTGATTGCCTAAGCCTTCGCCTTTGGATGCTCCTGCCACAAGACCTGCGATGTCGACAAATTCGACAACGGCAGGAAGAATGCGTTCAGGTTTGACAATCTCCGAGAGCTTTTCTAAGCGGGGGTCAGGAACCTCGACCACACCCACATTAGGCTCGATAGTGCAAAAAGGATAGTTCTCTGCTGCGATACCAGCTTTGGTAAGCGCATTGAACAGGGTAGATTTGCCGACGTTAGGCAGGCCGACGATGCCACATTTTAAAGACATAGGGCGTTATTATTCCATGTATGAAGACTTATGACCTTATTATCGTTGGAGCAGGCATTGCCGGGAAGGCAACTTCGTTGCGTTTAGCGCAATTAGGTTTGAAAATTTTACACATAGCGCCAAGCTTCGATACTGGGTTTGCTGGTAACGATACACAGGTTTGGGATAGTCGTATTTACGCACTTTCAGCGAGCACCAAACAACTGCTTGAGAAAATACACGTATGGGATGCGTTAGATTCTGGACGTATTCAGGTGGTGAGTGATATGCGCATTTATGGTGATAGCGGGGCTGTGGGAGACGAGTTACATTTCTCAGCCTACAGTGCCACAGTGCCTCAATTAGCTTGGATCGTTGAATCTGGACATATTGAAAAAACATTGGACCAAGCATGCAAGTTTCAAGGTTTGATTCAGCGCGTGACTGATAAGTTGGTTGACTTCAAGTCTGATCAAGAATCAGTCAGTGTGACAACGGAGTCAGGTGAAACGTATGCTGCTAAATTGCTTTTGGCAGCAGATGGTGCGCGTTCATTGATTCGTGAAAAGTTGCAAATTGAAACAGCGATTAATGCTTATGAGCAAACCGCGATTGTGGCTAACTTTGAAATTGAAAAGCATCATCAGGGAGTTGCTTGCCAATGGTTTTTGCCGGGTGGAGAAATTTTGGCACTATTACCTTTGCCGGATAAAAAGGTATCAATGGTTTGGTCTGCTAAAACTGAGCATGCTGAGCAATTAAAAAGACTTAGTGCAGATGAGTTGTGTGAAAAAGTAGCTAAAGCTGCTAATGGCCTGGTTTTTAAAAAAACTGGGAATCTAAAAATGCTAACTGCGCAGCAAGGATTTCCTTTGAGGCGGATGAGGGCAAAGCGAGTCATTGCCCCTAGTGATTGCCCAAGAATTATTTTGATTGGTGATGCTGCTCACGTGATGCATCCCTTGGCAGGCCAAGGCTTGAACCTTGGATTGCGGGATGTGGCTAGCTTAGGGGAAATCTTAGAAAGCAAGGAGACATTCCGAGAAATCGATAACCCTGTCATACTGCGAAGGTATGAGCGAGCTCGCAGTGGTGATACGGACATATTGTTGTTTGTAACAGATCAGTTACAAAAAATATTTTCGTCAGAAGCTAGTCGTTTAAAAGAGTTGCGCAACATCGGAATGCGTTGGTGTAATCGTAGTAATTTCTTAAAGAGACAATTAATTAAAAAGGCATTATCTTGAACATTAAATTATCAAAAATATCAGCTCTATTTGGATTTTTAATCGCCTGCTACATGAGTGGTGCGATAGCTCAAAGTAATACCGAACAAAAAGTTAAAGCTGAAATGCAAAAACAAATTGGCGATCGCGCCAAAGTTGAAAGCGTTAGACCGGCACCTGTTGCTGGTTTATATGAGGTGGCGATTGGCAAAGATGTTATTTACACCGATGCAGGTGCAAGATACTTGATTCAAGGTGAAATTGTTGATCTAAAGTCTGGCACTAACTTAACTGAGCAGCGTATCAATGAATTGAATCTGATTAAGTGGTCTGACTTGCCATTAGCTGATGCCATCAAAACAGTGAAGGGTAATGGTTCTAGACAGTTAGCTGTTTTTGCTGATCCACATTGTGGTTATTGCAAGCGTTTAGAGAAAACATTAGCCGATCTTGAGAATGCAACTGTTTACACATTTTTAATCCCAATGCTTTCAGCTGATTCTCATACAACCTCAAAGAAAATTTGGTGTTCTGCTGATAAATCTAAGGCTTGGTCAGAGTGGATGAATAATGCTGTTGCCCCAACAGGCAAAACTGACTGTACAAATCCATTAGAAAGAAACATTGCCCTAGGCAAAAAAATTGGTGTGACAGGCACTCCAGCCATCTTCTTTACTGATGGTTCAAGAATTACTGGTTCAGTACCGCTTGCTCAGATTGAGAAAAAAATTAAATAACTAATTTGATGGATGGTTTTTTGAATTGGCTCATTTAAGATATCGCATCAATCCAGTTGATTTGAATGGTCACCGCTATGGGGTGACCATTTTTATTCCTAAGTCATTAACAACGGGTTCCTTAAGGCTACAGTTGCCATCTTGGATACCTGGTAGTTACATGATTCGGGATTTTTCGAAGCATCTAGAGTCATTTGTGGCTAAGCATGCCGGCTCAAAAAACAAACCTATTCCGGTAAGAAAAATTGATAGTCACACTTGGGAAATTGCTGCCAAAGGTGATGTTGAGGTGTCGTATCAAGTTTATGCATTTGATACATCTGTCAGAACTGCATACTTAGATCAAACTCGTGGGTTCTTTAACGCTACTAGTCTTTGTTTGAATGTTTTGGGCGCGTCGCATCTGCCTTGTGAGCTAGACTTGGTTAGACCTCTTTCGAAGAATAGCGATGACTGGTCAGTAGAAACAACTTTGCCAGCGCATAAAGTGGATTGTCATGGTTTTGGTTTTTATAGAGCTGCTAATTACGATGCATTGATTGATCATCCAGTTGCCATGGGAAAGTTCCAAGTCGTTAATTGGACATCCTATGGAACACCGCACCGCATGGTGATTCAAGGTTTGATCGACCCTGTTGATCAAAAGCAATTGACCAAAGATTTAAAAGCTATTTGTGATGCGCACATTGCCTTCTTTGATCCAGTTAAGCCGCGCACACCATTTAATCAATATTGTTTCATTGTCAATGCGGTTGGTGATGGTTATGGTGGACTAGAACACAGAGACAGTACGGTTTTGTTGTGTAAGCGGGATGATTTGCCGTA
>JALQYK010000070.1 GCA_023254115.1 Polynucleobacter sp.
CGTGGGGCCGATTTACTTGACAACACACCCCGGCAAATCTACTTACAACAACAATTAGGTTACAAAACCCCTACTTACGTTCACTTACCCTTGGTCCTTGATGACAACCAAGAAAAACTAAGCAAGCAAACCAAAGCAACAACCATCAATGTGAGCAGCACCAAGAATGTCTTAAATGCTCTCAGAGATGCCGCAAGGCATCTTGGCCTTACAGACTATCGGCTGCTACAAAAAAATGAAGCTGGCACTGATCTAAGCGTTTCCGAGTGGTTGGCAATGGCCGTTAGCAACTATCAAACCCTTTTAAATCAGGGTTTGATTAAATTCGCTTAATTAAGTTAATTGGATTTTTTAAAACCACCCAATAATGCTGCGACTGGTTTACTAGATTTAGGACCAGGCTTGATAGATGGGTTACCTGACTTAGTCGATTCAGAGTTAGTGACGGTTTCTTTAGTACCTTTGTTATCTTTTGCTTGATATGGCATATAAAAGAATGGGTCAGCACCTGGGCCACCAGCCGGGTCAGGCACAGGCATTCTGATAAGCTTTCGATTCATTAGCTTTTCAATATCAGCCAATAATTTTTCTTCTGAAGCATCTACCAAAGCAATTGCATCGCCTTGCGCACCAGCACGACCGGTTCTACCAATACGATGAACATAATCTTCTGCGTTGAATGGCAGCTCGTGATTGATCACACAGGGCATATCAGCAATATCTAGACCTCTGGCAGCCACATCTGTTGCCACCAAAACATCCATGGAGCCATTTTTAAATGATTCCAAAATTTGCATGCGTTCAATTTGGCTTTTATCGCCATGAATCGCACCCGCCTTAATACCACTTCTTTCAAGCGCACTTGCCAACTTACTGCAACCAATGCGACTGTTGGTAAAAACAATCGCCTGACGAGAAAGACCTTGTTGAATACGTGCGTTAAGCACTTTAACCACAGCATCTTTTTTACGCTCAGACGGCACCATGTGAATCACTTGACGTACAGTGTCCGCGGCAGCGTTTTGTCTAGCCACCTCAATTGTCACCGGATCACGCAAATAACTTTGAGCTAATTTTTTAATTTCAGGTGAGAAGGTTGCCGAGAACAATAGAGTTTGTCGCTGCGCAGGAATCAAACTGATGATACGTTGTAAATCCGGTAAAAAGCCCATGTCTAACATGCGATCTGCTTCATCCAAAATCAAAATTTGCACTTGTGACAAATTAGCTGTTTTTTGAGTGATGTGATCAAGCAATCGTCCTGGGGTTGCAATCAGTAACTCAACACCAGAGCGTAACAAGGTGGTTTGAGCTGACATATCCACACCACCAAATACCACGGCAGTTCTAATGTCTGTGTACTTAGCGTATTTGAATGCGTTATCTGCTACTTGGTCAGCCAGTTCACGTGTAGGAGTCAATACCAAAGCACGAATTGGATGTCTTGCTGGTGAAGCACTACTGCTAGCCAGTGGCAAAATATTTTGCAGAATGGGTAGAACAAATGCCGCTGTTTTACCTGTGCCAGTTTGTGCGGCCCCCATCACATCTCTGCCCTGCATCACATGAGGCATCGCTTGCGCCTGAATCGGGGTCGGTTTTGTGTAACCTTGCTCTAAGACGGCTTTCAAAATTGGCTCAGCAAAGCCAATTTCAGCAAAAGTTAGTTCGGTGTTGTTTTGTTCTGTACTCACAGGGCTCTATTATGAGGCCTGTGAGTCAATGACTGGGATTTTCTTAATAAGACAGTATTACAAAGCAGCAATACCTGCTTTAGCCACTTCAGCATCCTGATCTGATTTGGCCCCAGAAACTCCTATGGCACCAATCGTTTGACCATCCACCACAATGTTGACACCACCCTCAAGCGTGCCCTGTAAAACAGCGGTGGCATTTAAAAATGACTGTCGACCACCGTTGATGATGTCTTCATAAACTTTGGTCTCACGGCGCCCAAGGGCAGATGCTTTAGCTTTTTCTTGAGCAATGTAGGTTGAAATCGTTGGGCAAGCGTCACGTCTTGTGAATCCGAGTAGATGCCCACCATCATCAACAATGGCAATGCTCACGCCCCAATTGTTTTTTTCAGCATGAGCATCAGCTGCTGCAAGAATTTTTTTTACATCTGATTGATTTAAATACGCTTTTTGACTTGGCACAACTGTCTCCTATCGATTTTTTATGGTTTTATTAATTTTTGTATCTATTTTTTATGTTTTATACGATACCTGAATTTATGACTTCCTTCAGACATCCAATAGTTTTTGATAGAAATCAATCAATTAATCAATTTATAGTTAAATATAATATATAATGTAATTAATGAATCTTTCTTGGAAAGCAATTTAAATGGATATGGAAATTGTTCAAACTAATGAGGCAAGGCCTCAGTTAGATATCAGCCTCATGCGAGCAAATGCAGACAACGCATGTCGCATGATGAAGACATTGGCTAATCGTGATCGCCTGATGTTGCTATGCCAATTAAGCCAAGGCGAGAAACGCGTGGGTGAATTAGAAGAAGCCACCAATATCCAACAACCTACTTTGTCTCAACAGTTGGCAGTGTTGCGCGATGAAAACGTTGTTTCAACGCGCAGAGATGGCAAACATATTTATTACAAGATTTCTAGTCCCATCGCGATGTCAGTGATGGAATTACTGTACACCACATACTGTGGAAAATAAGGAGAGCACGATGCAATGCAATGTTGGCGGTATCGACCGCGTTTTACGTATTACTGTTGGCGCACTTTTAGTGATTCTTGCAATCACTGGTGTAGTTGGTACATGGGGTTGGATTGGGTTAGTTCCAATGGCTACAGGCATTTTCCGCTTTTGCCCAGCTTACCCATTACTAGGTATTAAAACTTGCAGCAAAGATTAATCTGTTTAGATTAATGGATGTAATTGACTGCTAGTGCGTACAGCACTAGCACCAAGGTGCCTGTTAATAATGCGGGCACCATTCTTTCCCCTGGCTTTGAATACATCACAATCAATGCCAAAACACTGACGGTTAAACGAACATACATCGGCACCGTACTCAAAAGACCCACTGGCAACAAAATAATTCTGAGTGTTAAGGCAGCCACCATGGCATAAGTGACAGCAGATAACCACTTAAAGATTTCGCTGTCTTGACTAATTTTTCCCGACAAGAAAACACCCAAGCCACGCCATAGGTAGGTGCCTAAACAAGCTGCAATTAATGCAGCCCACATACCTGCATCATTGAACATATTTGATAAATCAGTCGTTTCAGGCAATTGCTTTTTTCCTCAGAGAAAGATCGACGCTATACGCAATGGTGCCGCCCACCAAACCCGCAATCAGTAATGAGTAGTTAGGAAACCAGAGATAAGAGACTGGGCCAATCACAGCACCCAACAAAATAGCAATGCAAAATTCAGGGAAGAGATGGTTTATCGCAGTAATGGCAACCTTGGTACATTTGTTTCTAGGAACGGTTTATGCGTGGAGTTTTTTTCAAGGAAAGGTAACAGAAACTTTCGGTTGGTCTAATTCTGAAACAGCTTGGACTTTTAGTATCGCCATTTTTATGCTTGGTATTACAGCAAGTTGGGGCGGTATTAATTTACCGAAATATGGTTCTAGAAAATTAGCGCTTATTGGTTCTGTTTTGTATTCTTTAG
>JALQYK010000023.1 GCA_023254115.1 Polynucleobacter sp.
AAGATCCACGTTACCTTTGCCATTAGATGCATCAGGTAGTGCACCGAGTGTGACATTTTTTTCTCGCAATGCTTGAGACATTTTTTCAAAATGCCCGACATCAACTTGACCACAAACGACTACCGTATGGCCGCCACTCGACTCATCAAGTATTTTTGCATCTAGCGGAACCTCTAAGAAAGAATCAATTAATACGCGAAAAGGTTGTCTTGGAGTGTCAATATCTCTGACATTGAGTTGAGGATTGTCTTCTTTGACAGTGCCAATGCCAGTCAAAATACAACAAGCTCTAGCTCGCCACAGGTGGCCATCATGACGGGCATCACTGCTGGTGATCCATTGACTAACACCGTTGTGTAACGCAGTTTTACCATCAAGACTGGCGGCTATCTTTAACCGTACCCAAGGTTTACCTTGGGTCATGCGCTGAATAAAACCGATATTTAACTCAGAAGCTTCTTTTTCTAGCAGGCCGCAACGTACTTCAATGCCCGCAGTACGAAGTTTTTCCAGACCTTGACCTGCAACCAATGGGTTGGGGTCGGTCATGGCTGCAATGACTGTTGCAACGTTGGCATTAATTAAAGCTTCTGTGCATGGAGGTGTGCGACCATGATGGCAACATGGTTCTAAAGTGACGTATACCGTTGAGCCACTCACATCAAAGCCTTTGGCTTTTGCATCTTTCAGGGCAACTATTTCAGCATGATCAGATCCTGCTGCTTGTGTGTGCCCAAAACCAATAACTTGGTTATTTTTGACGATGACGCAGCCTACCCGAGGATTTGGGTTGCTGATGAATAGTGACTTCTTGGCTTCTGCCAAGGCCATATTCATATAGTCATGGTCTTCTTGGTTATACATGGCAAGTTATTAATAACAACGTGTCTCATTTTAGAGGTGATATCTACTTTACAGGCATTTTTGAGAATCTTTTCCTGGATCACAAATTCTCCAACGACCGCCTGGTCCCAAAATCACGTGGCGCATTAACTCGGGGTGGCCTTTATGTTGCCAAATGATTCGACTCGCCACAAACCCACCGTTATGTAGTAGTGCGGGCTCCCCATTCAAAAAACTAATATGCCGTGCTTTGTTGGGTGCACTCATATCCGTAAACTGTTGGCTATCTTTTAATAGATCAGTAGCAATCTGAACTTGAGCATTTAAATGAGGTTGATTCAGCGGGTATGTTTTGAGCAATAGTCCTCTCATCGAGCTATCAGTGGGTTGAATAATTACCCAGCCATTCGACCAATTTTGAGAGCCTCTTTCGTTGGCGGGTTGCAGGCTTACTTTCGTATTCAGTTGACGAGATAGTTGCCTTGTTAATTGAGCATCTTGAATAAAAGCATAGGCCACTTCATTTAATTGTTGTTGAGCTATTTGGCGGCTAAATGATTCTATGAATGTGCTAGCAATAATTGCAATTAAAAAAGCACAAATCAGCACCTCAATGAGAGTAAAGCCGGTCGAACCACGCTGATCATTGCCACCTTCATAACTTCTTCCAATGAAGTCGTTCAATTTTTTTGGTTTGATCTTTTGATGCGGTGTGAGGGGTATCAATTCGAATCGTGCTTTGTAGTTGTACATGAGTAAGTGGTGACTTGGCTGAGCTAGTAAGCTTGTAGTGTTGGCTACTAATCCCTGATTTATTGCGAAAGTATTTTGGTTTGAAGGCCTCAACCTCAACTGCATTACTCACATTAAGGCCCAGACTCAAGTTTCTTTCAGCTTCGATCAACGATCGTTCTGCTGAAATAAAAGTCTTTAAGTAATCGCTTTCACTTTGAATCATTCGAATATGTGTGGCAGCAATATTCAATGCTGAGATGGTTGCTAGGCTTATGAGTAATAAAAATCCTAGGATGCTTGGAATGACATAGCCAGCTTGTCTACAGAAAGGCACATCATTAGGAGTGTCGCAGTGCAAATATTTTCTCGATTTCAAGGCTATGCCTATTTTTATGAAGTTTGATGTGTATCTTTAATGCTCGGACTTGATTCCAATGAGGTCTACTTTTTGACACTCGTTCGCTTAACTCGTAAGGCTCATGCCATTCCATACTTTGACCACTCTTAATGCCAGCCTGTATTTGCATTGATTGAACGTGTCCAATCAATGCATCATTTTGTAGGCGTCCTTTTTTATTCTTGGTTTGTAAATAAAGAACGCCTTCACGTAGTTCATGGTGACCTTGGTATTGAATAAAGAATGCTTGATACCCAATCGATTCATCTGCGTGGTTGGTATAAAAGGCATCCGAGCCATCTACACTGGCGGCACCTTTGCGTACCTGAAACTGACCAGCGTGACTATTACTCATGCCAGAACTATCTTTTGCCATCAGTATGAATGTGCCACCTTTAGGCAGGCTCGCTGTTTGTATGGCTTGCCCCATCACCTGAATCGCTTGTAATGCTTCGTTATGCAAAGTTACTCGAACTAAATGTCTCTCGATACTTTGATAAATCTGATGCCCAGATTGAGTGATGCTCATCAAAACGATGCTGCCTAGGAGGCATGAAATTAATAACTCAATTAGGTTCATTCATCACCCAACTCAAGTAGAGCAATAGAGAGCTCATGCTGATTACTCAGCCCTATAAGCTCAAAAAAATCACGTTCAAGTTTGAGTGAATAGCTGCTGACAAACTGTTGTGTGGAGGAAATAACAAAATACGATCCGCCAAGCAAGTTAATGGCGATCAAAATTTCAATCAAGGTAAAACCGTCAGTGTTTGTAAGCGAAGACATCGATAGATGATGCCAATCCTGAGGTGTTCTGAAAGTCAGCGTTTACTGATTCTTGTGTAGGAATTTTCTGAAAATTCTTAAGAGACCTTGCTTGCTTAGTTACTGTATGTATTTAATAACTACAATGTAATTATTAGAATAATTTCTGCCAGAAAAGCTACAAATTATGAATCTAACTTATATCCATAAGAGGTGAATATATGCGTAAAAATTATGACTTTTCGAATAGTAAAAAAAATCCCTATTCGGCTCAGTTGAAA